>DAITQM010000024.1:0-46395 GCA_036832975.1 Pseudomonadota bacterium | reverse complement strand
ACCAAACGGGTTGAAATCAGGCCATCTTTTTCAACTGTTTATGGGACAGCAGTGGTTACAACTGTGAACTGTTCAACCGCCGCATCAGTTCGTTAGGCACGTCACTGGGCAAGCGTTCGAGCCGCACGTGAAAGTGGTGCTGATACAGCCTGATCCGGGGAGTCCACCAGAAATACTACCGCCGATCAATTCGATACGGCTTGCCATATTACCGATGTTTGGGTTTTCTCCCGGGCCGCCGGTAAATCGGAATGTTCTGCCGGCGGTATCATTGAGTTTCAATGGAATTGGATTATGTTCAGAATCTTCAAAGGTGGAAAAATCGGCCTTTAGCCTTGTGCGCAAAGTATCGAATTCCCACATGCCAGAACTGCCGTCAGAAAATTTGACAAGCCATGCCGGTTTTATGTTATAAATGGTATTAGTCGCCTTATCAACTAAATCTATTACTGCTTTCATATTGCTCACCACCGGACGTTGTTCGTTTATGAACCGTCCGATTTCCACACCTCGCGCGTGATTGCCGATAACATCGAATGCGCTCGGAGCGACACTTGAAGGCAAGTTAAACACGCTGACATCGATCGATGGATTGTCGCTTCCAATAATGATGCCACCTTCGGATGCGAGCGCCTTACCACTCGCATGAGGTGAAACTGAACAAAACTGCATGGTCAGATCTGCGCCGGCGGGGCGCAGCCAGCCATTGACAAAGGCTACAGCACCTTCGACCATCTGGCGTTCTTGCGAAGTCAACTCGACTTCATAAGCCGTTACAGCGGTTTGATTGACTTGCTCCTGATCTTTTTCAAGAGCCGGCACAGGGGACAGCGTCGTATCCTCCCGCATCACGTGAAACTTTCTAATGGTGTTGTTTGGGAAATCCATAATCCAGATACTTTCCCGATAGTGCAACGGCAGATTCGTGCCGGCGGCCTTGGCACAGCTCAAATGTTGCCCTACGGTACAGCCCTCGCACGCAAAGCCCAAGTCGGCTCTCGAAGGTGCAGTAAGAACCATACTGCCGAAAATGACTAACCCTGTGGTAAACCAATTCAACGGCTTCATTGCACATCTCCTTTGAGATTGAATGTGATTAATAAAATATGTTATTAACATATTCTTCACTTTCCAACCTCTCTGGCAGAAGCTCCTCAACCCCTCAAAATGAGAATAGCAAAAAAAAAGTGGTTGTCAAGGAGGACTCAGTGCCGCTGGTCCACGCTGTCAATTCACCGGGAACGCACTCCAGCCGTCGTACCACGGGGCGGCGTCACCGGGGAGGACGGCGCCGAGCCAGGTGGCGGTTTCGTCCTGGAAGCGGTCTTGCGGCGGGCGCAGGCCGGCTTCGAGTACTTTGCCGGGCAGCGGCGTGAAATTGGGGGCGCGGGCGTTGTCGCGATCGCCCGGCAGGCGCGGATGATTGAGGGTTGAAATCTCGGCGCCGGGCCGAGCGAGCAATGTCGCTTCGGAAAAACCGCCGTCATCGTCGGCGCCGCTTTCGTCGGTGAACCAGGTCGTGCCGTTCATGCCGATCTCATGCACGATCATCGCCTTGAAGGTCAATGCGCCGCTTTGCACTTGCCGGATGGTGGCCGGATCGCGCAGGTCGACGAATTCGACGGCCTGTCCGGTCACCAGGAAATTGGCGAACTCGCCGGCCGTTCCGGTGCGCAGCACCATCGCCCGCTGCGCGCCGCGCCGCGAGCCGATCAGTGTCGCGTTGTAGATCGCCGGCGCCGAGCGCGGCAGCGCCTCATGATCCTTCGAGTTGTTGTCGCCCTCGATGGCATTATCGCCGGTCTCGGTCTGTTGGACGATCATAAATTGCATGCGCCCGGTCCAACCTTGATCGAAATCCAGTCCATCGTCGCGCGCCTGGGTGATCAGCACGTGTTCGAGATTGACCGTGCCGCCGAAAATCTCGACGCCGTCGTCGAGGCTGCGGTGGACTTGCAGATAGCGGACGATGGTGCCCGAACCGCAGCCGCCGAGCGTCAGGCCGTTCAGTTCATTGTCGGCCAATGCCTCGTAGCCGGCGAATTCGATCCGGACGTATTCCAGCACGCCGCAACTGCCGGCGGGATCGGTCCCGCCGTACAAGGCGTGTTCGTCGCCGGCGGGAAAGCCTTCGATGCTCCCCTGGCCGACATTGACCGGCGCGTCACCGAGCAGCACGACGCCGCCCCAATCGCCCGGTTGACGCTTACCGACTTCCTGGCCGCTGGTGAAGACGATGGGTTGCGCCGCGCTGCCCTTGGCATGCAGCAGCGCGCCGCGAGTCACCAGCAGCGCTGAACCGGGCAGCCCCTCGATCGTGACGCCCGGTTCGATTTTGAGGAGCGCTCCGGGGGCGACCGTCACGATGTCCTGCAAGCGATAAACGCGGCCGGCGCTCCAAGTTGTCTCACCGCTCAGTGCACCACTGACCATCACCACGCCGCCGGCGATTTGCTGCCAGTAAAAATACCCGAAGATCAGGGCGATCAGGCCGAGCGCCGAAGCGATAAAACTGAGGCGGTAACCACGGCCAGTCTTAGCCACACGGCGCAACTCGCCTTCCAGCGCCGCGGCCAACTGCTGGTCGCGCTCGTGCAGCCATTGTTGATCGCGCGGATCGACGAGCAGCGGTCCGCCGGGGTCCATTTCCTTGATCTGCGCGGCCAGCGAGGCCAGCACATCGTCACCGCTGCCGAACGCCCGGGCGATGATATCGGTGCGGTAATCTGGCTGGCGGAGCAACAAGTTAAGATGCACGAAAGGCACATCCGGCAGCGTCCGCCGGCCAATTTCCTGTTTCAGTTTCCATAAGGCGGCCACCAGGCGCGCCCGATCGTGTTTCGCGCGATTCATCGCCAACCATCCTCGCTTTGCGTTTCCGACATGGGCTGAGCACAGTACGCCGCCCAGGTGACGGTTTGATGAAGCGAAAACGCGGCGCTCAGCGCGGCGGGAGGTAACGCTCGGGATCTTGCGGCACGCCGTCGAGGCGGATTTCGAAATGCAGCACCGCTTCGCCGTCCGGGGTCTGACCCAGCTCGGAGATGGTCTGACCGGCGCTCACCCGCTGCCCCTCCTGGACCAGACGCTTACGGTTGTGACCATAGGCGCTGAGCAGGCGATCGTCGTGTTTGATGATGATCAACTCACCGTAACCGATGAGTCCGGAACCGCTATACACCACTTCGCCGGCGGCCGCCGCCTTGACTGGCTCGCCGGCGCGGCCGGCGATATCGAGCCCGAGACGGCTCTGGTCGCCGCTGCGGAAGGTGCTGAGCAGCCGGCCTTTGGCCGGCCATTGCCAGGCGTGGGGCGAGGCCGAAGCGGTGGGCTTCGGCGGTGGATTCGATTGCCCGGCGGGGCGCGTGGTGGTGGAGCGCCGATCCGCCGGTGGAGGGGGTTTGCTCGCCGCAGGCGGAGTGCTTTTTGCTGCCGGCCTGGTGCTGCCAGATCCGGTTGACGGCGCGGTGGACTGCCAGCGGCGGGCGGTCACCGGCCGTGGCTCGAGGCGCAGCACCTGGCCGGGGACGATCGTATAGGGCGCATTCAGGCTGTTACGCTGTGCCAGATCGCGCCAGTCCAGGCCGTAACGGAAAGCGATGCCGTACAGCGTATCGCCGGCGACCACCCGGTATTCGGCAGGCCGACTGACGGCGGTCGGCCGCCAGGCGCTGCGTTCTTCCACCGGCGCCCGGGGATGGCTGCCGCAGGCGGCCAGCAACAACGCAGCGCCCAACATCCACAGGCCGGGCCGCGGGCGCGGGCGATGGATCAGCGGCGCGACCACCAGTAAAGCAAAACCACGGCCAGCACCACGACGATCCAGCCGAGTGTATCGATCCAGCGGCGCAGTTTCGCCGCCGCCGCCTCGCCGCCGGCGTAGATCAACGCCGCGACCAGCATGAAACGCGCGCCACGCGACAAGAGCACGGCGGCCATGAACGGGAGGATGGGCATCTGCAAGAGGCCGGCGCCGATCGTGAAGACCTTGAACGGGATCGGCGAAAAGCCGGCGACCAGCACGTACCACACGCCGTAGGCCGCAAATGCCGCGACCAGCGCGTCCCAGGAAGCGGCATAACGGCCGGTGGTGACGAAAGGTTCGGCCCAGGCGGCGCTGAAATGACCGATGCCGTAGCCGATCAGCGCTCCGGCGAATGACGCCAGCGCGCAGCCGGCGGCGAAACGCCAAGCCTGGGCACGCCGCGCCAGGCACATCGGCGCCAGCATCACATCCGGCGGCACCGGAAAAAACACCGCCTCGGCGGCGCCGAGCAACCACAGCCACCTTTCGGCCGCCGGCCGCCCGGCAAGCGCCAGCGACCGGTCGTACAGCACGCGGAATATCAATGCCGCGTCCCAGTGGCATTTCGCGGTCGATCGTCGCGCGGCGCATCGTGCCGGCGCACGTCCGGCAGCATCGGCACAAACAGGACGGCGCCGAGATCCTGCTCGCTATGGCCGCGGGCGGTGCGCGTGATGCACACCAGGCGCTGGTGGCCGGGGCCGCCGACCGGCGCGACCAGCCGCGCCCCGAGCGCCAATTGCGCCAACAGCGCAGGCGGCGGTTCGGGACAGGCGCAGGTCACGATGATGCCGTCGAAAGGCGCCTGCTCCGGCCACCCTTTGGCGCCGTCGGCGCAACGCGTGTGGATGTTGTTGAGGCCGAGGGTATGAAAACGGCGGCGCGCGGTCCGCAACAGCGCGGCGATCCGCTCCAGCGTATAAACCCGCGGCACAAGGTGGGCCAGTACAGCCGCCTGGTAACCGGAACCGGTGCCGACTTCGAGCACCTTGTCCACTTTGCGGCCGCGCAGGCACTCCTGGGTCATCAACGCGACGATGTACGGCTGCGAAATCGTCTGCCCTTCGCCGATCGGCAGGGCGTCGTCTTCGTAGGCCCGGGAGGCCAGCGCCTCATCGATAAACAGATGACGCGATGTCGCCTCGATCGCCTCCAGCACCGCCGGATCGCTGATGCCGCGCGCCGCGAGTTTTTGAATCAGGCGGGCGCGCGCCTTCGGTGAAGTCATGCCGAGGCCGTGGCGTACCGCGTTCATGCTCTGCCTGCCCGGTTCATGCGGCGCAGGCGCCGCCCTCACCCTGGCCCTCGCTCTGGCCCTTGCCCAGGCGGGCGATCCACTGCCCGACCTGGTCAAGCGCCTGGTAGCGGGTCAGATCGACGTGGATCGGAGTGACCGAGACATAACCGCGGCGGACGGCGTGAAAATCGGTGCCCGGACCGGCGTCCTGCTCGGCGCCGGGCGGGCCGATCCAGTACAGCGGGCGGCCGCGCGGATCCAGAATCCGGATCGCCGCTTCCGAGCGGTGGCGGTGGCCAAGGCGGGTGGCTTCGAAACCGGCGATCTCGGCCCACGGCAGGTCCGGAACATTGACGTTCAGGATCGTATCGGCCGGCAATGGATCGCGGCACAATTGGACCAGAAGCTCGATCACCGCCTGCGCCGCGGTGTCATAATGCGGCCCACCGTCGCGCCGGCACAACGACACCGCCATCGCCGGGTAGCCAAGGAAGCGCCCCTCCATCGCCGCCGCGACGGTACCCGAATAAAGCACATCGTCCCCCAGGTTGGCCTCGGCGTTGATCCCCGAGATCACCATATCGGGATGCGTCTCGAGCAGGCCGGTCATCGCGATGTGGACGCAGTCGGTCGGCGTGCCGGAGACGACGAACTCCGCGGCGCTGCGCTGCTGGACGCGGATCGGCCGCTCCAGGGTCAACGAATTGCTCGCCCCGCTGTGATCGCGGTCCGGGGCGACGATCGTCACCGAGCCGAGTTCGCCGATCCGGGTGGCCAGCGTTCTCAGGCCGGGGGCATCGATGCCATCGTCGTTGCTGAGCAAAAGGTGCAGGTGCTGATCGGAACGGGTCATCGAGGCCACAGTCGAATGGTGAAAAAATGGATAATCCGGGCCATGCAGGCGATCGAAACCACCGGCAGCGACGGCCACCGACGATGAATGACGATGACCGCCATCTGTTTCAGCGCGAAATCGGTGCCATCCGCCGACTGGCCAACGACCGCCATCCACCACCCGCCGCCCGCCCGCCGCCCGAACCACGGCAAAGCCAGGCGGACGAAGCGGCGGTCCTGGCCGAATTGCGCCACCGGCCCCTCGGCGCCGGGGAAATCCCCGCCGGCGAAGATCTCGCCTGGTGCCGCCGTCATCTCGACCCCCGTATCTTAACCCGCCTGCGCCGTGGCCATTACAAAGTCGAGGACGAGCTCGACCTGCATCATCTCAACACGCAAAACGCCGCGGCGTTGATCAAACGGTTTGTTGCCGACGCTGCAAAGGGCGGTACGGCCTGCGTCCGCATCGTCCACGGCAAGGGCCTGCGCTCGCCCGGCGAACCCAAGCTCAAAATCCTCTGCCAGCGCCTGCTGCCGCGCTTGCGCCCGGTGCTCGCCTTCGCCTCGGCCCGCCCGGTCGACGGTGGCAGCGGCGCTCTGTACGTGCTTCTCCAAACGCCACCCCGAAGCTATTAACGATCATGTCGATACCCTGGGGACTGGTTTGGTTGTTGCTGTTCGCCAGTTCGTGGTGGCTGGCCGCCGTCCTGCACCGCGATCGGGCGCTCGCCGTGCTGCGCGCTTATTGCCGGCGTGCCGATCTGATCCTGCTCGACGACACGCTCGTCTGGCACGGTTTCAGCCGCGGCGCCCCGCACCACCCGCCCGGCGGCCATCCCATCACCTCCCCACCTCGCAACACGGCCGGCCGCTGGCCACTGTGGCACTACCGCTTCGAAATCAGCCCCGACGGCCGGCAGCGCATCGCCGGCCGCCTGTGGCTCGCCACCTTCGGCACCGCCGCCTGGCTGGCCATCGATGACTTTGAAAATCACTCATCTAAAGAAGTGTTTTGATCAGGATCAATTCCGGTAAAACATGAATTTGGGATACTGCTTTGTGTCCTGACCGCTCTAATCGTATGGGGTCAGGTTGGAATTGTCCTATTCGATGGAGGGTGTCATGTCATCGTTACAGGTTTGCCGCGCGCCACGGATTGTCCTGGCTGCGTCTTCGATATTGCTCCTCGCCGCCGGCCCGCTCGGTGCCCAGCAGGAGGCTGAGGTACACGCCGCGGAAATGAACGCCGGCAAGACCGGTGCCGCCGCGCTCGCGACCGCGGGCAAAGCGGTTTACGAGCGAGTATGCAGCGCCTGCCACCAGCCGAATGGCCAGGGTCTGCCCGGGGCGTTTCCGCCGCTCGCTGGATCCGATTTTCTGGTCGCCGATCCTAAACGTGCGGCGGCGGCGGTCCTTAACGGCTTGAGCGGCCCGCTCACCGTCAACGGCGTGCAATACAACGCCGTGATGCCGCCGATGAATTACCTCAGCGATGACGACATCGCCGGCGCTTTGACCTATGTCCTGACCGCCTGGAACGGCGGCGGCGTGGTGCAACCGGCCGAAGTCGCGGCCGAGCGCAACGGCGACGTGACGGCGCAAGGCCCGGCCGAACACCCGCTGCCGGCCCAAGAGGCGCTGGCCTACGAAGGCGCGCCGCTCGCCGTGCCGCCCGAGACCGCCCGGCACTTCATCGATTCGGAAGGCCCGCCGATGACCCAAGAAGAGTTCGACGTCGCCAAGAAGATCTTCTTCGAGCGCTGTGCCGGGTGCCACGGCGTGCTGCGCAAAGGGGCGACCGGCAAACCGCTGACCACCGATATCACGCGCCAGAAAGGCACCGATTACCTGAAAGCGCTGATCAACTACGGCTCCCCGGCCGGCATGCCGAACTGGGGTACGTCGGGCGATCTGACGGTCGAGCAGATCGACATCATGGCCCGCTACCTGCAGCACGAACCGCCGGCGCCGCCGGAATTCGGGCTGGCCGAAATGAAAGCGACGTGGCAGGTGGTGGTGCCGCCTGCGGCGCGGCCGGTGAAGCCGGCGCACCGCCGCAACATTGACAACTTCTTCTCGGTGACGCTGCGCGACAGCGGTGAGGTGGCGCTCATCGACGGCGACACCAAGGAGATCGTCGCCATCCTCAAAACCGGTTACGCCGTGCACATCTCGCGCCTCTCAGCCTCCAGCCGCTACGTTTACACCATCGGCCGCGACGCCAAGATCGACATGATCGACCTGTGGATGGATCCCCCGGCGATCGTCGCCGAGATCAAGATCGGCCTCGAAGCGCGTTCGGTCGAGACCTCCAAGTTCAAGGGTTTCGAGGACCGCTACGCGATCGCCGGCGCCTACTGGCCGCCGCAGTACGTGATCATGGACGGCGCGACGCTCGAACCTTTGCAGATCGTCTCGACGCGCGGCATGACGGTCGATACCAAGGAATACCATCCCGAACCACGGGTGGCGGCGATCGTCGCCTCGCACCAACATCCCGAGTTCATCGTCAACGTCAAGGAAACCGGAAAGATCCTGCTCGTCAATTACCGCGACGTCGATAACCTCAGCGTGACGACGATCGGCGCGGCGCGCTTTCTGCACGACGGCGGCTGGGACGTCAGCAAGCGTTACTTCCTGACCGCTGCCAACCAGTCCAACAAAATCGCCGTCGTCGATTCCAGGGAACGGACGCTGACGGCACTGATCGACGCCGAAAAAATCCCGCACCCCGGGCGCGGCGCCAATTTCGTCGATCCCAAGTTCGGCCCGGTCTGGGTGACCAGCGCGCTGGGCAGCGATCAGATCACCTTCATCGGCACCGATCCGGAAAAACATCCGGCCCAGGCCTGGAATGTGGTGCGCACGCTGCACGGCCAGGGCGGCGGCTCGCTGTTCGTCAAGACCCATCCGAAATCGCGCAACCTGTGGGTCGATACGCCGCTCAACCCAGACGAAGCCATCTCGCAAAGCGTCGCCGTATTCGATATCGGCAATCTGGAAAAAGGCTTCGAGGTGCTGCCCATCGCCGCCTGGGCGAAACTCGGCGCCGGCCCGAAACGGGTCGTCCACCCCGAATACAACGCCGCCGGCGACGAAGTATGGTTCTCGGTGTGGAACGGCAAGGAACAGCGTTCGGCGATCGTCATCGTCGATGACAAAACCCGCAAACTCAAACAAGTCATCGACGACCCGCGCATCATTACGCCGACCGGCAAGTTCAACGTCCACAACACCGTCGAAGACATCTACTGAGCGGGGCGCTGCGAACATGCACACCAAAGGGGCATCACGCATCGCGCTGTTCGGCGCCGTACTGCTTGCCGCCGGAACACCGGCGGCGGAGAACACCGCCGATACAGCACTCGACGCCTTCAAAAACGGCGACCCCGGTCTGGAGTTCCGGCTGCGCTTCGAACTCGTCGATCAAGACAACTTCGCCGCCGACGGCCGCGCCCTGACCTTGCGCTCCCGACTCAACTTCAGGACAGCGCCGTGGCGCAACCTACAAGCCTTCGTCGAATTCGACGATGTCTCGACACTCGGCGTCGATCAATTCAATGGCAGTTTCGGTACGACGCCGGGACGTGAACAATTCCCGGTCATCGCCGATCCCAGCGACACCCGGCTGAACCAGGCATATCTCGATTTCACGCCGTATGCCGGCTTCAAGCTGCGCGGCGGCCGCCAGCGCCTGCAATTCGACAACGACCGCTTTGTCGGCAACGTCGGCTGGCGGCAGAACGAGCAGATCTACGATGCCGGCGGCGTCATCTTTGAACCGCATCCAGACTGGCGCGTGCTCTACGATTATGTGTTCAACGTCAACCGCATCTTCGGCAACGACGTGCCCGCCGGCGACCACGAACACAATACCCACCTGGTCAACATCACGCGGCGAATCACCGCCGATCACCAATTGACCGGCTACTTTTACCGCATCGACAACAACGACGCGGCGGCCTTGTCGAACCGCACCGCCGGCCTGCGCTACACCGGGAAAATCGCGCTCGCCGGCGGCCGATCGCTCGCCCTGACCGGCGAATACGCCCACCAGAACGACGCGGCGCAAAATCCCGCCGACTTCAGCGCCGATTACTGGCGCGGTGATATCGCCTGGACTTTCGATCCGCTGCTGACACTGAGCGCCGGCTATGAAGTGCTGGCCGGCGACGTCACGCCGGGCGGCGCGTTCCGTACGCCGCTCGCCACGCTGCACGCCTTCAACGGCTGGGCCGATCAATTTCTGAACACCCCCGACAGCGGCATCGAGGACCTGTTCTTCGGTCTCGGCGGCAAATGGCAGCGGCTGAACTGGCAGATCGTCTGGCACCGTTTCGACCCGGAAATCGGCGGCGGCGACTTCGCCAACGAACTCGACGCCCAGCTCAACGTCAGCCTCTACAAAGGCATCTCGCTGCTCGTCAAAACGGCCATTTTCGACGCCAGCCGGGACGATCAGGCCGGAAACTTCGTCGATGTGACGAAGTTCTGGACGATGCTGAGCGCCCGTTTCTGAGCCCGGATCGTGGATCGGATGATTCCTGAACCACGGTTCTTGATTCAGATCATGAACCCACTCCAGACCGCACCCTAAGCTCCGGTGGGAAGCCCTGCTTTGACGGACACGCCGAATTATGGTCGCCAACCCGATCGATGACCCCACCTTCCCGAGCGCCACGCCGTGCCCGGCCGAGCTGATCGCGCGCCATGACGTGCTTGGCCCGCGCTACACCTCGTACCCGACGGCGGTGGAGTTCGGCGACGATTTCACGCCCGCCGACTACCGCGCCGCGGTCGTCGAATCGAACGGTGCGCCGATCCCGGCGCCGTTGTCCTTGTATCTGCACATCCCATTCTGCCACTCGCTGTGCTACTACTGCGCCTGCAACAAGCTGGTGACCCAAGACCGCGACAAGGCGGCGCAATATCTTGATCTGCTGCTCGCCGAAACGGCGATGCATGCCGAACTGCTCGATTCCGACCGCGAAGTCCACCAGCTCCACCTCGGCGGCGGAACCCCGACCTACTTCGACGACGCCCAGCTCGCCCGGCTGGTGCGCGCCATCGCCCGCGATTTCAACTGCTCGCCGGCGATCAAAGGCGAATGGTCGATCGAGATCGACCCGCGCACCGTCGATGCCGGACGCATCGCCTATCTCACCGAACTCGGTTTCAACCGCGTCAGCTTCGGCGTCCAGGATCTCGACACCGCGGTCCAGCGCGCCGTCAATCGCGAACAGTCGGCTGACGAAATCCAAGCCTGCATCGACGCCGCCCGCCGCGCCGGGATGGCATCGGTGTCGATCGACCTGATCTACGGCCTGCCGCTGCAAAACGCCGCGAGCTTCTCCCGCACCCTCGACGAAATCGTCGCCATGCGGCCCGACCGGCTGGCGATCTACAACTACGCCCACCTCCCCGACCGCTTTCGCTCGCAGCGCCTGATCGCCCGCCACCAACTGCCGGCCGCCGGCGAGAAACTGACCATGCTGGCCGCCATCCGCGAACAATTGCTGGACGCCGGTTACCATCACATCGGCATGGATCACTACGCCACACCGGAAGACCCATTGAGCGAAGCGCTCGATCACGGCAGCCTGCAGCGCAACTTCCAGGGCTACTCGACCCACGCCGAATGCGAAATGATCGGCATGGGCGTCTCGGCGATCGGCCAGATCGGTAACGCCTACGCCCAGAACGAACATCACCTGCCGACTTACGAAGCGCGTGTCGCCGCCGGCGAAATCCCCATCAAGCGCGGTTTGAAACTGAGCCAGGACGACCAGATCCGCGCCGCCGTGATCCAGCAGATCATGTGCGGCATGCGCATCAACCGCCAGCGCCTCGGCGCCGCCTTCGACATCGACTTCGGCGACTATTTCCGCGAAGAAGAGCAGGCACTCGAACCGTTCATCGCCGACGACCTGCTGATCCGTGAGCCCGCCGGCTACTGGGTCACCGAACTCGGCCGCTATTTCCTGCGCAACATCGCCATGTGCTTCGACGCCTACCTCAAAACCACGCGCGGCGGATTCTCAAAAACCCTTTGAACTTCGCCAGCCGCTGCCAGTGTCGAGGCCGTCCGGCGCACATCGTGGATGCGGTTGCCTGCGGCGACGAGAACGACTGTGGCCTGATGGCGGTCGAGTTCCGTCGGCTCGAGGTAGCCATAGGCGATGACAATCACCCGGTGGCCGACGGCGGTCAGGTGCGCCGCGGCGCCGTTGATCCCGATCGTGCCGGACCCGGCTTCGCCGGCGATCGCGTAAGTCTCGAAGCGCGCACCGTTATCCAGATCGAGCACCTGCACCGCTTCGTTCGGGCGGATCCCGGAAGCGGCCAACAGGTCGCTGTCGATGGTGATCGATCCGACATAGTGCAGATCGCAATAAGTCACCGTGGCACGGTGGATTTTAGCCAGCAGGATCTTTCGCAGCATGATCGCCTGGGGTGAGAAAAGAGTTAGATCGCGCGCCGTACCATAACCGCAGCGCGGCGGTTATTTTAACCCAATTGTTGCATAAATTTTGCCTGGCGGTTGGCGCGCTGGCGCAACGCCGGCGGTCTTGAATACGCCGCCCGCGCCGTCTCAAGGTCCGTGCATATCTGTTCGATGCCCTGTATCAAACGCGGCCCCTGACGGACGATCAGATCGGGATCGATGAGATAAAGCTGGCCGTGGCGCACCGCCTTGAGACCATCCCATGCCCGCCACGCTTCGAGTTCAACAGCGTCCTTGCTGCCGGCGATGATCACCTCCGGGTCGGCGGCGAGCAGCGCTTCGACATCGATCTCGGGGGCACGGGCCGGCAGCGCGGCGAAGGGGTTGACCCCGCCGCACAGTGCAAGTACTTCGCTGACCAGGTGCTCGCCGTTCAGCGTGAACAGCGGCCGCCGGCTGACCTGGTAGAACACGGTGAGCGATTGCCGCCCCCGGTAGCGCCGGTGTAGCGCCTCGACCGCGGCGCGAAACTCCGCGGCGCGTGCCGTTCCGGCCGCGGTGCGCCCGGTCAATTCGCCGATCCGCTCGAGTGCCGCGGCGACCTCAGCGAGATGTTGTGGATCGAAAAATTCGACTCTAAGGCCCAGTTGGCGCAGTTGCGCCACCGCCGCCGGGGCATTGCCTGAGGTCCAAGCCAGCACCACCGACGGCCGCAGCGCGACGATCCGTTCGATATCGAGCTGCCAGGCGTCACCGATCCGCGGCACCGCCCGGGCGGCCGGTGGGTAGTCGCTGTAGCGGTCGGCGCCCAGCAACCGATCGCCGGCGCCGACAGCGTAGACCAACTCGGTCAAAAAAGGGGCGAGCGAGACGATGCTCGGAGCCTGAATCGTTTCGCGTTCTTCGGCTAAGCAAGTACCGCAGGCAAGCAGCGCCCAGACAGCCGGCAAGCGGACAAGAATGGGCGGCCAGCGGTTCACAGCGCGGCCAACTGCGCGGCCAGTTCGGGCAGATCGCCGGTAAACGATTCGCAACGATCGGCCGTACACAGCAAAGCTGCGACGGCACCCCCGGTGCCGCTTTCCAGCGCCGCACCACCCGGCGCAAAGGGATAAATCACGGCGTCGAGGTTTGTACCGAGCGTCCGGCACCAGAGGCGGACCTCGTCCTGCGGCCCACGCAGCATCACCACGGGCGGTGGCCGATGTTGATCGGCGAGCGCCGCCAGCAGCGTCGGCGCGGCCTGCGGGGCGCGGCCTATATGATCGAGCCCGGCGTGCAGTGCCTGCGTTCCGGCTGCGGACCACGACGCCTCGGCCAGCACGTGGCTCAGTTCGTGTAGCGCGGCCGCCGCCACTGCATTGCCGGCCGGCGTCGCCTCGTCGAACCACGGCCGCGGCCGGACCGGCAGCGCTTCGTGGTCGGCGGGCGTCATATAAAAGCCGCCGCCGGGAGCGGCGAAGCGTTCCGTCATTTGTGTGGCAAGACGCCGCGCCGCGGCGATCCACGACGCCCGGTGTTCATTGCGCAGGCAGGCCAAAACGGCGCCGAGCAGGAACGCATGATCGTCGAGCAAGCCGGCCAGCCGGCTTTGCCCGCCGGCGTACACCGCGTAAAGCCGTTCACCGGAAAACTGGCGTTCAAGCACGAAGTCCAGTGCCTCGGCCGCCGCCTTGATGCAGGCCGGTTCGTCTAACAGCCGGCCGGCATCGGCCAGCGCCGCAATCGCCAGCGCATTCCAGGCGGTCAACATCTTGTCGTCGCGCCCCGGCTGCGGCCGCGCCCGACGCCGGGCGTAAAGCCGCATCCGGCACGTTTCCAGAAGTTGCCCCACTTCGCCCTCGTCCCGGCCCGCTTCCGCCGCCACCGCCGCCGGCCGGCGGTATTGCTTGAGATGCCACGAGCGGCCCTCGTAATTGGGCGGCCGATCCAATCCATAGACTTTTTCATATAACTGATGTTCGGCGCCGAGGGCCGCTGCGCATTCGTCGCGTTGCCAAAGATACGTTTCCCCCTCGGCACCCGCGGTATCGGCGTCCAGGCTGGCGGCGAAACCGCCGCCGCTAAGACGCATTTCGGCCTCCAGCCAGGCCGCGGTGCGGCGGGCGACAGCGGCGAAAAACGGGCTTTTGAACTGGACAGCGGCCGCCGCGTACACGGCCAACAGCTCGGCGTTGTCGTACAGCATTTTCTCGAAGTGCGGGATCGTCCAGTCGGCATCGACGCAATAACGGAAAAATCCACCGGCCAGATGATCGAACAGACCGCCCTCGGCCATTTTGATCAACGTCCGCTCCGCCATCTCCCCGGCTTCGGGCCGGCCGCGGCGGGCCAGTTGCAACCACAGGTGGATCAGGCGCGGTTGCGGAAACTTCGGTGCCCCCAGAAGTCCGCCGTTGACCGCATCGTACTGCCGGCGGCTGCGGCCCAGCGCTTCCTCGATGAGATCGCCGCCACCGTCACCGGCCGTTGCGTTTTCGATATCGCTGAGTGCGGCACGCAGCGCCGTATTCTGCTCGCCGATCGCGGCGCGCTGTTCCGTGAACACTTTGGCACCATAGCGCAGCACGTCGCCGAACGATGGCATTCCGTGACGCGCCTTTCGCGGAAAATAGGTGCCGGCAAAAAACGGCGTCAGGTCCTTGGGGTCGAGAAAGACGGTCAACGGCCAGCCGCCGCCGCGGCCGGTCAACAGTTGATGCGCCGTCTGATAGAGGCGATCGAGATCGGGCCGCTCTTCGCGATCGACCTTGATGTTGACGAAATGGGCGTTCATCACGGCCGCCGTCGCCTCGTCGGCGAACGACTCGTGGGCCATCACGTGGCACCAGTGGCAGGCGCTGTAACCGATCGACAGGAGGATAGGCCGGTCGAGAGCCCGTGCCAAATCGAGCGCCGCCTCGTTCCACGGATGCCAATCCACTGGATTGTCGGCGTGCTGCTGCAAATATCGGCTGCTTTCGGCGGCGAGGGCATTGCTCATCACCGCTATGATATACAATATAAATTCTCTGAATCAGTCCTTCCTGGACTGCTCAGAGCACGGCAATCGACAGGCGCGAGCGTCAATTGCCTTCGCCTGCCGGCAGGCAGGCGGAAACTCTGACCACAGCAGAGTTTCCATCGATATTAATAGAATCAGGCGCGAGCGGCAGACCACTGCGAATTCAGTTGGACGCCCGCCATCGCGCACTTGGAGGTGGTATGACGATTTGCCGACCGCTGTGGGCCGCGGGCGTAGTGCTTGCCTGCCTGCCGTTTCAGCTTTCCGCCGCGATCACCGGCCTGGTGCTGCGCGCCGGCGACCTGACCCCGATTGCCGACGCCCGTATCCGCTTGCAGGCTGACCCGGCCTCGCCCATCGTGCTGACCGGCGCCGACGGTCGGTTTACGCTGCCCGTCACCCCGCCCGGCGGCGTGGTCGTCACCGCCACCGTGCCCTACGACCCGAACGCCACTGTCAATTATCCAATCGAGCAGGTCAATGCCTTCGACGGTAGCGATGTGTTGATTCTGCTCTTTCCGCTGCCGGCAACCGACAACCCCACCTACCAGCCGCCGACCGTCAACCTCGGCTGTGCTTTCTGTCACCAGGAGCAGGCCGACCGGTGGCTGACCAGCAACCACGCCCACGCCGCGGTCAACGAATGGGTGCTCGACCTGTTTTCCGGCAGCGGCACTCCCGGTGGCGGTGCCGGCTACGTCTACCGGGACACCCATGATCCCGGCGAGACGGGGTTTTGCGCTGTCTGCCACGCCCCGCTCGCCGACGTTTTCAACCCCGGCAACGTGATGCTCGACGAAGTCGTCTCGCCCGGTGCACTCGACGGCGTGCAGTGTCTCGCCTGTCACCAGATCCACGATGTCAACGGCAACGTCAGCGCCCTTAACCACTTGGGCAACTCAGAATACCGCTTCCCCAACGAGGAGCCGACACAGTTATTCGTTTGGGGGCCGCTCGACGACGTCGGGTTCTCGACGATGAACGCGCTTTACACGCCGCTGTTCAAGGAATCCCGCCTGTGCGCCGCCTGTCACGAATACAACAACCCGGACACCGGCGCACCGGGGCAGAATACCTACAGTGAATGGCTCGCCTCGCCGTGGGCCGTTCCCGGTCCGGATTTCCGCACCTGCCAGGACTGCCACATGCCGCCCGCCGCCGAACCCGGCCCGATCAGCAGCCTGGGCGGGACACCGATCAGGCCACCCGAGGATCGCCGCCAGCACGACTTCATCGGTGCCACGCCCGAACGCCTGAGCGCGGCGATCACCCTTGATCTCGAAGCCGAACTCGTCGGCGATCAGGTCATCGTCACGGCGCGCGTCACCAACGCCGGGGCCGGGCACGCCTTCCCGACCGGCGTCTCGGTGCGCAATGCGCTGTTGCAGCTTGCGGTCAGCGCGGCAGGGGCGCCATTACCGCAGAGCGCCGGCCAGGTCATCCCGTTCTGGGCCGACGACGACGTCCCAGGCAAACAAGACGGCGACCTGGCCGGCGAGCCAGGCGCCGGTTTCGCGCGCGTCCTCGAAGGCCGGATCAACGGCGCCGGGCCTGTCGTCCGGCCGGTGTTGTTCATCGACGCCGAAAATGTCGCTGCCGATACCCGAATCGCGAGCGGCGAAACACGGACCGAAATGTTCCGCTTCGCGGCCACTGGCGTTCCCCCTGGCGCCGCGATCTCGGTTACCGCCGAAGTGCGCTACCGCCGCGCCTGGCGCGCCACCTACGTCACCAAGGGCTGGACCCAGACCCCGTCCGGCGGCCCGCTCGAAACCCAGGTCGCCACCGCCGCTACCCTCCTCCTCAATCAGGCCCCGGCCCCGATTCCCGCTCTCGGCCCCGGCGGGCTTTTGCTGCTGATCCTGGCCGTGATGGCCCTGGTGCTGAAAGTCGGCTTACGTCCGCCACCGCCCGTCTGCGTTCGTACCTAGGCGGGCGCGTCCAGAATGACGAAGGGGTTCTGCGAAAACGTCAAAAGAGCGGGAGAAGGATGAAGCAACAATTTGCGTTCTTGAACCGGGCTGATCATTCAGTGTGGACGAAACCGGCGGCGCTCCAATCGAGCCGGCCGCCGCTCAGTTCAGCGATTTCATCGAGGCTGCGCTCGAACGCGGCGGCCGAATCGGCGGCGGATGGAGCGCCGAGCCGGCACGGGTCGGCGGCGCGGTTCAGGCGTTGCAGCAGGCGTGCTTCGGCGTTTTTGTCGTCAACGACAATGACATAGAGTGTTTCGCGACCGGCGTTGCGGTCCAGTTGGAAGACGCCGAGCGCGCCGTCGGTGAAGCGCGGCAGGTGGACGACCTGGTCGGGCTGCACCAGACCGTCATTGACCCCCGGGGCGAGCAGTTGGCAATCGTTGGGCATCAGGCGGGTCAAGCGGCCGTCGGTGGCGAGCGCGACCAGATACAAACGCGCCGCGACATTGGCCCGGATCCGGGCGGCGAAACAACTGCCGCTCGGCAAGGTGCTGTCGTCGTCGAGGACCATCATGCCGCGCCGCCAGGGCCGATCGCCGATGCACAGTGTGCGATCGGGTGGGCTGACCAGGTTGAACGAAGCGAGCAGAGCGCCAGCGGCCGGTGGCGCCGGCGCTTGTAACGGCGTGACGGTATCGCCACCGCGGCGGCCGGTATTTTGGCTGGTCGTCCCGCGATCCGCGGTGCGGCGCGGTGGCGCGGCGGGTGGTTCGTCCGTTACCGACCGGGGCGCGTCTGCCGTGCTCCCGGCCGCCGTTCGCGGGGCCGGCGACGCCGCCGGTGACGGTGGGGAAGAAGGCGTGGTTCGGGCGGCGAGTGATGGCGTGGCCTGCGGTGTTGGCACCGCTTCGGCATAAACCGGACTATCGGTCCCGGTAATGAAATTCAGTTCGCCGCGGCCGGCAATATCGACCCAGACCTGGGTCAGAGTGTTGCCGACGGCAAACGTCGCGATCGCCAGATCGAGGGCCGCCGCGGAGGCATCATCGACCCATTCGATTTCCCGAAAACGGCCGAGATACTGCCGGTATAAATCCACGGTCTGGGTAAAAAACGGAGCGCGTTCGCCGCCGGCTTCCAGATGGACTTTCAGCTTGCCGCGGTCCAAGCGATTGAGGTGGCAACTGGTGAGCAAAGTCAAGTATGAGGCCAGCAAGTCGGGCTGGGCGTCGGTGAACGGCAGGTCGCGGTTGCCGCGCTGGCCTTCGTCGATCTGCGTCTGGGTCAGAAGCTGCCGTTCACGGTTCGTCGGCGTGCCTTGCCAGACGCGGCTGAAGCCGCCGATCCATTGGCGCTCGACCAGATCCATGGCCCGCACCTGGAGGCGTAATTCGTCCGCCGCCAGGGCGGGATCCTGGTCGGCGACGGTGATAGTGAGCGCCAACTGGATGGTCGCCGGGCTGCGCGCCGGGCAACGGACGTTTTGGATGCTGCGATAATTCGGCCACGGCGGAATCGGCATGGCCTGGACCAACTGCACGCCTTCGACCCCTTGCAGGTGATCGCCGAGCTGCTGCCGGATGAAAGCCGTCAAGCCGTCGGGCCGGGCGTCCACCCGGTCATCCCAATAGGTGACGATTTCTATTTTTTCGCCGTTGAACCGGGGATGGCGGGCAAGCCGTTCCTCGACATACGGCAAAAGATCGCTCGCGATCCACTGCTGAAGGGGCAGGCCGGCGGCGTCCGCCGGCGGCCAGGCGGCAAACGCGGCCCACACCCCGAATGCAGCGTGCGGCAGCTTCATACGCCCGGGGCCCGGCGGCCGCCGGGGGCGTTGGGGGTGGATCGTTCAGCGGGATTCGTTTTCAAACAACACACTTCCATTTTCAGCGATGATGATATCCGCGCCACTCAACTGGCGGGCGGCGAGATTGATTTTAGCGACGATTTCAGGTGGCAGGACCACGCCCCAAGTCACGGCGCCGCCGGCCGGCGCCGCGACGATCCGGCGCAGCGCCGTGCGGTAGGCCGCCGGGACGGTGGCCGGTGCCATTTCGTAATACGTCCACGGCGCTTCGACCACGGCGGTCGAGATGGTTCCGGCCGAGCGCTGGAACTGCCAGGCGCGGCGCTCGAGCAGCGCGTAAAAACGGATCGTCTGGTCGGCCAGCAGCCGGTCGAAGGCCGCGGTCGAAGCAAAGCGCAATGTGAAGCCCCGTTTTTGCGGTGCCGCGGCCGGCGGTGCCGCGGGTGCTGCCGTTTCGGCCGCCGCCGGCGATTCGACGGGCGGCGCCGGCAGCAGTTGGCGAATTTCGGCGAGCCGTTCAGCGATGGTCTTCGGCTGCGGTTGCGCCGGCTCGGCCGCTGCGCCCTCGGGCTCGGCCGGCACCTCGGCGACCGGCGCGGCCGGCGGCGCGACATCTGGTGGCGCTTGCGGGGCAGGCGGCGGAGGTGCCGAATCGACCAGCAACCGCTGCTGTTCATCCAACATGGCCTGCGTTTCGGCGGCGACGGCAACGGCGCGGTTTTCCGCCAACTGCAAGACATGGCGCTCACGCTCGACCCGGCGTCGGATGTCGCCCAGGGTCTGGCGGCCGCGGTCGAGGTCCGCCGCCGTCGCCGCCAACTCGCGATCGCTCAGGGTCAATTGCTCTTCGATGTCCGCGGCGCTTTCTTGTAATTCGGCAAGTCGTCTTTCCAGCGTGCGATTTTCGGCCAACAGGCGCTGCTGTTCGACGCGCGCCGCGGCGATCGCGTTTTGCAGGTCGATCAAATCCACCGTCTGCGCGGCCAATTGCTGTTCGAGAACGCGCAAATCTTCGCGCAGCAGCGCCGCATCGTCGATGCGGGGTTGATTGCGGGCCGGGGCGACGGGCAGCGCTTGAACCAGGGCGAAGATAGCCATCAGGATAAAACCGAGCAAGGCCATGAAGCGCATTACGTCGGTCTGCAAGACCTCGACTTCGCTGTCGGCGAATGCCTCCGAGCCGCTTCTGGCGTAAGGCGGATGACTCATCGCTTCCCGGCCGCTGCCGGCCGTTGCGACTCCACCGCGGCGGGCAGGCGCTCGACGACCTCGTTCAACCGGGCCTCGATCGCCGCGAGGTGGGTATCGAAACGGCGCGCATCGGCGGCCAGCAGGTCGTGATGGAAACGCACCAGGCGCGATCCGGCGGCCAGGTTTTTCCCGACGCGCATCAGATAACCGCCGACCCCGCCGACAATGGTCGTGGACAGCGCGAGCAGGATGCCGCCTTCGACCAGGCGGCGCAGGATTTCAAACGCCCCGAGTTCGATCGCGGTCGCCTGGTCGAGGCCGTTCAGCGCATAGAGCAGCGCGCTGCGCATACCGATTGCTGTCCAGATCACGCCGGTGCCGAAAAACAGGCTGATCGAGATATCGACCCAGCGTTCTGCGGCGTTGACTAGATCGAGATCCGGCGCTGCCGCGCACAGCCGGCGCCGCAGGCGGCCGAGAGAGCGGAAGTAAAGAACCAGAATGATCGTAAAGGGAATCAGCGACAGGCGCAGATTGGAATATGCCCAGAACAACAGCTCCTGGATATTCGGCACATGGCTGACCGAAATCGCCACCAGGCCGAGCATGTTGAGCAGGTACAACGCCAAAATCAGCGTCAGCAACGCACTCAAGGCGCCGGCCAGCAGCCCGCCGAAAAAACCACCCAGACTTTTGAGCGAAGGAGCGCGCCGGGTCATGAATCATCCGGCTCAGCGGGTGCTCTGGCAGGCCGTGCAGGTGGCATCGATCAGCGTCAATAACTGGTTGTATTCCTTGTCGGCGTTGGCGTAAGCCGTCTGATCGCCGAGGACTTGCAGCAGGCCGCGGTTCTTGTCGGCCAGTTCCTGGCGCAGCGCCGACAAAGTCTGCGCGGTGTTGCGGCAGGTCGTCGAACAATTGCTGTATTGCGCGCCGAGCGAGACGAAGGTCGGGCTGAAATAACGCTGATAAGATTCCTGCGCCTGGCTGCGGCTCAAGATGCCGGCGTCGCGGGCCCAGGTGAACAGTTCGCTGAAACGCCGGGCGTGCTCGGCATCCGGTTCCTCAGTGGCGATCGACATCAGGCGATCGACATATAAGTTGAACTGAAACTGACACTCTTCATGGCTGAGATCGGCGCGGACGTGGCCGAAGGCCGCCGCAACATCGTTGCCGGGCGGCATCGAGCAGGCGAACTTGGGTGGCTTGCTCTGGCACGCAGTGGCACCGAACAGTGTGGCGCCGGCGAGCAGCGCCGCCAGGGGTAGGTTCATGTTGTGGGGCATGCGATACGTCATGTTTCCACCATCTGACATTAGGAAAGGTTTGAATCAGCCCATCGGGGACTGCTCAGACCACGCATAGTCCGGCACAGCCGGACCTTGCTTCGCCAATCAAGCAATAGGGGCGGCGCAGTAGAGCAGGTCATGAATCATCCGGGTTAGTTGCAATCCGGATCGAGTTCGCTGCAAAAGCGCTTCTCGCCCTCGGCGCTGGTGGCCGACAGATCGGCCGGGACGATCTGGTCTTCGCCGCTGCCGTCGATCTCGCCGAACAGGATGCGTTTGACGCCGGTGACCGTCTCTTCCATCGCCGGCGTGATGGTACCGAACGATTCGGCCAGATTGGTCACCAGCCGGCTGCGCTGGATCTGCTGCTGGGTCAGGGCGATCAATTCGCTGGTCTCTTCCAGGTCGAGGTACATCTGGGAGCCGAGCAGCGCCAATGACTGGCTGCCGGGGCTCTGGCTCACCAGGTTGTAATACTGCGTAAAGCGGTCGCTGAGCCGCATCCCCTCGCGCACCGGTCGGGTACGGAGCGGCGCGGCGGCGCTCCGCCCTTCGGTGCGCAGCAGGCGCTGCAAATCGGCGCCGGTGCGTTTGTTGCCCAGTTCATCGGCCAGACGGCGGCGCAGCGCGTCGCGGGTTAAATTGACGCTGCGTTCCATTTTAGGCAACTGCTCGGCCATGATGTCGAGCATCTGGCCGTAGGTGCCGGCCATCTCGCGGCTGATCTGGGCGCAGCCCTGGTCGCCTTCGGCCCCTTCGCAGCGGCTTTCGACATACAACTGCTGCTGTTGATCGAGCGCCGCGATGACGCTTTGCAAATTGTTCTCCAGAGTCATCGCCGCCGCCCCGGTCTCTTTGATGTTGTCCACCATCTGCGAAGGGAATATGTTCAGTGTCGGCTGCGCCGCGGCCGATGCCAGCGAGGCCAGCAGACAGGCGATCGAAACGACAGCCGCGCGGGCATACAAAGGCAGGCGATGCGACACAACGGGCCGACAGGTGATAGACTGAAGTCTCATGGCAGCTCCTTGGCGGCGGCGGTGGCGTGACCACGGTTGGCCGGCGCGGGGTTCAAGCTCGTGCCGCCGGATAACAGGACCGGTGCAATCCAGGTCGATCTTACATGGTCCAAATCAGTTGGACACGGCTGCGATCCCGGCAAGGGCAGCGGAGCCCGTTCCGCGGCGGTCATGCTGCAAGCTTACCACCAACCGCCCGGATGCGCCCGACCCGTTTCACACGAAATTTAAGGCGACGACAGGCATGGTAAAAGTGAAATTGACAGACGCGGCTCTAACGACCGGGGCGCGGCGCGGCGTGGCCGGCACGCTCGCCGCCGGTCTGCTCGCGCTGTGTCTGAGCGCCCCGGCAGGGTATGCCGCGGAGCGTGAAGAGACGCCCGGACCGAGCCTGCCGGCCAGCGCCTTCCCGCACCCGGCCTTCTCCTCCCGCCTGTTGATCGTCCACTTCTGGGCCACCTGGTGCATCCCGTGCAAGAAGGAGATTCCCGATCTGGTGCGCTTTTACCAGGGGCCGTTTGCCCGATTGCACGGGCAAAACGTGACACTCGCCACCGTCAGCAACGATCTGCGCGGTAGCGATCTGGTCCGTTATCTCGCCTCCCAGGAATTTCCTCTGCCGTTGTATTTCGATCCCTACAGCCGGATTTCCGCCGAGTATGACGTCTCGGCCCTGCCGGTAACCCTGGTCGTCGGACAGGACGGCACGGTGCTCAAACGTTGGCTGGGCAGTGTCGAATGGAATGAACCGGCGCTCGCCGCCGAACTCGAAACCTTGATCGGACAAACCGAGATCGCCCCATGAACCGAACTCATCGCCTTTTCTACCGCCTACCCGGCGCTGCGGCTCTCGTCCTCATCGTCGCCGCCCTGGCTGGGCCGCCGCCGAACAACACTGACCTCGATCTCCACTACGGCGGATTTTTCGCCCGCCAGCAACCGATCGAGGAAGCAGAAGCGCCGCCGGAAGAACCGCCGCCGCCCCCGGTCGATGCCCCGGCTCTGCCCCCGGAAGTCCAGGCGCTGGTCGATGAGGTGGCCGGCACCAGCGAAACGATCGCCGAGCAACCGGGCGGCGAACGGAAAATCGTCTTCGAGGGCGACCCGTCCGAGCCCGCCTGGCTCAGCGCCCTGACTGTCACCCGCTCGACCAACCCGCTGCTCGAAGCCGCCTGCCGAAAGCAAGCGATGAACACCACAATGGAGCGCTTGGCAGCGACCCACGATTTCGGCAGCGACGACGAAGCTCGCCGCTTCGCGATGGACCACCTGCGCGAACACCAGGAATTCGTTCGCAACAACGAAGTCTCGTTCACCGCCTATATGCAGAGCATCGCCAACTGCCGCGAATTCTGTGCGCCGCTGATCGCCAGCCTGATGCAGTGCCACATCGGCGCCGTCGCCCGCATGCCGCACGGCATCGTCTTGTTCGCCTTCAACAGCGCCGCCATCCCGGGTGCCGACCGCGGGACCACGGACCTGCTCGACAACACCGCCGACGTACTGGCCCGCGACCCGAACCTGAAAGCGATGCTGATCGGCCGAGCGAGCAAAATCGGCAACCTGGAATACAACCGCCGCCTGGCCGGGATGCGGGCCTTGGCGGTGCGCGACGAACTCCTGCAGCGCGGCGTCGACGAAATCCAACTCCACACCATCTGGTTCGGCTGGGAGCCGCCGCAAATCAGCAGCCAGGTCGCGCGCGAATACGGCTTCAACGAAATGTTTAACGAACTCGGCGAACAGACGATGAACCAGAGCGTCATCATCGCCATCTACCCGGAAAAAGGTGAACTGAACGACCGCTTGGCGGCGGCTGCCGGCCGCTGACCAGCGCGCAGGAGGATCATCATGCTCGACAAACCGCTATTGTGCGCCATCCTGGCCGCCGCCCTGCCGCTGGCGGCGTGCAAGTCCTATGTCAAACACGAGCAGAGCGTTTACCCGGCGCCGCCGCCCGGCCACGGCGCGGTGTATTTTTATCGCGCCCATGACGACGACGGCGACGGCGTCGATTTCACAATCAAAGAAGACGGTCGCGCCATCGGCATCCTCGCCGACCGCACCTACACCGTCCATTTCGCCAAACCGGGACGCCACTTCTACAGCGCCGCCACCCAAGGCAGCGACAACCCCGAGCGCGAAGACGGCCAGTTCATCAACGTCGCCGAGGGCGAAAACAGCTACCTGCAAGTCCTCGCCGAAGCCACCACCTTCTCTGCCAAACCCCGCACCTTCGTCGCCTTCGAACAGCAAGCCCGACCGGTCATCGAGACCCTGACCTACATCACGCCGAAAGAAAAATAACGCGGCTCAGAATCAGTCCAGCACTGGAACATAACCTGCCTCATCGCCGCGCGCGAGTTTCGTTATTCCGCGGAGCAGGGACTGCGGAGCGCCGCCGGTGAACCTGCGACCAACAAACAATCCCGCAGGTTCAAGTCCTGCCTGTTACAGAGCCACAGAAAGCAAGGAAACGTTACCGTGAATAGGTAAGCAGAGGTTGGTGGGCCCTGCAGGACTTGAACCTGCGACCAAGCGATTATGAGTCGCCTGCTCTAACCAACTGAGCTAAGGGCCCGTGATCGTCGCGTCGCTCACTCGAGGTCGAGAAAACTACGCAACTGTTCGGAGCGCGTCGGGTGGCGCAGTTTACGCAATGCTTTGGCTTCGATCTGGCGGATGCGCTCGCGCGTCACGTCGAACTGTTTGCCGACTTCTTCGAGCGTATGGTCGGTGTTCATGTCGATGCCGAAGCGCATGCGCAGCACTTTGGCTTCGCGCGGCGTCAGCGAAGCGAGTATGTCACGCACGGTGTCGGTCAAGCCGATGCGCGTCGCATTGTCGCCCGGCGAAGCGACGTTGCCATCTTCGATGAAATCGCCGAGATGCGAATCTTCGTCGTCGCCGATCGGGGTTTCCATCGAGATCGGTTCTTTGGAGATTTTCAGCACCTTGCGGATTTTATCCTCGGGCATTTCCATGCGTACCGCGAGTTCGTCGGGCGTCGGCTCGCGGCCCATTTCCTGGAGCATCTGGCGGCTGATCCGGTTGAGCTTGTTGATCGTTTCGATCATGTGCACCGGGATGCGGATCGTGCGCGCCTGGTCGGCGATCGAACGGGTGATCGCCTGCCGGATCCACCACGTAGCGTAAGTCGAGAACTTGTAACCGCGGCGGTATTCGAACTTGTCGACCGCTTTCATCAGCCCGATGTTGCCTTCCTGGATCAGGTCGAGGAATTGCAGGCCACGGTTGGTGTATTTCTTGGCGATCGAGATCACCAGACGCAGGTTGGCCTCGACCATTTCTTTTTTGGCGCGCCGGGCTTTGGCTTCGCCGAGCGACATCGTGCGGTGCAGGTCTTTCAACTCCGGCACGGCAATGCGCTGCTCGCGCTCGATCGCGTTCAGCCGGCGCAACAGGATGCGCAGTTCGGGTTCGTGGCGGCGCAGGGCCGGGACGTATTTGTGATGACCGGCGAGCAATTCGTCGAGCCAGGCGCTATCGCCCTGGCGGGCCGAAAAGACTTCGAGGAAGGTCTTGCGCGGCATCCGGCACTTGGTGACACAGATCTGCATGATCTGCCGTTCGTACTGTCGGATCCGGGACACGGAGTGACGCATCCGGTCGATCAGGTAATCCATCATCCGAGTCGGCAACTTGAGGCTCAAGAACGCTTCCGAAATCCGATCGCGCAGCTTGGCCATGCCGCGGGCGTGCGGGCCGCGGCGGTCATAGAGCGAAACGAATTTTTCGTGCAATTCGGTCAGTTCGGTAAAACGCCGCGCCACTTCGACCGGGTCGGGGCCGAAGCTGCTGCTACTGTTGTCGTCGTCGTCATCATCGTCGTCGTCTTTGCTCTTGTCTTTGCTCTTGTCTTTGTCCGCGGCGCTCTTGGCCGCCGCCGCGGCCGGCTTGACAGGCACCGGGATCTCGGCCTCGACGCCGATCTGGCTGGGATCGACGAAGCCGACGAGGACGTCGGTGATCCGCGCCTGCCCGGACTTGTAGCGTTCGTATTCGGCGATCAGGCCCGCGATGCTGCCGGGGTAACGGCTGAGCGCCAGATTGGCGTCGATCAGCCCTTCTTCGATGCGTTTGGCGATGGCGATCTCGCCTTCGCGGGTGAGCAGTTCGACGGCGCCCATTTCGCGCATGTACATACGCACCGGGTCGGTGGTGCGGCCGAGTTCGCCTTCGACCGCGGCGAGCGCCGCGGCGGCCTCCTCGGTCGCCGTCTCGTCGTCGGTGTCCTGGGTCGCGGCGTCGTTGAGAATCAAGGAATCAGGATCGGGCGCCTCCTCGTAGACCGAGATGCCCATGTTGGCGATCATACTGATCACATCCTCGATCTGTTCGGGATCGACGATGTCATCGGGCAGGTGGTCGTTGACCTGGGCGTAGGTCAGCCAATTGCCTTGTTCGCGGCCGATCTCGATCAGCGCCTTGAGTTGTGATTCCTGTTTCTGATCCATGGATGTGAAACTCATCGCAAGCCCGGTGCGGCCGGGCGCCGAAGCATCAGTTGCTTGAGCATGAAAGATCGATTATGACAGATTGGGCCACTCACGGAAGACCCGGCTCCGCGAACGCCCGCTGCTGATGAATTAGACCACGAACAACCGGCGGAATCACCGGCGGGCGGCAGCCGGCCACCCTCCGCCGGCCCGCTAAGACTCGGGGCATCGGCCCGGGGATCATTCCGTTCCGTCCAGATGGCGCCTCAGTTCCTGGATGCGGTGGGCGAGGCGCATGTTTTCGCGTAACGCTTCGGCGCCGGGCGGCCCATGGTCAGCCAGTTGGCGGACCCGGGCCTGCAGCGCCTGTTGCTCAATCGTGGCGAGCAGATCCTGCAATTCCCGGCGCTCGCGCTCGCCATCGGCCGTCTCCGCCGCCGTCGCCAGCTTGACCAGTACCTCGCCGTGTGGCCGGTCGCGCCACAGTTCCAACATCTGGGCCGTGGTCATATGCGGGCGGGCGGCGCAAAATTCAATCAGTTCCACCAGCACATCGAACCCCGGCGGAGTGTCGAAGCCGGTCAGATCGGGGACGGCGACCTCCCCGGCCAGCGCCGGCTGGTTGACGATCAACGCCAGCGCCCGGCGGACCGGACTTGGCAAGCGGCCGCGCCGGCGGCCGCCCTGAGCCGCGGCGAGCGGCGCCGGCGGCAGGTTGAGCCGATGGCGTGTGCGGCGCGCCAGCTCGTCGTTCATCAGATCACGCAAGGCGCCGGCCGGCATTTTGGCCAACAATGGCTCGGCGGCGGCCACCAGCCGGGCCTGGCCGTCGATCGTCGCGGCGTTGAAATCACGGCTGAGTTCAGTGAAGAAAAACGCCGAAAACGGCTCGGCCCGGTCGAGCAGTTCCGCAAAAGCGGCGGCGCTGCGGCGACGCACCAGGGTATCCGGATCCTCGCCTTCGGGCAGCGCCAGAAAACGAACTTCGCGCCCGGCGCGTAGCGCCGGCAACGTGCTTTCCAGCGCCCGCCAGGCCGCCTGCCGGCCGGCGCGGTCGCCGTCGAAACAATAAACCACCTCGCTGGTTGTCTGAAACAACCGGGCAACGTGGTCGGCCGTGGTCGCCGTACCGAGCGTCGCGACCGCACCCGGCACGGCGTATTGTTCGAGCGCGATGACATCGAGATAGCCTTCAACGACGATCAGCCGCGGTGGGCGACGGCCGCGGCGGGCGTGGTACAGACCGTAAAGCTCCCGGCCTTTATGAAATAACGGATTTTCCGGCGAATTCAGGTACTTCGGCTCGCCGCTGCCCAGCGTCCGGCCGCCGAACCCGATGACCCGGCCGCGCCGGTCGTGGATCGGAAACATCAAGCGGCCGCGAAACCGGTCGCGCCCGTCGTGGCACAAACCGGCACGCTCCAGACAAGCGGCATCGAACCCCTCGCGACCGAGCGCGACGACGAGTTCCCCACCGCCAGGCGGGGCAAAGCCCAACTGGAACTGTTCGCTCATCTCGTTGCTGACGCCCCGCGTCGCGAGATAGTCCCGTGCCGCGCGCTCAGCCTGCAATCGGTGGCGATAATAACGAGTCGCCGCGGCCAGCGCCTCCAGGGCGCGTTGCGTGTCGGGCGCGGCGCTCACCGGCGACGCTTCGCGGGGCACCGGGATTCCGGCACGCTCGGCCAGATCGGTGATCGCGTCGGGGAAAGTCAGCCCCTCGAACTGCATCAGAAAGCCGATGGCGCTGCCGTGCGCACCGCAACCGAAACAGTGATAGAACTGTTTTTGCGGACTGACCGTGAACGAGGGGGTTTTTTCTTCGTGAAACGGGCACAGCGCCTGGTATTCCCGGCCGTTGGGCTTGAGCGGGACATGCCGGCCGATGACTTCGACGATGTCCGTCCGATTGAGCAGCTCTTCGATAAACGGTTCGGGGATCAGGCCGGCCATGGGCGGCTTCTGCGAGCAGGCGCTACCCGCCGAGGCGCTGCCTGACCAGGGCGCTGACCTGGCGCGGATCGGCCCGTCCCTGGATGTGGGGTTTGAGCGCCGCCATCACCTGCCCCATCGCCCGCGGGCCGGGTTCGGTGACCGCGGCGACGGCCTCGTCGATCAGCGCGGCGAGCGCTTCGGCCGACAACGGCGGCGGCATGAATTCGTTGATGATGTCGATCTCGAAGGCTTCGCGTGCGGCGAGATCGTCGCGGCCGGCCTGCCGGTACTGGCTTTCCGATTCGCGGCGCTGCTTCAACATTTTTTCGAGCACGGCGAGCACCGCGGTATCGTCGAGTTCGCAGCGCTCGTCCACTTCTTTCTGCTTGAGCGCCGCGGTGACCAGGCGCAAGGCCCCGAGCCGGGGTTTGTCGCCGGCGCGCATCGCGGTTTTCACCGCCTCCAGTATGCGGTCCTTGAGCGTCATCTCGGTCGGGTCGGGTTCACGGATTTTGGCCGCCGGGCAACCGGGTTACCGGGCTGGGTGCATGATACCGCGCCGGTTCGCGTCCGGCACGGTCGCGATCAATACAGGCGCTGGCGCTGGGTCACGTCGCGCGACAAGCGGCGCAGGTGGCGCTTGACTGCGGCGGCGGCCTTGCGCTTTCTTTCCTGAGTGGGCTTTTCGTAATATTCGCGGCGGCGGGTTTCGGCCAACACCCCGGCCTTCTCGCAGGAGCGTTTGAAGCGCCGGAGGGCGTATTCGAACGGTTCGTTTTCTCGTACTTTGACGCTCGGCATGGAATCTCCATCGTCAGCGGCCGGCCCGGAGCGCACCCGGCGGCCAAGGTTAAAGAACTGTTTATTATACCTCGACACCTTCTCAGGTGCCAAATGAAAAGGATGAGCCGTTAGCGGCTCGGTCCCGGCGCGCGACCGACGGGCAACCGCGGCGGCCCTCTTCCTATCCGTGCCGCAATCTACGTGAGACGACAGCCGATGCTGATTCTTGGAATCGAAACCTCCTGCGACGAAACCGGCGTCGCGCTCTATGATCGCCGGCGCGGCGTGCTCGCCCACCGGCTGCACAGCCAGGTTGCGGCGCACGCCCCTTACGGCGGCGTCGTGCCCGAACTGGCCAGCCGCGACCATTTGCGCAAAATCGCCCCGCTTTTGACCGAGGCGCTGCGTGACGCGCAAGTCACGGCGGAACGGATCGACGCGATCGCCTATACCGCCGGACCCGGCTTGATCGGCGCTTTGCTGGTCGGCGCGGCTCTGGCCCGCAGTCTGGCTTATGCCTGGCGCAAACCGGCCCTGCCGATCCACCACCTCGAAGCGCATCTGCTGGCGCCGCTGCTCGCCGCCGACGGCCCGGACTTTCCCTATCTCGCCCTGCTCGTCTCGGGCGGCCACACGCAACTGGTGACGGTCCGCGGCCTCGGCGACTACCGGGTGCTCGGCGCGACGCTCGACGACGCCGCCGGTGAAGCGTTCGACAAAACCGCCAAGCTGCTTGGCCTCGGCTATCCGGGCGGCGCGGCGCTGGCCGCGCTGGCCACCCGCGGCGACCCCACGGCATTCAAACTGCCGCGCCCGCTGCTCGGCCCGGACAGCCTCGATTTCAGTTTCAGCGGCCTGAAAACCAAAATGCGGTTGTTGTGGGCGCAAGTCGGCCAAGACCCGTCCCGCGCCGCCGATCTGGCCGCCAGTTTCCAGCGGACGATGATCGAGACGCTGGCAGTCAAATGCCGCCGGGCGCTGGCCCACAGCGGCCTGACCCGGCTGATCGTCTCCGGCGGAGTCGCCGCCAACCACGATCTCAGGGCACGCCTGATGGCCGACGCCGAAGCCAGCGGCACCCAAGTGTATTTTCCACCCCCCGAACTGTGCACCGACAACGGCGTCATGATCGCCTTCGCCGGCGCCCTGCACGCCGAACGGCTCGGCGCCGCCGGCCTGGCGCGCTTGACAGACGGCGAGTTGGCGATCCGCGCTTGGCCGCGCTGGGGACTTGAAAAGGTCTGAATCGGCCCATCGGGGACTGCTCAGACCACGCAAAGTCCGGCACCGGTCCGGACTTTACAGGGCTCGTCCGCGGAATGGGTGGGTGGGGGAAAAGGCAATCATCGTTGTTCGTTGTTCGTGGTCTGGTTTTTTTCAGACCGGCCGAGGGCTTCCAAGCGGCGAAGGATCGGACGCCGGCCGGGGTAGGTTGCCAACTGCTCGCGCAGGATTGCGGCCGCTTTGGATTGCTGGCTGGCGCGCTGCAACAGCTCGGCGTACAGTTCGGCCGCCGGCCAATCGACGAACGGCGGACCGAACACCGCCGGCATCGCGGCTTCCCGTTCGGCGGCGTGCGCCGCGGCAACGAGCGCCGCCGTCGAATCGCCGCGCGCCGCGGCGGCCAGGGCCGCGACCTCGGCGGCCAGCACCGCGGCGCGCTCCAGGTACAGGGTTTCGACTTCGCCGCGTTCCCGGCGGCCGGTCAATTCCGCCTGCAAGAGGGCGTGCCAGTGGCCGAAACGCCGCTCGGCGGCGGCCACCGCGGCGCTGTCGTCCCGGTCATAGGCGCGTAATGCTTGGATCAGTTCGACGGTCATCATCGGCACCGCCGCCTCGCCCGGATCGGGCGTCCACTCGGGGCCTGCCGCGGGCTGCGGACGGCCATCGTTCTCCGCCCGACCGTCGATCCACTGCCGCGCCCACATCTGCACCAGCGAGCCGCGTGCCGAATCGTCCGGATCGAGTTCAAAACGCGCCGGCGGCGGCGACTGTGCCGCGGCTTGCCGGCAGGCTTCGAGCTGGCGGGCAGCCTCGGCGCTCTGGCCCTGCTGCAGCAGGGCGTAATGCAGCCACACTGGATAATGTCCGCAGGCGGCCCCGGTTCCGTCGAACCGGCGGCGCGCATCGATCGCCCGGCGATTCGCCGCAGCCGTCTCCGGCCACAAACCGAGCGCCAGAAAAATGTGCGACGCCATATGCTGGGCGTGCGGCGCATCCGGAGCGATCTCAGCCAGGCGCCGCGCGGCAGTCAAACCGAGCGGTGCGTGGATCGCATCGTCAACGCCGTGGATCAGATAATGTGCCGCTCCGGGGTGTTCGGGCTGCCGATCGAGCACCTCGGCGGCCAGCGCCGCGGCCTGCATGTAATCGGCGTGGTCACGCACGCCGCCGTGACGGCCGAGCAGGGCCAGCGCATAAAACAACTGGAACTCGTCATCGGCGGGAAAATCCGCCGCCGCCTGAGCGAGCGCCGCGGCATAGGCCCGGTCGCGGGCCGGCCGCTCCAAATCGCCATAAAGAATGTCGAGTGCCGTAAGCCAGGCCAGACCCGGCGCATCGCCGGCCAGCCGGGCGCGGCGCGCCTGGACATCCGGCGCCCACAAGGCCAGCACGGCCTGGCCGGCCGGCCGGTCATACTGGTTCCAGAGCGGGGCGTTGTGCGTCATCGCCTCGCCCCAGTAGGGCATGAACCATTCCGGCGCCAGCGCCCGCGCTTGCTGGAAATGCCGGCGGGCGGCGGGATATTCGAATAGGTGTAACAGCTTAAGGCCGTCGGTGAACGCCTGGGCCGCTTCCGCCGAAGACACGGTATGCGTCAGTGCGACTTTGCCGTAGCCGCGCGGTTCGGCCGGCGATGGGACGCCGGGCGGTGGGTCGCCGGCGGCAGAATGGGCGCCGAGCGTGCCGCTGCCGAACAGCAGACAGAGCGCGACCGGATACAGGCGGTAACAATGTCGATTCGTTCTACGCTTCATCATTTCCCTTTCCGGCAAGGTAACATTCGTCTCGACCGGCACCGGCCGCGTGACAAACCATCGGCGGGTCGAGAACCGCTGATGAGACCGGCCGGGCACTGCGGTGCCGATCGGCCCGGACGACAGCACAACCACAGGCGGCTTACCGATGGATCATATACGGATCGAAGACCTCAGGATCGAAACCGTGATCGGCGTTTATGACTGGGAGCGGGAGATCCGCCAAGTCGTGGCGCTCGACGTCACGCTACCGGCCGACATCGCTGCCGCCGCGGCGCGCGACGAGATCGACGCGACGATCGACTACAAAGCGGTCGCCAAGCGGCTGATCGCGCTTGTCGAGGCGAGCCGCTGCCAGTTGATCGAAACCCTGGCCGAACGTTGCGCCGCGCTGATCCTCGACGAATTCGACGTGCCCTGGGTCCGGCTCAGCGTGCGCAAGCCCGGCGCGGTCACCGGGGCGCGCGATGTCGGCGTCGTCATCGAGCGCCGCCGATGAGCGTTAAGGTTTATCTTGGCATCGGCGCCAATCTCGAGCCGCTGCGGCATCTCGAGAGAGCGCTGGCCGCACTGCGGGCCCATGATCCGCACCTCGAGGTTTCGCCGGCCTACCGCAGCCCGGCCGTCGGCTTCGACGGACCGGAGTTCGTCAACCTGGTCGCCGGTTTCGATTTTCACGGCGACTTGCCGGCGTTAAAGCACTGGCTGACCCAGCTCGAAAGCCGCTGCGGCCGGCGGCGCGAACAGCACGGTTATGCCAACCGGCCGCTCGATCTCGATATTCTGACTTTCGGCGATCGGGTCGGCCGGCACCACGGCATCGACCTGCCGCACCCGGATATCCTGAGCGCGGCGCACGTCCTCAAACCGTTCAGCGAACTGGCCCCCGACTGGCGGCATCCGCACGGCGGCCAAAAGCTCCGCGTGCTGTGGCGCGCCGCCGCCGCCGGCGCACCGGCCCTCGTCCCGTGTACCCTGGCCGCCACCGGCCCACCGGCTGTGACCCCCCAACTCGCCGCCGGCCGAATTACATGAACAAACTACGCCCGCCGTCGATCGCCAACACTTGGCCGGTGACATAGCCGGCGTCGAGACCGAGATAGCACACCGCCCCGGCGATATCTTCCGGCGCCCCGCGCCGCCCGAGCGCGATCCGCTGGAGCATGATGTTCTCGACGGAGTCCGTAAAACCCGCGGGCGGGGAGAGGATGTAGCCGGGGGCCACGGCATTGACCCGGATCTCCGGCCCCAGTTCGCGGGCCAGCGACCGGACCATCATGATCAATCCCGCCTTGGCGATGCTGTACACCGCATGCCCGCGCAGCGGCCGCTCGCCGTGGATATCGGCCAGCGCGACAATCGACCCCGAGGCGGCGGCCAGCGCCGGCCTGAGCGCCTGGGTCAAAAAAAACGGACCGCGCAGATTGCTGGCCAGAAGATCGTCCCAGGCGTCCGGGGTCACCGCGCCGAACGGCGTCGGATAAAACGCCGAGGCATTGTGGACCAGCAAGTCGAGCCGGCCGCGGCCGTTGACCTCCGCGGCCAGCGCCGCGATCTGTGAGTCATCGGCCAGGTCGAGCCGGCGGACGCCAGCCGAACCCGGCCGGACAGCGTTCAATTCGGCAGCCAGGCGCTCGCCGGCGGCCAGTGAAGAGCGGCCAGTGAATAACAGGTCGAGACCGCGCTCGTGCAACGCCCGAACGATGGCCTCGCCGATCCGCCGGCCGCCGCCGGTGACCAGCGCTAAAGCACCCGGTTGCGCCACGGCGCGGTCATCGCTCGCCATCGATCACCGCTTTTCGCCATCCACCGGGGCGCGCGCGTAGGGAGATCGAACCCGTTCAGCCGGACAATACGCCGGCTCGCCGCCGGCGGCGCCGTGATATTCATACACCTTGCCGCCGGCCTCGAGCCGGATCAGATAGCCCGCGACCAGCGCCTGGGTGTACATCATCCCCGGCTCCGGGCAGCCCAGACTGCCGTCGCGCCAGGTCACCGTCTCCGCCGCAACCACGGTCAACTGTGTTTCGGGCAAACCGGTCCGCGCGGCGAGGTCCCGGCGTGCAACTGTTACCGGCCGGTTCAAATCGCCCGCCGGCGGCGTTTTAATTTTCATCGGCAAAGTCCCCGCTGGGATTTCGGATCCGGCAGCGGATCGCGTTGTACCGGAGGTGCAACCGGCTACCCATCCGGAAAAAGCAGCCAGCAAAATCAATCTCATCATGCCACCTCCTCCGATCCGTTAATGAATCTCTGAAATCTGATTCACCCAATTGTTGCATAGACCCGCAATTCCCTGCCTGCCGGCAGGCAGGTCGATCAAGCTGGTGAGGGCAGCGTTGAAAAACGCCAGGATGGCGTTTTTCAACAACCTGTTAGGATTCGATCACGATCAGGTCGCCGTGGTGATCGAGGTATTGCAGAGCGTAGGCCAATTCGCCGCGGGATTCGGCATGGATTTCGAACAGTGGCGCGTGGCGCTCGACGAGCGTCTGCAAGCGGACCTGCATCTTAAGTCCGGCCGCCGGGGCTGTCGGCGCCCCGGCAAGTTTCGCCAAGCGCGCCAGGCGGCGGTTGTCCATCGCCGCGATGCGGCCGGCGCGGCTCGCTTTATGAATGTGGCGGTAAGGCGCGACCGGCGGTTCGCGCAGACCGCCTTGCGCTTTGCAGATCGCTTCGAATTTCCGCCACGCCCGGCCGCCGGCCAGCACCTCGCTGGCGGTCTTGGCGCCGCGGCCACGGGCCGCCGCACCGGCCAGTTCCAGCAACGCCCCGGCCAGGCGCACGGCGCGCTGGCGCAAATCCGCCGGCGCGCCGGCTTCGTTGCGCAGCACGGCGAGCACATCGCGGGCTTCGAGGGCCGGCCCGATGCCGCTGCCGACCGGTTGTTGCCCGTCGCCGATCATGATCCGAATCGTCAACCCAAGCGCCTCGGCCGTCGCCTCGAACAGCTCGGCGATCGCTTTGGCTTCGGCCGGCGATCTGACCTTGGCGGTCGCCCCGACCGGCACATCGAGGACGACATGGGTCGCCCCGGCAGCGGCCTTTTTAGACAAAACAGAGGCGACTAGTTGCCCTTCGCTGTCCAGGTCCAACGCTTTTTCGACTTCGATCAGAATGTCGTCGGCCGGACTGAGCCGCGCCGCGCCGCCCCAGGCAATGCAGCCGCCCTCGGCGGCGACCACCCGACGCATCGCCTCGAGATCGAGTTCGACGTCGGTCAGGACCGCCATCGTATCGGCCGTGCCGGCCGGCGAAGTGATCGCCCGCGACGAAGTTTTCGGCATGATCAGGCCGCAGGCGGTGGCGATCGCCACGACAATCGGCGTCGTCCGGTTACCGGGCAGGCCGCCGACCGAATGTTTGTCGGCGACGATCGGCGCCTCCCAATTCAGGCGTTCGCCGGCGGCGATCATCGCCCGGGTCAGGGCCGTGATTTCGCCGGGATTGAGGCGGGAACCGGCGCACGCGGCAACAAAGGCGGCCAGTTCGACCCGGCTGTAACGGCCATCGACGATATCGCCGATCACCGCCCGAAAATCGCTGTCGGCCAGTTCGTTGCCGTGCAATTTAGCGCGCACCGCACCGAGCGATTCCAGCGTCGGTGGGTGCGAAAACGACAGATGCTCGTCGCCGGCCGGCCGCAGCCAGTTCCAGGCGGCATCCGACAACCCGGCCTCTTCGGCGCTCAACCAGCCGGCATCGACCGTAAATAACGTCGCGATGACCTGCCGCTCGCCGCACTGCACCTTGACCCGCTGCGGCGCGCCCAACCCCTCGGCGCGGCACACCGGGCAGCCGCGGTGCAACAACACCACCGGCTCACTGCCGCTGTCCAGCGCCAGGCGCCGCGGCCGGAGAGTGATCGGCAGATCCATCGCCAAAGTGTAGCCCTTTATGAAAGCGCGAGAATAATAGACCCAATAGTTGCATAAATTTTGCTCGATTTACTCGGGCAATCCTGCCCTCGCCCTTCGGGCCCGCTGCGCGGTTCAAATTGCGTTCCCGACGCATTTGTCGGGGAATCAGACAAGCTGCACTCGCCAGCTTGACCGAGAAATCCGGAAATCTATGCAACAATTGGGTAAATCGAGCAAAATTTACCCAACGATTGGGGTCAATGCCCGAACATGTGTTCGAGTCGATAGAGACCGGGGGATTGTTGCAGAAGCCAGCGGGCGGCGCTGAGAGCGCCGCGGGCGAAGATGGCGCGGTGCGCGGCGCGGTGGGTGAGTTCGAGGGTTTCACCGTCGAGGAGCAGGCGTACCTGATGCTCGCCGGCGAGATCGCCGCCGCGCAGGCTGACGATGCCGATTTCGCCGGGCCGGCGAGGGCCGCGGCGGGCGGTGACGATGACGTCTTTGGGGTTTTGACCGCGGCCGGCGGCGATCGCGTTCGCCAACTCCAACGCCGTGCCGGACGGGGCGTCCCGTTTGCCGCGGTGGTGGCTTTCGACGATTTCGCAATCGGCGTCTATACCCAAAGCGGCGGCGGCGCGCGCGACGGTGAGTTTGAGGGCCTGCACGCCGAGGCTCATGTTCGGCGCCCACAGCACCTGCGTCTCGCGGCCCAGGTCGCGGAGCGCCTGCTGCCCGGCCTCATCCAGCGCGGTGGTGCCGCTCAATAAAGCGGCTTTGAGCCGGCGGGCGTGATCGACGGCGGCGAGCAAGCCGGCAGCGGAGGAAAAGTCGATGATGAGATCGACGTTTTCGATGCCGGTCAGGTTTTCTTGAATCGCAACGCCCAGCACACCCAGGCCGGCCTGCTCGCCGGCGTCGGCGCCGACCAGCGGGTGGCCGGAGCGGGTGACGGCGCCGGCCAGTATCAGGTGCGGGTCGCGGCCGATCAGCGTGATCAGCTCGCGGCCCATCCGGCCGGTCGCGCCGTTGATCAGAAGGCGCAATTTATTCTCCTATGCCGAAAAACCGTTTGACCTCGTCGAACCAGCCGCCGGTCTGCGGCGTATGCCGAGCGCGGTCTTCGTCGAGGCTTGCCTGAAAGCGGCGGAGTAGCGCTTTCTGCTCGGCGTTGAGACCGATCGGCGTTTCGATCGTCACTTTACAGTACAAATCGCCGGTGCGCGTACTGCGCACCGAACGCACACCCTTGCCGCGCAGCCGGAATTGTTTGCCGCTTTGCGTGCCCGGCGGTATCTTGAGCGCTACTTCGCCTTCGAGAGTCGGGACGGCCAGTTCGCCGCCGAGGACGGCGGAGGCGTAATCGATCGGTGTGGCGCAGAACAGATCGTCGCCGTCACGGGTGAACAGCGGGTGCGGCTTGAGGTGGATTTCGACGTAAAGATCGCCCGGGCTGCCGCCGCCGGGGGCTGCTTCGCCCTCACCGCTCAAGCGGATCCGGTCGCCATGATCGACGCCGGCGGGAATCGTGATCGTCAGCCGGCGTTGCTCGCGGATCCGGCCCTCGCCGCGGCATTCGGCGCATGGGTCGGCAACCACCTGCCCCCGCCCACGGCACGCCGGGCAGGTTTGCATGATCGAGAAAAAACCCTGTTGGAGGCGCACCTGCCCGCCACCGCCGCAGGTGGCGCAGCGCTGCAATTGACCGCTGGCCGAGCCGCTGCCGCCGCAATGGGCGCAGGACGACCAGGCCGGAAGCTGCACTTCGCGCGAGCAGCCGAATACGGCGTCGCGCAATTCGAGTTCGAGGCTGAGCGCCAGGTCGCTGCCGCGCCGCGGCCGGCGCCGGCCGCCGCCGAAGATGTCGCCGAAAATATCGCCGAAAATATCGCCGAGATCGGGGCTGCCGCCCGCCGCGCCGCCGCGCCGGAGTCCTTCGTGGCCATAGCGGTCATAAACGACCCGTTTCTCGGGATCCTTGAGAACTTCGTAGGCTTCTTTGATTTCCTTGAATTTTTCCTGGGCCGCTGCGTCATCCGGGTTGCGGTCCGGATGGTAGCGCATCGCCAGCCGGCGATAGGCTTTTTTCAGCTCATCGCCGCCCGCGTCGCGGGCGACGCCGAGCACTTCATAATAATCGTGCGGCATAACGGGCGTGACATCTTTTATAGGCGCATGACGCCCCGTACCTCACCGCCCGACCTCATTGCTTGTCGTCTTTGACTTCGGTGAATTCGGCATCGACGACGTCGCTCTCGCCCGCCGCCTGGCCCGTCGCCTGGCCGTCACCACCGGCCGCCGCCGCACTCTCCTGCTGTGCCGCTTGCGCCGCTTTTTGGTACAGCGCTTGTGCCGCCTGGGTCAGCGTGTTGGAAGCGTTTTCGATCGCTTCTTGGTCGTCGCCCTTGAGCGCCTCGTCAATGGCCTTCAGCGCTTCGTCGATCTTGCCGCGCTCGCTCTCGTCGAGTTTGTCGCCGTGCTCGGCGAGCGCCTTGCGCGTCGAATAGGCCAGCGTATCGGCGGCGTTGCGCGCCGCGACCAGCTCGTGGAACTTGCGGTCTTCTTCCTTGTGCGCTTCGGCGTCTTTGACCATGCGATCGATTTCCGTCTCGCTGAGGCCGCTCGACGCCTTGATCTCGATACGCTGTTCCTTGCCGGTTTTCTTGTCCTTGGCCGAGACGTGCAGGATGCCGTTGGCGTCGATGTCGAACGTCACTTCGACCTGCGGCATGCCGCGCGCCGCCGGCTCGATGCCGGCGAGATCGAAACGGGCCAGCGTTTTGTTGGCGCTCGCCTGTTCGCGCTCGCCCTGCAGGACGTGGACGGTCACCGCCGTCTGATTGTCTTCGGCGGTCGAGAAGATCTGCGTCGCCTTGGTGGGAATCGTCGTATTCTTCTCGATGATCTTGGTCATCACCCCGCCGAGCGTTTCGATGCCGAGCGACAACGGCGTGACGTCGAGCAACAGCACGTCCTTAACGTCGCCGGCCAGCACGCCGGCCTGGACCGCGGCACCGATCGCCACCGCCTCGTCTGGGTTGACGTCTTTGCGCGGCTCTTTGCCGAAGAACTCGGCGACCGCTTGCTGTACTTTAGGCATGCGCGTCTGGCCGCCAACCAGGATCACCTCGTCGATGTCGGCGACTTTGATGCCGGCGTCGTTGATTGCCGTGCGGCACGGGCCGAGCGTCCGTTTGATCAAATCCTCGGCCAGCGCTTCGAGCTTGGCGCGGGTGAGTTTGATGTTCAGATGTTTCGGGCCGTTCTGATCGGCGGTGATGTACGGCAGATTAACTTCGGTCTGTTGGCTCGAACTGAGTTCGATCTTGGCGCGCTCGGCGGCTTCGCGCAGGCGCTGCATGGCCAGCGGATCCTTGCGCAGATCCATGCCCTGGTCTTTCTTGAACTCGTCGAGCAGATAATCGATCAGCTTCTTGTCGAAATCCTCGCCGCCGAGGAAGGTGTCGCCATTGGTAGCCAGCACCTCGAACTGTTTTTCGCCTTCGACTTCGGCGATCTCGATGATCGAGATATCGAACGTGCCACCGCCCAGGTCGTAGACCGCGATCTTGCGGTCGTTGCCTTTCTTGTCCAGCCCGTAGGCCAGCGCCGCGGCGGTCGGCTCGTTGATGATGCGCTTGACTTCGAGGCCGGCGATCTTGCCGGCATCCTTGGTGGCCTGGCGCTGCGAGTCGTTGAAATACGCCGGCACGGTGATCACCGCGGCGCTCACCGTCTCGCCGAGATAGTCCTCGGCGGTTTTTTTCATCTTCATCAGAACGCGGGCCGAAATTTCCGGCGGCGCCATTTTCTTTTCGTCCACTTCGACCCAGGCGTCGCCGTTGTCGGCCTTGACGATCGAAAACGGCACCATGCCGATGTCTTTTTGCACCTCGGCATCGGTGAACTTGCGGCCGATCAGGCGCTTGACCGCGTACAGCGTGTTACGCGGATTGGTCACCGCCTGACGCTTGGCCGGCTGGCCGACCAGCACTTCATTGTCCTTGGTAAAGGCGACGACCGATGGCGTCGTGCGATCGCCTTCGGCGTTTTCGATGACTTTCGGTTTGCCGCCTTCGAGCACCGCCACGCAGGAGTTGGTGGTGCCCAGATCGATGCCGATAATTTTGCCCATGTTCGTTACTCGCTTCAGTGTTGCGATTTGCGATCAATCCATAAGGACTGATTCTGACTTCAGACTAATTGGGGTTGCGCCGGACCGATTTCAATTTTCCGGAACATCGCCGCCGGCCTGGCTGCCACCGGTATCGGCTTCCGCTTCGGTAGCGGGCTGCGCCGCCTCGCCGGTGACCATCACCAAGGCCGGGCGGAGCACCCGGTCGTGCAGCCGGTAGCCGGCTTGCAGAACTTCGACAACCGTGCCCGGAGCGACCCCGGGCGCCGCTGGTTGCACGCCCATGGCCTCGTGCCGTTCGGGATCGAAACGCTCGCCGTGCGGCTCGATGGCGTGCAAGCCGTGGTCGGCCAGCGTCTTGCCGAACAGCCGGTGGGTCAGTTCGATGCCTTCCCGCAACTGCTCGGGGCTCGCCTGATCGTTGCCGCGGCCGCGTTCGAGGCTGTCGAGCGCCGGCAACAGGTCGGCGATCAACCGATCCTGGGCATAACGCCGCGCCTTGTCGATTTCACGCACCAGGCGTTTGTGCTGGTTGTCCAGCTCGGCGCGCAGGCGCAACACTTCGTCTTGCGCGGCGGCCAATTCAGCGTTCGTGTCGGCGCTGCCCGGGTCCGGGGTGGATGGGGGCGTGCCGGCATCCGGCGGGCTTGCAGGTGGTTCCATGGGCAGATCTGCGATTAAGGCTCGCAGCCAATATGGGGCCCGCTGACCGGGTTTCAAACTCGGCCGCGGCGCGGCGGGTAGAATGCGGCGCATGCTGATGGCACTGGCGATCCGCGATTTCGCGATTATCGACGACCTCGAACTGGAGTTCGCTCCGGGGCTGACCGTGCTGAGCGGCGAGACCGGCGCCGGCAAGTCGATCATCGTCGATGCCCTGGGCCTGGCGCTCGGCCAGCGGGCGAGCAGCAGCCAAGTGCGCGACGGGGCGCGGCGCGCCGAAATCACCGCGATTTTCGCGCCCGGTGCCGGGGGACCGGCCGCCGACTGGTGCGCCGCTCAGGACCTTGAGTGGGACGAAACCCTGGTGCTGCGCCGCACCGTGCAAGCCGACGGCGGCTCGCGCGCCTGGCTGAACGGCACGCCGGTCCCCGCCCAGCAATTGGCGGACCTCGGGGCCCTGCTCGTCGATCTGCACGGCCAGCACGGCCAATACCGGCTGCTGCAACCGCGCGGCCAACTCGACTGGCTCGACTCGGCCGGCGGCGACCCGGATTTACGCCTGAAAGTCAGCGCGGCGTTTCGCGACTGGCGGGAGGCCGAACGGCAGCTCGCTGCGACTTTGGCGACCGCCGAGCGCCCCGACGAATTGGAATATCTCGGTTTCCAGCTCGACGAGCTGGCCGCCGTCGAAACCGACCTCGACGAGTACGAAGCGCTGGTCGCCGATCACCACCGCCTCAGCCACGCGGACGAACTCGGCGAGTTCTGCCGGGCCGCGCTCGCTGCCCTCGACGACGACGAGGACGCGGTGCTGGCCCGGCTCCACGAACAGACATCGCGCTGCACCCGGCTTGTGCCCGAGGTGCCGGAATTGAAAGAACTGGCGGCCCTCTTCGAGGAAGCCCGGATCAATCTCAGCGAAGCGACCGTTTGGCTTAGGCGCTTCGCCGATACACTCGAACTCGATCCCGACGTGCTCACCGGCCTCGACCAGCGCCTCGCCCGGCTGCACGACCTGGCCCGCAAGCATCGAACCGAAGTCCGCGAATTGAAAACCCGGCTGGCCGAGCTGCGCCGCCGGCGCGAAGTGTTGGCCGATCTTGACCAGGCCATCGTCCGTTGCCGCCAGCAGGCCGAAGCCGCGCGCCAGACCTACATCGACCGCGCCGCCGAACTGAGCGCCGAGCGCCGCGCCCGCGCCGCATGCCTGACCGCCGCCGGGCTGACCCTGATCCGCGAACTCGGCATGCCCGGCGCCGACTGGCGAATCGATCTCGAAAGCGAGGAAGAAGCCCAGTGGCAGGCGCACGGTACCGATCGGATCGCGCTCCGCTTCAGCGCCAATCCCGGCACGGCACCCGATCTTTTGCGCAAAATCGCCTCCGGCGGCGAATTGTCGCGCGTCGCACTGGCGATGATGGTCGCGGCGCTGCAGCAAGGCGGCGGCACGGGCGGCGCGCCGACCCAGATTTTCGACGAAGTCGATGCCGGTGTCGGCGGCGCGGCGGCGCATGCCGTCGGCCGGCTGCTCAAAACGGTGGGGCGGAGCCGGCAGGTGCTCAGCGTCACACACCTGGCCCAGGTGGCGTCGCTCGCCGACCACCATCTCCGGATCGGCAAACGGAGCGACCAGCGCCACACGTGGACCGAAGTGACCACCCTGAGCGGCGAGGCTCGATTGCAGGAGCTGGCCCGGATGCTCGGCGGCAAGGACACGCCAGCGGCCCTCGCCCACGCCCGCGAGCTGCTCGCCGCGGCCTCTTGAACTCTGGATCGGTCGCGACCCGGACGCCGCCGGCCGGCGGCAGGGAGAGGGCTACTTGCTGCGTTTGGGCCGGACGTAGAGCACCAGGCTGTGATCTTCGACGAGGTAGCCGTGCTCGGCGGCGATCTTCTCCTGCAAGCGCTCGATCTCGTCGCTGACAAACTCGATCACTTTGCCGCTTTCGACGCACACCATGTGGTCGTGATGCTGACCGCTGTCCAGTTCGTAGTACGCCTGGCCGCCTTCGAAATGGTGTTTGATCACCAGACCGGCGGCCTCGAACTGGGCGAGGACGCGGTAGATCGTCGCCAAGCCGACGTCCTGACTGGCGTCGATCAACGCCCGGTGCAGATCGTCGGCGGTCATGTGTTTGTGCCGCTGCCGGCCGAGCATTTCGAGAATCAGCATGCGCGGCTGGGTGACTTTCAGACCCGCCTTGCGCAAGTCGCTGCCGTCGGTGGTGGGCATGGTGAACTTCCCCCGGTCTTAACCGGTTCCATTGTATCATCCGATTCTGGTATCCCCGACCTGGACGGTGAAACGACCATGAGCCCCCTTCCGCCGAAGCAACCCGCACCGGCGCTACGACGGCCGGCCCTGCCCGTGATTTTCTTGGCGGCCTTGGGCTTGGCCGGCGCCGGTTGCCGCGGCGTCATCGAGGATCTACCCCTGATCTACAAAATGGACATCAACCAGGGCAACGTCATCGATAAGGACGCCCTGGCGACGATCCGCGAAGGGATGACCAAAAGCCAAGTGCTGTCCATCCTCGGCTCGCCGGCGATCGCCGACCCGTTTCACCAGGACCGCTGGGATTACGTCTACACGCTGGCGCCGCGCGGCGGCAAAATGGTCGACCACCGCCACTTGCTCCTCACCTTCGAAGGCGACCGGCTGAGTCAGATCGAAGGCAACTACCTGGAACTACTCGAAATTGCCGAAGAGGCGGTGACCGAAGTCGAGGCTGAACAGCGACAGCGAGAAAAGAAAGAAAAAAAGGAAGGCTGAAGCCCTTCCCTACAACACCCCGGTAACGCCGAGCAACACCAGAAAGACCACCCCCGGCGCCACCCAGCGCACCATCACCCGCCACAAACCATAAGCCCACGGCGGCAGATCGCTGAGTTCCTCGCGGCTGTCAGCCCGGCTCAGGATCCAACCGGCGAAAATCGCCGTCGCCATGCCGCCGAGCGGCAGCAGCAGGTTGGAAGAGGCGTACTCCAAAAGCTCCTGGATGTTCAGATTCCACAACTTGATATGAGCCCACACATTGAACGACAACACCGTGCCGAGCCCCAGCACCCAGACCCCGGCGGCGAGTAGCAGCACGGCTTTCGGCCGGCTCAATCCGGCGCGTTCGACCAAGTAGGCCACCGGCGGTTCGAGCAGCGAGATGCCCGAAGTCCAGGCAGCGACGGACAGCAGCAAGAAAAACGCCACGGCATACAGATGCCCGAAAGCCATCGCGTCGAAAGCATGGGGCAGCGTTGTGAAGGTAAAACCGACGCCGCCGGCGCCGGTGTCGAGGCTGTAAGTGAAGGCGATCGGGAAAATCGCCAGACCGGCGACCAGCGCCACCCCGGTATCGGCCAGGCCGACTGTGAACGCCGTGCTGCCGGCCGGTATGGTCCGCGGCAAATAGGCGCCATAGGCCATGATCGCCGCCATTCCGAGGCTCAGGCTGAAAAACGCCTGGCCCATCGCATTCAGCCAGACCCGGCCGTCGGCCACTCGGCGCCAATCGGGCTTGAACAGGAATTCAACGGCCTCGCCGAAATGTCCCGTCGTCATGCCGTAACCGACCAGCACGAGCAGCAAGGCGAACAGCAGCGGCATCAGAATCTTGACCCCACGCTCCAGGCCCTGCTCGACGCCGAGGGCGACGACCCCGGCGGTCAGCGCTAGAAACAGCGTGTGCCAGAACGTCAGGCGCCACGGATCGGAAGTCAAGTCAGAAAACACTGAACCGGGATCGCCCAGCGTCGACGCGCCGGAAAACAACGTGACGAAATATTCGAAGGCATACGACAGCGTCCAACCGGCGATCACGCTGTAAAACGACAGCACCATAAAGCCGACCAACAGCCCCGACCAACCGATCAACGCCCAGGCGCGATGCGCCCCCATCTCATCGGCCAGCAGCCGGAGCGTGTTGATCGGGCTGCGCCGCCCGCGGCGGCCGATAATGATCTCGGCGAGCATCAGTGGCAGGCCGACCGACATCACGCACACCAGGTACATCAGGACAAACGCCCCGCCGCCGTTTTCCGCGGTGATATATGGAAACCGCCAGATATTGCCCAGGCCGACCGCCGAACCCGTCGTCGCCAGGATAAACGCGATTTTCGACGACCACATGCCGTGCAAGGAAGTGCTGTCGGTTTTCATATTTCTCGTTCCTGTTGTCGGTCAAAGTCCGTCGGGCGGGCCGGTTGCCACCCCCGGCGAAGCCGCTCAGCGCGGCCTGGAAGAGGATTTCGCAGCCCGCTCCCGCGCCGCCCGCCGACGCCGCGCCTCGCGCGGGTCGCAAACCAGGTGACGATACACCTCCACCCGATCGCCGTTGCCAAGCGGCCGCGACAGCGAACACACCTCGCCGAACACCCCGACCCCGGGCAGATCGCCGGCCAACTCCGGCGCCGCAGTATAAAGCCCGCTGGCCTCGAGCGCGTCAGCCACCGTCGCCCCGGCCGGCAAAACCCCCTTCCAGCACCACGGCCGGCCCGCCCGCGCATCAACCACTTCCACCTCGATCGTCGCCATGGTCAATCCTGGCTGGTCAATCCTGACTATCCCGGAACCCGCTCACCCTTTCCCCCCCACTCGTGGTGGGGCCGGGGTGGAGGCCGCCCAACACCACCTCGGCGCGCTGGCAAAAAACCCATACGTTGACTGTCCCGAAACCCGCTCACCATTCCCCCCCACTCGTGGGGGAGGGCCGGGGTGGGGGCCGCCCAACACCACCTCGGCGCGCTGGCAAAAAACCCATTCGTTGACTGTCCCGAAACCCGCTCACCATTCCCCCTCCCCCACTCGTGGGGGGGCCGGGGCGGAGGCCGCCCAACACCACCTCGGCGCGCTGGCAAAAAACCCATTCGTTGACTGTCCCGAAACCCGCTCACCATTCCCCCTCCCCCACTCGTGGGGGAGGGCCGGGGCATAGGCGCTAACTTAATCAAATCCGGTATCGAACATTCTGAAATTTGACGACTGCAGCATTCGTCGTCGTTTGCTCGAAAGCAATCTTCGTGAGGCACTGCGATGCTGGCATA
>DAITQM010000023.1:0-47253 GCA_036832975.1 Pseudomonadota bacterium | reverse complement strand
ACCAAACGGGTTGAAATCAGGCCTACTTTTTCAGCTGTTTATGGGACAGCAGTGAGCCGGAGCAACAACTGCTGCTGCAGCGGGTTAAATGGACGCGCCCGCCCTACCACCATCGCGCAAAATTTAACTTTTCGTCCACACCAGGATTTCTTCACGCAACCCTGAGACCGGTACGATACGGCACAGCGCCGCCGGTGATCGGCCCCAAGATTCCTGCGCGCCGATCCGATAAACCGCCTCGCTGACATCGGCGATCACCTGGCTGAAACGACCGGTTTCATGCGCCATTATCAGCTGACGTCTCGCTTCTTGCACGTTCTCATCTGCATTGTGATCCGCCAGTTCTTGTTCGGCTAGGAATTCGGCGTAATTGGGAATGACCGCCAGCGTGGTCGGGATATCGACGATGACCGCCGTTTTGGTATTTTTATTTACCGCCAAGCGAACATTTAAGGGCCGTGGCCGTCCTGTGATATCGACCTGCTCGGTAACGATGTCAATATCGCCTTTCTTTTCGATCGAGTCGTAAATTTTGTCGTGCGCTTCGGCTGCGAAGTCACTGGTTTTCTCTGGAATTCCGACAACCAATCCGGCGATTTTCTGCACGCCACGCGCTTGTGCATTCTGATGTGCGGGTTGTTCGGCATCACGCAGCACCGCAACCAACGGCCTGATGAAGTTGAAGTAATACCCGACGGCCAGACCGCGCGAGACCTCGTAGCAATCGGCCTGCTCGGTGGTCGATTGCACTTTGCGTGTGATCAGGATCGCCGCCAGAATGAATGCCCCCAGTCCGCCCAGCAACGCGGCAAGCGGTTCCAGCCAGCTCCCCTGCACCTGCTCGAATTCCTGAACCAACCACCAAATTGTGACCATAAAGGCCAACATCACGAACAATGCACCCGGCCAGGGCCAGGCCTTGAATATCGCTTTCCAGCGGTGTCGAATACCGATTCGTGCCATGGCAAAAACTCAGGGTTAACCCAATAACTCGCGCTGCCGTTTGCGATGCACCTGCCAGGACCACAAGCCGCTGACCGCCAGGAACAAGATCACGAACGCTGCCAGGTCGATCAGCCACGGACCGGCGCCACCGAACAACCGCCCGGCGTGCAGGTCCAGAAGGGCACGCTCCCAAGTCAACACGTTTATCCGGTGTACCACGGCCAACCGCCTGGCCACGTCGCGATCGAGCGATTCGGCCGCGACCTGCCGTAATGGTTCGACAGCGGCTGCCTCCCAGGTCATCAGGTCGCCGGTCAGCCGATATGATTCGCCGGCATAGATGGCGAACACGTCGCTTGCCTCATTCGATCCCAGGGCGGGCGGCGGCTCGTTTTTTGGCCATGGCACAAGGTCGATTCTCTCTCCTTGTTCATCCAGCAACAAAAGGCCTGGGCGGACGGCGACGGCGATCGCACCGCCGGTGCGGGCCGCACCGATCAGTTCGCCGGCGTCATCGGCGACCGGTCGCAGGTTGAGATAGATCCGGCCATCGATTTCACTGATCCACGCCGGGCCGAGCTTGAACCCGGTTTTGGGGGCAACGGCGTCGATTCCGTACCAATCAAGCAGCCAGCCGGCGGCGACATAACGTTTATCAAGCCCAAGTCCGGCGGCGTGATTGAGCAGCACGCCGCTGACCGCCAGCATGAGCAACAACAGCAGTGCCAACACCGCGATCCAGCGATGCAGCGCAGCGAGCGTTTGCAGTGTCCCATTGGCCGCTACACGCGGCGCCATACGCGCTTTTACCACCCGTCACCCACTTGGTTTGTCTTCACTCTCGGTGGCCAGCCACAAGGCCAGGCGGGCCAACCGTTCGATGGCGCCGACCGACAACGTGGCCCCCGAAATGCCGTCGATACGGCGGTCTAGAAACCGACGCTCATCGAGCGCCGCGTCCTCGAACTGGCGGGTAAAAGATTCACGGCGCACTTCGCCGCCGCGCGATTCGCGGAAAATCAACACCGCCACTCGCTGCAGACGGCCGCCGGCGACGACAAAACCGGCTGTAATGGGCCTCTCTTTGCCGATTTCATCCAGGACAAACACTCGTTTACCTTCACGCTGCCAGTAGCGCACACGTTTCGTCTTATAGGGGTGGCCGAGAATGCGTGCCGCCTCCTTTGAACGCTCGCCGACGAGCCAGATCTGCGACGGTGACGGAACATCGCCGCCAAACTCCTCGCTCAAAAACTGCTCGACTTCGGGATCGGCCCCGCTTGCCGCCGGTACGGCGGCAAGCGAGGCCAGCAACATGATGGTCGCCAGAGTGCAGAACCGCATCAGAACGAATATCCGACACCGAGATTGAAGCCGTCGAACTCGCTGAGCGAATCGGGATTGTCCTGTTCTTCGTAATCGAACTTGAACACCACGTTGGGCAGCAGCCAGTAATTGAGACCGAAATTATACTGCTTGCGCTTGCTCGCCGCGTCGTCCCCGGCGTTGTTGTTCCATTCATGATAGCGCGCGAAGAAGCCGATTTCGCCGAACGAGTAGCGCGGCAGGCGCCAGGACGGCTCGACGTACCAGCCGTATTGCTGGTCGCGGCCGAGTGACGGGCCGCCGGCCGGCCCCTCGCCGGGCAGGCCGTCATCGAGCTCCCACCGGGCATACAGGGCGCGCAACCCGAACGGGCCGCGCCGGTAATCGACGTGCGCCTCGCCGAACAACGCACTGATATTCGACCCACCCTGCGTGATATCGCTCTGATACTGCCCACTGACGGCTAATTCGAGCCCAGGCAACCCGCGCCAGGCAAGCTGGGCGGTCACCGCGCCATCGTCGGCAGGGGCGCGCGCCACTTTTTGACGCCCGGAACGCGGCAGAAACGCGCTGCCTCCGGTTTCCGGCGTATCGAGGCCGGAGTGCAGCATCACCTCGTAACTCAACCCCGAATCGGGGACAAGCTCGCCGTGAAAGCCCAATCCCGCCTCCCACCAGGTGGTCGGAATAATATTGGTTTCGACCGGGTTGCGTTCGACACCGAAAAACGTCGGTGGCTCGTGCGTCTTGTTCAGAATGCCGACCGGCAGCAACTGCAACCCGGCGGTCACGTGATGACGCTCGGTCAGGTCATATTCGACAAACGCCTGTTCCAACTCCACTTCGCCCGGCCCGCTGCCGTCAGCGGTATCCTCCACAAACGAGTGTTCGAGTTCCAATTCGGAATAAAACCGCGTCCGTTCGTTGAACTGGTGACCGAAGAACAGCACGAAGCGGTGAAAATCGACTTGATCGATATCGTCACCGCCGCGCTGGTTGTTCAAATTGTTGTAGTGCAATTCACCGTAACCGCCGATCGTCGTCCGCGACGGCTCGGCTGCATCGGACTTCAGCGCCTCGATCTCATCCTGTTGCGCCTCGACGATGGCATACAACTCCTCGTCACGTGGCTTGACGGGCGCTGTTTCGTCCACCGGCGCCTCGATGACCGCCAGCTTGGCCTTCAACGCCTCGATCTCGTGTTGCTGCTGCAACAATAATTGATACAGCATGGCCAGAGTCGGCTCCCCGGCCGCAGAGCCGCCAGCCGGCGGCGGACTCTCCGTCGCCGCCATCAATCCAGCCGGAGCGAGTAAAGCGAACGCCAAAAGCGCTTGCCGGATCGATCCCCACAGCTTCGAAAACATGATGCCTCTCCTCTTCCCAAGTACAAATCAACAGGCACAAGGACACTTCGCAGGCGCGCGGCAAAGCACACCCGCCGGAAAGGTCCGGTTGGGTTCAACCTTCAGCGAAGGCGGAAAGGATCATACCTGGTTTTTTTATCAAATGCAAGTGATTCGCATTTGTATTTTACGGCCCTATCCGCCCAGAGTGTTTTGTTTGATGCGATTGCCGATCGACCCGTGACGGTACGGTTTGATCAGGAGCACTCGAGTTCGGACGGCGATTGTTTGTTGCTCAAGGCGCTCGACGAGCGACTGGGATTGAGTTCGGCGTTGAGCGAGTGTCTTCACGATGGTCGTCAGGCCAGCAAGGTTCAGCATGATCGGCGGGAGCTGCTGCGCCAGCGGTGACGCTGAAAAATCGCATCAAGGAGTTCAAGGATGGACTCCAGATCGGCGCGCTACCGACCTGAGCGCATCGCAACAGACCCAATCCGTGGCAGCAGGGCCCAGCCTGAGGGAATCGTTTGTCGCAAATCCCCGAAAAACCTGCCACTGACTGGAAAATCCACCGAAAAACCGTCCTCACCGGAAAGATGTGTGCCTGAAAACCCACTCCAGCGCCCCCGCCCGCGAAAGTTGGCAGCAATAAGCGCCCTCTCAGACCGCTTGATGAATAATGCGGGCTAGGCGGCTACGTTACACTTCTTGGTTCATCTTTGCCAGCGTCACCGGCGCCGATCGGCGGCTGGAGGCGCGCCCGACGGACTGACCATGGACATCGCCCAGCACACCCCGCTGATGCAGCAGTATCTCCGGATCAAAGCGGACTATCCGAATACCCTGCTGTTTTTCCGGATGGGCGATTTTTACGAATTGTTTTACGACGACGCCCGCCGCGCCGCCAAACTGCTCGACCTGACCTTGACCCGCCGCGGCCAGTCGGCCGGCGCGCCGATTCCGATGGCCGGCATCCCGCACCACAGCGCCGACAGCTACCTCGCCCGGTTGCTGAAGCTGGGCGAAGCGGCGGCGATCTGCGAACAAGTCGGCGAAGTCACGCCCGGCAAGGCGTTGGTCGAACGCCGAGTGGTGCGCGTCGTCACTCCCGGCACGCTGACCGACGAAGCGCTGCTCACCGAGCACCGCGAAGCGTTGATCGCCGCGGTGGCCGAATTCGACCACGGCCCGGGACTGGCCTGGATGGATCTGGCGGCCGGCCGCTTTCGGGTTCGCGAACTGCCGCATACCGCATCCCTCCTCACCGAGTTGGAACGCCTCAAACCGGCTGAGTTGATCATCGCCGAAGGCTCGAAACTCGCGGCCCGCCTGCCGTGGTTGAAAGCGATCCGCACCCTGCCGCCCTGGCACTTCGACGCCGCCAGCGGCGAGCGGCTACTGGGTGAACAATTCGCCGTGAAGACACTGGAGGGCTTCGGGGTCGGTGGCCGGCCGGCGGCCATCGCCGCGGCCGGCGCCCTGTTGTACTACGTCCGCAACACGCAGCAGGGGCAACTGGGGCATCTGACCGGTCTGCGTTACGAAGCCGGCGACGATTATCTGCAACTCGACGGAACCAGCCGCCGCAACCTCGAAATCGATGAACACCCCCTGGGTCGCAGCGAGCACACACTGACGGCATTGATGGACTGCTGCAAGACCGCGATGGGCAGCCGCCTGGTGCGCCGCTGGCTCAGTCAACCGCTGCGCGACCGCCAGCGCATCCACCGCCGGCTGGCCGCGGTCGAAGCCCTGCTCGACGGCGATCGCCAGCGCGAACTGCGCGCCCTTTTGAACGACATTCCCGACCTTGAACGCATCATCACGCGCGTCGTGCTGGGCAGCGCCAAACCGCGCGATCTGGTCGGTTTGCGTCTCGGCCTCAGCCGGGTGCCAACGCTGCGCCAGTGGCTCAAGGCGTGCGAACCGCTTGAACTCAAACTCCTGCTCGACGAACTGCCCGACAGCCCCGATGAACGGGAACTGCTGAACCGCGCGCTGGAAACCGAACCGGCGGCGCAGGCCCGCGACGGCGGCGTGATCGCCGCCGGCTACGACGCCGAACTCGATGAACTCCGGGCGCTATGCCGGAACAGCGATGCCTGGCTCGAGGAATTCGAGAGCTGCGAGCGCCGGCGCACCGGCATCAACGCCTTGAAAGTCGGCTACAACAAAGTCCACGGGTTTTATATTGAACTGTCCAAACTGTATGCCGCCCAGGCGCCCACCGAATATGTCCGCCGCCAGACGCTGAAGAACGCCGAGCGCTACCTTACGCCCGAACTCAAAGCCTTCGAGGAAAAGATTCTCAGAGCCCGCGACCAGGCGCTGGCCCGCGAAACCGAACTCTACCAGGCGCTCCTCGCCCGGCTCGCCGCCGGGCAGGCAACGATGCGCCGCCAGACGGCGCTGCTCGCCCGCCTCGATGCGCTGGCCTGCTTCGCCGAGCGGGCCGCCCGCTTCAGTTTCAACGCCCCGCAGTTCAGCGACGTGCCCGGCATCCGGATCCGCGCCGGCCGCCATCCGGTCATCGAGCAGGTGCGCCAGGAACCGTTCGTCGCCAATGACTGCGTGCTCGACGCCGAGCGCCGGATGCTGATCGTCACTGGCCCGAACATGGGCGGTAAATCGACCTACATGCGGCAAGTCGCGATCATCGCCGTCCTCGCCCACGCCGGCAGCTACGTGCCGGCCGAGGATGCCCAATTCGGCCCGCTCGACCGCATTTTCACGCGCATCGGCGCCGGCGACGACCTGACCCGCGGCCAATCGACCTTTATGGTCGAAATGATCGAAACGGCGAACATCCTCAACAACGCCACCGCCGAGAGCCTGGTGATCATGGACGAGATCGGGCGCGGCACCAGCACCTACGACGGCTTATCGCTGGCCTACGCCTGCGCCGTGGAACTGGCGACGAAGATCCACGCCCTGACGCTGTTTGCGACGCATTATTTCGAACTGACGCGGCTGGCCGGCGAATACCCCGGTATCGTCAATGTCCACCTCGCGGCGGTCGAACATAACGAGCGGATCGTTTTTTTGCACAGCGTCCGCGACGGCGCCGCGAACCAGAGCTACGGCCTCGAAGTCGCGACGCTGGCCGGCGTCCCGGCCGCCGTGATCCGCCGTGCCCGCGAGCGCCTGCGCATTCTCGAACACAACGCCGCAATCGACCCGGCGCAACCCGGCCTGTTCGACCGGCCGCTGCCCGAATCCCGCCCCGCCCCGGTACTCGAAGCGCTCGCCGAAATCGACCCCGACCAGCTCACCCCGCGCCAGGCGCTCGACGCCTTGTACGCCCTAAAGAAACTCGAACGATAACTACAGCAGGCCCAGTCCGTTCCCCGCTCACCGTCGCTTATTCCGGCAGGCGCGTGGTATCGGGGTGGAAGTTGTACCAGGCGAACCAGAAAAGCCGCAGGCCGTGCCAGCTTTCGCCGGCCGGGTCACCGGCAACCACGCCACCGCCCGCGGTGCGGCGGATGGTCAGGCGACGGCCGCCAAACTCGGCGGTGACGGGCTCGTCCCCGGCGAGCGCCGTATCGAGCACGGCGAGCGGCTGGCCGTCGATCGTAAAACCATGGACGACGGTTTTCGGGTGCAGCGCCAAGTCGCGGTTTTCGACCGGGAACATGACCTTATCGCTGGCCACATAATCGCCATAGGGACCGCGCGTATAGTCCCGGGCATGGCCGGTGTTGCGGCTCAACACCTGGCTTTGGGGATGCGCCGCCCGCCAGGTTTTCCAATCGACCATGGCCAAAGGCAGCGTCTTCAATACAACGCCGCGCTGAGGTCCGATCACCGCCTCGCCGGTGATCTGCTGCCAGAGGGAATTCGTCTTGCGGTCGTACATCACCAGATCGCTGCCGTGCAACAGGCCGGAGACGCCGAATTCGACGGTCTCGCCGGCCACCCGGCGTTCGAAGGCGACGCCCGAACCGCACAGCGGGCAGAACGTCACCGCGACCGGCACGCCGCCGATCGTATCGTTGACGATCTCGTGGAAGTTCATGATCAGTTCGGGGTAGGCCCGGGCGTCGCCGTTGATTTCGATGCCCAGCACCAGATCGTCATCGCGCATGAAATCGGCGACGCCGGCGGCAAGATATTCCGGTGCGCTCAACGCCGGAATGCAGTCGCGGACCGGGCAGCCTTGGTATATCTCGTCGTAATCGATATTGCTCGGCGTGCCCGGCCCGTAGCCGAAGGTCTCGACCAGGATGTCGGTCGGAAATGGCGAGCGTTCGCGGGCGGCGAGCGGTGACACAAGGCCGGCCAAAAGCGCCATCAACGCAAGACGGCCGAGGCGGTGAAACAAGCTGTGCATGGGGGGAATCCTCAAGCGCGGAGAGATCGTCTGGAGCACGTTCCGAGTGGACCGGGAAAACAACCGATTGCTGTCAAGACGGCCGCCATTATGCGATCATAGTGCCCCCTGACCGCCACCGCTCCGATGTCCGACCCGACCCCCGGCCGCCCCGCGACGTCCACCCCCGAGGCGCCCACACACTTCATTCGCAACATCGTCCGCCGCGACGTCGCCGCCGGCAAGCACGGCGGGCAGGTCGTAACGCGCTTCCCGCCGGAGCCGAACGGCTACTTGCACATCGGCCACGCCAAGTCGATCTTTCTTAATTTCGGCATCGCCGCCGAGTTTGACGGCCGCACGCACCTACGCTATGACGACACCAATCCCGCCAAGGAAGAACAGAAATACATCGACGCGATCGAGCAGGATCTCGCTTGGCTGGGTTGTTCGTGGTCGCACCTGCGCCACGCCTCGGATTATTTCGAGGTGCTGTACCGCTGCGCCCGGAAACTGATCCGCCAGGGCGACGCCTATGTCTGCGACCAGAGCGCCGACGAAGTCCGGGCAGCGCGCGGCACGCTGACCGAACCGGGACGCAACAGCCCATGGCGCAATCGGACGGTTGAGGAAAACCTGGATCTTTTCGCCCGCATGCGGGCCGGCGAATTCGCCGACGGCAGCCGCACGCTGCGCGCCCGGATCGATATGACCGCCGCCAATATCAACCTGCGCGACCCGGCGATCTACCGGATCCGCCGCCTGCTCCACCCGCGCACCGGCGACGCCTGGTGCATTTATCCGATGTACGACTTCGCGCACGGCATTTCCGATGCCCTCGAAGGCATCACCCATTCGCTGTGTACCCTGGAATTCGAGGATCACCGCCCCTTGTATGACTGGTTCCTCGACCGCCTCGACATCCCTAACGACCCGGAACTGACCGCACCGCTCAGCGCCACCGGGCTCTGGCTGCCGCCCAGCCGGCCGCAGCAGATCGAATTTGCCCGCCTCAACCTCGATTACACGGTGCTCAGCAAACGGCGGCTCAACGAGTTGGTTAACGGCGGCCACGTCGAGGGCTGGGACGACCCCCGCCTGCCGACGCTGGCCGGCTTCCGCCGCCGCGGCTACACCCCCGAGGCGCTGCGTGCGTTCTGTGAACTCATCGGGATCAGCAAACAGGAAAGCGTGATCCCGATGGAAGTGCTGGAAAACACCCTGCGCGACGACCTCAACCGCCGTGCCCAACGCCGCATGGCGGTGCTCCGCCCCTTGAAAGTGGTGCTTGTCAATTATCCAGAAGGGCAAAGCGAAACGGTGGATGCCGCCAACCATCCGCAGGACGAGTCACTGGGCACTCGCCAGGTGCCGTTCGATCGCGAGCTGTACATCGAACAGGACGATTTCAGCCGCGCGGCGCCGCCGGGCTTTCACCGCCTCAAACCCGGCGGCGAAGTCCGGCTGCGCAACGCCTATATCATCCGCTGCGAAAAAGTGATCGCCGGCCGGGACGGCGACATCGCCGAACTGCACTGCACTTACGATCCGGCAAGCAAAAGCGGGCTGCCCGGCGCGGCACGCAAGGTCAAAGGCACCATCCATTGGGTCAGCGCCCGGCACGCACTCGACGCCGAAGTCAGGCTCTACGACCGGCTGTTCACCGTGCCCCATCCGACGGCCGATAAAAGCCGCGATTTCAAGGAATTTCTGAACCCCGAATCACTGGTCACCCTGACCGGTGCCAAACTCGAACCGGCGCTCACCGCCGCGGCCCAAGGCGAGGCGCTACAATTCGAACGCCAGGGCTATTTCACGCCCGATTGCGACAGCGCCGCCGGCCGGCCGGTGTTCAACCGCGCCGTCAGCCTGCGCGACACTTGGGCGAACCGCGCCAAATCCTGACAGGTTGTTGAAAAACGCCATCCTGGCGTTTTTCAATGTCGCTTGCGAAAGGCGCGACTTTCGCTCCGAGCGCTCATTGATCCTGCGGCGCGGCGCCGCGACCGCCCGGACGTCGTCCCTTTTGTGTTCTGGAAAAAGCGCTGCTGGTACAATCTTCAGACTGTGGTGCGGAAGGGGCCAGCCGGCCATCGCCGCACCGGCTTTGTGGCGCGGGCCGCCGGCAGGCGCCTGAACCGGGCGGAGAGGAGTGGATCGGATGATCGAAGATATCAGGAAAGACGCCAAAGTGCGGATGGCCAAGAGCCTGGAAGCGCTGCGCGCTGAACTCAGCAAAATCCGCACCGGCCGGGCCCACCCCAGCCTGCTCGACCACGTCCACGTCGATTATTACGGCAACAGTTCGCCGGTGAACCAAGTGGCCAGTGTGACGATCGACGATGCGCGCACCTTGGTCGTGACGCCGTGGGACAAGAGCATGGTCAAGGCGGTCGAAAAAGCGATCATGACTTCCGACCTGGGGCTCAACCCGGTGACCGTCGGGCAGGTGATCCGCGTCCCGCTGCCGCCGTTGACCGAGGAACGGCGCCGCGAATTGTCCAAAGTCGTCCACCATGAAGGCGAAAACGGCAAGATCGCGATCCGCAATATCCGTCGCGACGCCAACCATCAATTGAAGGCGTTGCGCGATGAAAAAAAAATCTCCGAGGACGACGAACGACGCGCCGAGAGCGAAATCCAAAAGCTCACTGATCAGGCCATCGCCGACGCCGACCGCCTGGTCGGCGAAAAAGAACAGGAGCTGATGGCGCTGTGACAGTCCGCTTCCGCTCGTCGCCCCGCTCGCCCCGATGACTCACTCTCCGTTGCACCACGCGCCGCAGGTGTCGGCGAACGAAGCGTTGCCGGAAGGCGGCTTTGAGCCGGCGGTTCTGCCCCGCCATCTGGCGGTGATCATGGACGGCAACGGCCGTTGGGCCGCGGCGCGCGGCCTGCCGCGACGGGCTGGCCACCAGGCAGGACGCAAAGCCTTGAAACAGACGGTCGAAGCGGTCATCCGGCATGGCATCCCCAACCTCACGGTGTTCGCGTTCAGCAGCGAAAACTGGCGGCGGCCGGCGAGCGAAGTCAACGATTTGATGGCCCTGTTTTTGCGCGCCCTGCAGCGCGAAGTTCCGGAATTACACCGCCAGCGGATTCGTTTGTGCTTTATCGGCGATCGCACCGGTCTGGCGCCGAACCTCAAGCAACGGATGCACGCCGCTGAAAGTTTGACCGCGAACAACGACCGCCTGCGGCTCAATGTCGCGATCAATTACGGCGGCCGCTGGGATCTGTGGCAAGCGGCCCGCCGGGCGCTCCAGGCGGCGCAAAGCGCCGGGCGGGAACTCGAGAGCACCGATTTCGAGCAGGCGCTGGCGCTCGCCGATTTGCCGCCGCCCGATCTTCTGATCCGCACCGGCGGCGAGCATCGCCTCAGCAACTTCATGCTCTGGCAACTGGCCTACACCGAGTTGTACTTCAGTGCAGTGTACTGGCCCGATTTCGGCCCGCCCGAACTCGATCGGGCGCTCCGCGAATTCGCCCGGCGCGATCGCCGATACGGCTTGCTACCCAGCCGCGAGGCATCAACCGGCGAACAGCAGCCGCTGGAAAACCATGCTTGAGGGGTTGAGACAAAGGGTTCTGACTGCGATGGCTTTGGCCCCGGCCCTGATCGCCGCCGTTGTGTTTCTCCCGCCACCGCTGTTCAGCTTGATGCTTGCCCTGCTCCTGATCCCGGCGAGCCTGGAAATGGGTGCGCTGGCCGGTCTCGATCAGCTCCGCCAGCGGCGGCTTTACGCCGCCGCGATCGCCCTGCTGATGCTGGCGATCGCGCTTTTGCCCCGCTGGCAGCCGGCCGTGCTCGCCGCCGCCGCCGGTGCCTGGCTGCCGCTGGCGGCTTGGCTGGCCTGGCCCGGCGAGGGGGCGCAACCGGCGCCCTGGGGACGGCCGGCGAAACTGGCCGCCGGCGTCGTCATCATTACCGGCTGCTGGCTGGCACTCAGCCTGGCCGAGGCACAAAGTCCGGGGCATACGCTCGCCCTGTTGGCCGTGATCTGGGCCGCCGATGCCGGCGCCTACTTTACCGGCAAGGCGATCGGCCACCACCCGCTGGCGCCGCGCCTGAGTCCCGGCAAGACCTTCGAGGGGCTGGCCGGCGGCCTGTTCGCCGCGGCACTGGTCGCCATCTTGCTCATCCGACTGGCGGAGGGGCGGCTGCCGTCGCCGGGATGGGTTGTCCTCATCGCAGTCGGCATCGCGGCGATCTCGGTAGCCGGGGACTTATTCGTCAGCCTGTTGAAGCGCCAGGCCGGGGTCAAAGACAGCGGTGGCCTGCTGCCGGGGCACGGCGGTCTGCTCGACCGCATCGACAGCCTGGCGGCGGCGGCGCCGTTTTACACCTTGGCGGTGCTGGCAGGTCGTTGAACCTGTCCCGTCCAGCACGATTTCGATGGCGGTGCCACTGTACTCTGAACGACTCCATCCTCGGCGGGTCCTACATCCGAGATTAAACCCAATAGGTAAACAACCGCGGACCGCCGCTGGCGCATACGGTTTAACACGGCACACCGCATAATGATGCTATGAATGAAATTTTCGGCTCGATCGTCTGGATGGTGGTCGTGATCGGCATCCTGGTCACGTTCCATGAATTCGGACACTACTGGGTGGCCCGGCGGCTGGGCGTGCGCGTGCTGCGCTTTTCGGTCGGCTTCGGCCGGCCATTGTGGTCCCGAACGGCGGCGAATGGCACCGAATTTGTCATCGCCGCGATCCCGCTCGGCGGTTATGTGCGCATGCTCGACGAACGCGAAGGCGAGGTCGCCGCCGCCGAACGGGCCGCAGCGTTCAACCGCCAACCGCTAGCCCAGCGTAGCGCGATCGTCGCTGCCGGTCCGCTATTCAATCTGCTGTTCGCGGTGTTGGCTTTCTGGGCGATGTATCTGACCGGCATTGTCGAACCGCGGCCGGTGATCGGCGAGACCCAAGCCCTGGCCGCCGAGGCCGGGCTCAGCCACGGCAGCGAATTGGAGAGCATCGACGGTCGGGCCGTGGCGACTTGGCCGGAGGCCGTTCAGGCGCTCTTGCTGCCGGCAGTGGAACGGCGCGATATCGAAGTGGTCTTCACCCATCCGGAGCGCGGACGCCACGCAACGACCTTGGTGCTGAGCGCACTGCCGGCCGATTTTCGCGAAAGCCGGCTGCTCGAAGCGATCGGGCTCACGAGCTTCAGGCCCGATCTGCCGGCGGTCATCGGCCAGGTGCGTTCCGGCTTTCCGGCGGCGCGCGCCGGCATTGAACCGGGAGACCGGATCGCGGCGATCGCCGGCGAGGCAGTCGGGACCTGGGATGAGATGACCGCGGCACTCGAACGCTCCGCCCGCATCGGCGAACCGCTGGCCGTCACCGTGGTACGCGCCGAACGGCGCACCGAACTGACCGCCGTACCCGCCGCCGACCCCGATTCCACCGCCCCGCGTGCCATCCTCGGTATCCTTCCGGCGCCGCTCGCCGGCGCGGCGCTCGCCGACTACCGCGCCCGCTATCTCGTCACCCTGCGCTACGGACCGCTGGCCGCCCTCGGTAAGGCCCTGATCGAGACGAAAGAGGCCACCATCCATTCACTGGAAATGGCCTGGCAGATGCTGCGCGGCCGGGCCTCGCTGGACAACCTCGCCGGGCCGATCAGTATCGCCCAGATGGCGAATGCCTCGGCCAACCTCGGCGCCGCCCGCTTTTTATGGTTTCTCGGCATCGTCAGCCTGTCGCTGGCGATCGTCAATCTGCTGCCGATCCCGTTGCTCGACGGCGGGCACCTTTTGTTCAATCTGTTCGAATGGATCAAGGGCTCGCCGCCGAGCGAAAAAGTGATGGTCGCCGGCCAGTACGTAGGGCTCGCGATGCTCGGTGGCCTGATCGGCTTGGCGATCTTCAACGATCTATTGCGCTTGACGGGCTGAACTGGCGGGGGCGATCGTCCGGACCGGGACGTGCCTGCGGTACATCTCTACTGTCCCGGCCCTACTATCCCGGCCTTCTTATCCCGGCTACAATGCGGCGGGGTCGCCCCGGGAGGACAACCGTGGGGGTGTGTTGCGAATTGGGTTAAGGCATGCTGAAACAAGACGAAAAGAACGTTTTTCGCCGGCCGCTGATGGCTGTGCTGGCTGGCTTTCTGGCTCTGGCAGCGGCCACTGTAACGCAAGGTCAAACACCGCCGCTCCCCTTGTCGGCGGATTCGTTCATCGTGCGCGATATCCGGATCGAGGGCCTGCAGCGCATCGCCGAGGGGACGATCTTCACGTATCTGCCGCTCGAGGTCGGCGAACGCGCCGACCCGGTGTTGCTGCGTGGCGCCCTGCGCGCCCTGTACCGCACGGGCTTTTTCACCGATATCGCGTTCGCCCGCGATGGCGACATCCTGGTGATCCAAGTCACCGAACGGCCGGCGATTTCGACCATCGCCTTCAGCGGCAACCAAGCGATCAAGACGGAAGACCTGCAACAGGCGCTGTCCGGCATCGGCCTGGCGGAAGGCGAAGTCTACGACCCGCTGCAACTCGATCGCGTCAAGCAGGAACTGGTCCGCCAGTATTTCAACCGCGGCAAATATTCGGTCAAAGTCGAAACCCAAGTCACCGAACTGGACCGCAACCGGGTGCGGATCGGGATCAATGTCGACGAAGGCAAGACCGCCAAGATTCGCCATATCAACATTGTCGGCAACACCGTGTTCAGCGACGAGGAACTGCGCCAGGAATTCGAACTCGACACCGGCGTCGGCATTTTTTTCTGGCAGGACAATGACCAGTATTCCCAGGAGAAACTGAGCGGCGATCTGGAAAAACTGAACTCCTTCTACCTCGACCGCGGGTACGTCGATTTTGCGATCGAATCGACACAGGTCGCGATCAGCCCCGACAAGAGCACGATTTACATCACCGCCAATATCCGCGAAGGCGACGTCTACACCATCAACACCCTCAATTTCGCCGGCGATTTGATCCTCGATGAAGCGACGGTCCGGCGCCTGACCCTGACCCAGCCGGGCGATACCTTCTCGCGCAAACAGATGGAGCAGAGCATCGACAACATCACCGCGGTGCTCGCCAACGTCGGCTACGCCTTCGCCAATATCACACCGCAGCCGCGCGTCAACCGCGAAGACCGTACCGTCGATCTGACCTATCAGGTCGAACCCGGGAAAAGGGTCTACGTCCGGCGCATCGAAATCCAAGGCAACACGAAGACCAAAGATGAGGTGGTGCGCCGCGAAATGCGCCAACTCGAAGGCGCCTGGTTCTCGCAGGCCGCGGTCAACCGTTCCGAGCAGCGCTTGTCGCGCCTCGGTTATTTCGAGAACGTCAATATCGAAACGCCGCAGGTGCCGGGCACCGACGACCAGGTCGATATCGTCATCTCGCTCGAAGAACGGGCCTCGGGCAGCATCAGTTTCGGCCTCGGCTTCTCGCAGGTCCAGGGTTTGATCGCGACGATCTCGATCAACCAGGAAAACTTTCTCGGCAGCGGCAAGCAGATCGGCCTGACCTTGAGCCGCAGCGGCATCCTGACCCAGTTCAACCTGTCGTTCAACGATCCGTACTGGACCGAGGATGGCATCAGCCGCGGCTTTTTCCTGCGCTTTTCGGAATTCCAGAGCCGCGACGCCAATCTTTCGGCCTTCACCACCAGCGAAATCGGCGCCGGCATCAACTTCGGCGTACCGCTCAGCGAGTTGGGCTTCATCACCGTCGGCGCCGCCATCCGCGAGACCGATATCAACGTCGGTTCATTTACGCAGGAATTCGAAGACGAGAACGGCGTGTGCAACGATATCAACATGAACGGCATCTGCAACGAGTTCGTGCTGATCCCGACGATTCCGCTCGGCGCTTCACTGGATGTGAATCAGGACGGTGTCCTGGACGGCGACGAGCGGCAGGTAACCGGCGTCGAAGTGAACGCCAACTGGCGGTTCGATTCGCGCGACCATTTTTTTATACCGACCCGCGGTGCCTTGCACCAACTGGCGTTTGAGGTCAATGTCCCGGGCAGCTCGCGCAAGTATTTCAAGGCGATTTACGACGGCGAGATGTACTGGACGGTGGCCAAGCCGCTGGTCTTCACCGCCAAAGCCAGCGTCGGCTACGGCGACAGTTACGATAATTTCGATCGACTGCGGGGCGACCCCGGCTTGGAACCGCTGGTGATTTCCGGCGATTGCTCGGTCGATGACGTCGTGACGATAGACAGCGGTCTGCCGTTCTGGGAGCATTTTTTCGTCGGCGGCGTCCAGGACGTACGCGCTTTCGACGATTTCACGCTCGGCCCCAAGGACCAGTTCTGCCGCGCCGTCGGCGGCGATTTCAAAACCACCGGCGGTTTCGAGTTTTTCGTCCCGATGACCTTCGGCGGCCGCGCCGGTTCCCGGCTGGGCGTTTTTTTCGACTGGGGCAACGTCTTCCGCGGCGTCAGCGATTTCAGCGTTGACGAATTGCGCGCCTCGGCCGGTCTGTCTCTGACCTGGGACGCACCGGTCGGGCCGGTCACGATCAGCATCGGCAAGGCAGTCCGCAAAAAACCCGGCGACGTCACCGAAGGCTTGCAGTTTACATTCGGTACCACGTTCTAAAGCCATTGAGAACCTATTGCGCCATCGTTTTTCTATCCTTCCTCGCCCTGCCGGCCGCCGCCCCGGGACAGGCGGACCTGGCTGCGACCCGGGTCGGCTACGTCGAAATGAAACGGCTCCTGGAACAGGCGCCGCAGGTCGTCGCCGGGCGCGAGCGGCTGGACGCCGAGTTCCGTGCCCGCAACGACGAACTCAAAGCCGACGACGGCCGGCTCGCCGCGTTGCGCGAGAAACTGCGTTTCGATGTCACGCTGGATGAAGAACAAACGCTGCGCCTGGAACAGGAAATCCGCATCCTCGAACGTTCGATCGAGCGGCGGCGCAACGAACTGCGCCAGGAACTGCAGCTCAGGCGCAATGAGGAAATCCACAAGGTCGAGGACGATGTCAACCGGGCCGTGGCGACGATCGCCGAACGCAGCGGCTATCAACTGGTGGTCGCCAGCCCGGTGGTCTACGCCAGCCCGGCGATCGATATCACCGACCAGGTTCTGGAACACCTCAGGCAGGAATTCGCCCGTGATCAAGCGGAATCACAGAAACCGCCCGGCTCCTGAGCGGGCGGCCGGCGCCGCCCTGGGGTCTGTCCGAGACACGCGGCATTCGCCGGACGCCTGCTCGCCGCGGCTTCGAACGATCGCCGGTGGCCGGCCGTGAAACAAACCTACCGCCTGGCCGACATCGCCAGCCGCTTGGGGCTGAGTTACGCCGGCGACGGCAACGCCGAAATCGAAGACGCCGCCCCGCTCGACCGGGCCGGCCGGAGTGACATCGCCTATTTCGCCGCCCCGCGCTACCGCTCGGCCCTCGCGGCCTCGCAAGCCGGCGTCGTGCTGCTCAAACCCGGCGACGAGGGCGAGCGGCCGGGCCATTATCTTTACAGCCCAGAGCCGCTCGTCGATTTCGCCCGGCTCGCCGCCCTGTTCGACCCGGCGCCCGAACTCAGCGGCCTGGCGCCGGACGCGGTCATCGATCCGTCGGCGACCCTCGGCCAAGACGTCGCCGTCGGTCCGCTGGCGGTGATCGGCGCCGGCGCCGTGATCGGCGACGGCTGCATGATCGGCCCCGGCGTCGTGATCGGCGCCGATTGCCTTCTCGGAGCCGGGTGTACGATCCATGCCCGCGCCGTTCTCGCCCATGGGGTCCGGCTCGGAGCGCGCGTCATCGTCCATCCGGGGGCGGTGCTCGGCAGCGATGGCTTCGGCCTGGCCCCGACCGCCGCCGGCTGGCGCAAGATCCCGCAGATCGGCAGTGTCGTGATCGGCGATGACTGCGAAATCGGCGCCAACACGACAATCGACCGCGGCGCGCTGGGCGATACGGTACTGGAGAACGACGTCCGGATCGACAACCTGGTGCAGGTCGCCCACAACGTCCGGATCGGCGCCCATACGGCGATCGCCGCCTGCGTCGGTATCGCCGGCAGTGCGGTGATCGGGCGCCATTGCCTGATCGGCGGCGCGGCAGCGATTCTCGGCCATATCCGGATCGGCGACCGGGTGACCATCCACGGCATGAGCAGTGTCTGTCACTCGATCACCGAGCCCGGCGAATACGGCGCCGTCGTCGCCGCGCAACCGGCCCGCCGCTGGTGGCGCAATCACGCGCGCCTGGCGCGTCTGGATGCGCTGTTCAGAAAGCTCGATGATATCATTCGCCCCATCGACCAGAAGCGCGCCGCGGAGAATCCAAGTGACCGCCGATGACCATCCTCGCACCCTCGACCTCGAGGGCATCCTAAGCTGTCTGCCTCACCGCCAGCCCTTTTTGCTGGTCGATCGAGTGCTCGATTATTCGCTCGACGGCGAACTGTGGCTGAAGGCGCTGAAAAACGTCACCTTCAACGAGCCGTTCTTCGCCGGGCACTTTCCCGATCACCCGATCATGCCGGGTGTACTGGTCCTCGAAGCGATGGCCCAGGCTGCAGGCGTGATGGTCCAACTCTGGCACCGCCGGCGCAACGAGCACTGCCCGATGTTCTATCTGGTAAAAATCGACAAGGCGCGGTTTACCGGCATGATCCATCCCGGTGACCAGTTGATCATGGAAATCCACCAGCGCCGCACGCTGCGCAACATGGGCGTGTACGAAGGCACAACCTCGATCGACGGCAAGGTCGTGGCGAGAGCTGAGTTTTTGTGCGCTGAAAAGCGCGACTGATGGCCGTTCATTCCACGGCTCTGGTCGCCGCCGGAGCGCGGCTGGCGGACGACGTCGAGATCGGCCCTTACACTTTGATCGGCCCGCAGGTGACGATCGGCGCCGGCTGCCGGATCGCCGGCCACGTGGTGATCACCGGGCGGACGACGCTGGGACGCAACAATCGGGTGTTCCAGTTCGCCTCGCTCGGCGACGAGCCGCAAGACAAGAAGTACCAAGGCGAGGATACAGCGCTGGTCATCGGCGACGGCAATACGATCCGCGAAATGTGCACGATCAACCGCGGTACGGTACAAGGCGGCGGCACAACCCGCCTCGGCGATGACAACTGGTTGATGGCCTGCGTCCACGTCGCCCACGACTGTCAGGTCGGCGACCACACGATCTTTGCCAACAATGCGGCGATCGCCGGCCATGTCAGTATCGGCGATTACGCGATCATCAGCGGCTATTCGCTGGTCCATCAGTTCTGCGTAGTTGGCGCTCACAGCTTGCTGTCGTTCGGCAGCCACATCAATCAGAGCGTGCCGCCTTACGTCGTCGTTTCGAGCGATAAAGCGAAACCGCGCGGCGTCAATGTCGAAGGCCTCAAACGCCGTGGCTATTCGGCTGCCCAGATCGCCCGCCTGCGGCGCGCCTACCGGCTGATCTACCGCGACAAACTGCCGCTCGACGAACTACGCACCGCCCTCGACGAGCTGGCCGCCGAAGGCGCGGAAATCGAGCCTTTGATCGCCTTTTTCGCCGCCCCGGAACGCAGCATTCTGCGCTGAACGACAATGAACCGCCCGCTCGTGATGGTCGCCGGCGAGCACTCCGGCGACCGCCTCGGCAGCGAATTAATCGCCGCCTTACGCCGCCGGCACAACGCTCTCACATTGTGCGGCATCGGCGGCCCGGCCATGCGCGCCGCCGGATTCGATGCCTGGTGGGATATCGAGACGCTGTCGGTGATGGGTCTGGTCGAGGTGTTGCGCCATGTGCCGCGGCTGCTCCGGCTGCGCCGCCGGCTTTACGACCGGATTGTCGCGCTCCGCCCGGCGGTCGTCGTGACGATCGACAACCCGGATTTCACGTTGCCGCTCGGCGTCAAACTGCGGCGCGCCGGGATCCGGGTCGTACACCTGGTCAGCCCAAGTATCTGGGCCTGGCGGCCGGGCCGGGTGCGCACCGTGGCCCGGGCCGCCGACTTGTTACTGTGCCTGTTACCGTTCGAACCCGCTTGTTATGAAGGCAGTGGGATCGAGGCGCGCTATATCGGCCACCCGTTGGCCGATCGCATCCCGCTCACCGCCGATCGCGCCGCCGCGAAAAAAGCGCTCGGCATCGCCCCCGAAACGCCGGTACTCGCTCTGCTGCCAGGCAGCCGCGGCGCCGAACGGCGCCGTCTGGCCCGTGATTTTTTAGACGCGGCGGCCAGACTGACCGCCCAGCGCCCCGGCCTTCGCCTGCTCGCCGTGCAGCCGGATGAAACCGGGCGCACCGAACTCGCCGCGCTGGCCGCCCGCTGGCAGCCGGATCTCGCCCTCGACATCACCACCGGCGAGGCCGGCGCGATACTGGCCGCCGCCGACGTCGCACTCGTCGCCTCCGGGACGGCGACGCTCGAAGCGGTGCTCCATCATTGCCCGCTGACCGTCGCCTATCGGTTGCACCCGGCGACGTACCATTTCCTGCGTCTGGCCCGCCTGTACCGCGCCCGCTGGTTCTCGCTGCCCAATCTGCTGGCCGGCGAGACCGTCGTCGAGGAATATCTGCAACACGACGCCGCGGCCGCCACATTGGCGGCCTCGCTCAGCCGCCTGCTCGACGATGCCCCGCGGCGGGCGGCGCTCGAGGCGCGCTTTCGCGAACTGCACCGAAAGCTGAGTTGCGCCGCCGCCGAACGCGCCGCGGCGGCGATCGGTGAAGTGATCGATCGGCGATGAACCCGGCCCCGCTGTTCGCCGCACCCCCCGACTGGCCTGCACCGTGCGCTGGGGTCGATGAAGCCGGCCGCGGGCCGCTCGCCGGGCCGGTCGTCGCCGCCGCGGTGATCCTCGGCAGCGCGGATTATCACGGCATCCGCGATTCCAAAAAACTGAGCGCCGCGCAACGCGAGGCATGGTACGGGCGCATTGTCACGACGGCTGCGGCGTGCGCGGTGGCCGTCGTCGAAGCCGAGGAGATCGACCGGCTGAACATTCTCGTCGCCAGCTTGGAAGCGATGCGCCGCGCCGTCGAGGCGCTGGCGGTCCGGCCGCGTTTCGCCGTTGTCGACGGGCCGCACCGGCCGCCGCTGGCCGTACCCTGCCAAGCCCTGGTCGGCGGCGATGCGCGGGTTGCGGCGATCAGCGCCGCGGCCATTGTCGCCAAAGTGAGCCGCGACCGGTTGATGGTCGAATACGACCGGCGTTATCCCGGTTACGGCTTCGCGCGCCACAAAGGCTATCCCACAGCCGAACACCTCGCGGCGCTCAACGCGCACGGGCCGTGCGCGATTCACCGGCGCACGTATGCGCCGGTCCGGCGCTATTTGGCTACAGCGGCAACTCCGGCGGAAGGCGGCGAGTCGATGGCCGCGACGACATCGGCGCTGGTCACCGGGCCGTAAAAGGTTTTGATCAAAACGCCTTGGGGATCGATCAGGAACGTCGTTGGCAGCACCCGCGGCGGGCCAAGCGCCACCGGCGGTTCGAAGACATCGGCGATCAGGATCGGATAGGTGGCCGGAAACTCGATCAGAAACTCGGCGAAAACCTCCGGATCGACTTCCTCGTAGGCCAAGCCGAGCACGGTGATATCAGCGCGCCGGTCATGCAAGGCCGACAGGTCGGGGATTTCTTTGCGACACGGCGCACACCAGGTGGCCCAGTAATTGGCGACAACCCACTGGCCGCGCAGTTCGGATAGCGCAAGTTCGCCGCCGCCGAGCTTGGGCAGCGTGAAATCGATGGCCGCGGTGGGCTCTGCCGCGGCGAGCGGTACCGCGTTCGCGCTCAAAAACACCGCGCAAAGAACGGCGTATAAAGCTTGCATCGTGGATTCGGGGCGGGTCATTGCGCATCCTGAGTTGACGAAGATTGACCATACGACCGCAACGGCCGGGCGAGGTTCGCTTGCGCCGCCTGGCGCAGGCCGTCCAGCGCCGCCGCCAGTTCCGGCGCCAGGCGCTGGACGGCGGGATCGGCCGGCGGCTCCAGCGGCGCCGGGAATTCGCGACACAGGTCGCCCAGCGTCAAGGCTTTGAAATCGCCGACCGGCAACAGCCAGCCTTCCTCGCTGAGCGCCACCCAGCGCAAGTCGCGCAAACGAGCGGCAACCCGGGTGACGGCCGTCTCGTCGAGCGGCAGCCGGGCCGCCAGATCGGCGAAGCGGAGCGGCGTTTTGGCCTCGGCGGCACGCCAGACTTCGTGCAACACGCGCCAAGCGGCGGCCGCATCGTAACGCCTGGGGCAGAAAACTCTATCACCGGCGACCAGCCGATACGAAGCCAGCGCCGCGCTGATGCTGGCGCCGATCAGAATCACGGCCCAGGCCAGATAAATCCAGACCAGAAAGATCGGCACCACGGCCAGCGCGCCATACAGTTTCTCGTAAGTCGGAAACGTCGTCACGTACCAGACGAACGCCAGCTTGGCGCCTTCGAACAACAAGGCTGCGACCAGCGCCCCGGCGAAACCGGCACGCCACGGCACCGCGCGGTTCGGTACGACGACAAACAAAATGCCAAAGCCGACGAAGGCGACGAGGAACGGCAGCCAGCCGGTCAGCCAGGCGAGCGGCCCGGACCACCAACCGCCCTCTTCCGGGCCGAGTGCCGAGGTCAGGGCCAGCGAGCCGCCGAGCAGCAGCGGACCCATGGTCAGCATCGTCCAATACACCAATATCCGGCTGCGCCAGCGGCGCGGCGCGCTGACCTGCCAGATCCGGTTCAGCGCCGCTTCGATCGACGACATCAAAAGCAGCGTCGTCAGCACCAGAAACAACGCGCCGGGCCCGGTCAGTACCCGGGCGTTGCCGACGAACTGCTGGACATATTGCTGGACAGTGGCACCGGCGGCCGGCACAAACTGGCTGAACAGAAAATCCTGGACGCGCTCCGACCATACGGCGAACGCCGGAAAGGCGCTGACCACACCGAGTACGACGGCGAGCAGCGGCACCAGGGCCAACAGCGTCGTGTAGCTCAAGACGCCGGCGACGCGCAAATTATCGTCGCGCTTGAACTGCGACCAGCATTGCGCAACCAGCCCCTGCCAATAAGCCCGGCCGGCGAGGACTTTCGCTATACTGGATGACAGCGCGCGCTGCACTGCCACTGGCTTAGACATTACCAAACTCCATGAATGCTTCAACCCCCCTGCGCTATACGATCTATCATAACCCGCGGTGCTCAAAATCAAGAGCGGCTCTGGCATTGCTCCGCGAGCACGGCATCGAGCCCGCCATCGTCGAATATCTGAAGCACGCGCCGACCGTCGATGAGCTGCGCGCCCTGCTCGCCGCCCTGCAATTGACGGCGCGCGATATCGTGCGCCGGAGCGAACCGCTGTGGCGCGAACTCGGCATCGACCCTGACAACGCCGCTGAAAAGACGCTGTTGGCCGCCGTCGCGGCGCACCCTGTTCTGCTCGAACGGCCGGTCGTCACCGCCGGCCGGCGCGCCGTGATCGGCCGGCCGCCGGAGCGGGTGATGGACCTGCTCTGACCCCCTTCCCTGGCCACGGCGCATGCACAAAATTCTGATCATCTATTACAGTCGCCACGGCAACACGGCGGCGATGGCCCGGCAGATCGCCCGCGGCGTCGCGACCGTACCCGGCGCCGAAGCGCTGCTCCGCGTCGTCCCGCCAATCAGCGACGGCCGAATCGCCGATCCCGGCACCACCCCGGCCGACGGCCCGCCGTGGGCGCGGCACGAAGAACTCGCCGACTGCGCCGGCCTGATTATCGGCAGCCCGACGCGCTTCGGCAATATGGCCGCGCCGCTGAAATACTTTCTGGACGGCACGGCGAGTTTATGGCTGAGCGGTGCCCTGGCCGGCAAACCGGCGGCCGTGTTCACTTCCACCGCCAGCCTGCACGGCGGCCAGGAAAGCACGCTGCTCACGATGATGCTGCCGCTCATGCACCACGGCATGCTGCTCGCCGGCCTTCCGTACACTGAAAAAGCGCTGCTCGAAACGCGCAGCGGCGGCACGCCGTACGGCCCGAGCCACCTCGCCGGCGCCGACGCCAAACGACCGCTCGATGACGACGAAACCCAGCTTTGCCGGGCCCTCGGTACCCGCCTCGCCGCGCTGGCGGTCAAACTGGCAAGCCCATTGCCGGGAGCCGGACCCTCATGAAACTGAGCGATTTATTCATCCAGGAGCCGCCGCGTCTTGGCAACACGTGGCGTGGCGATCTTCTTTTGCGCGACCTGCTGACCGGGCTGCTGCCGGACGAGGCGTGGCAGACGATCGAACCGCAACTCGACTCGCTCGGCGAACTGGCCGGCGGCGAGTTGTATGAACTACAACTTCGCGACCTGCCCAACGAACCCCGACTCACCCAATACGACGCCTGGGGCCGCCGGATCGATCGGCTCGAACTGACCGCGGTCTGGCACCGCGCCCGCCGGGTGGCGGCCGAATTCGGCCTGCTCGCCGCCGGCTATGACCCCCGTTTCGGCGCCGCGGCCCGCGTGCACGAATTCGCTCTGGCCTATCTGTTTTCGCCCTCGACCGATATTTACGGCTGCCCGTTGGCGATGAGCGACGGGGCGCTCGCGGTGCTGCGGCAAAGCGGCAACGAGGTGCTGCGCCGCCGGGCCGAACCGCGCCTGTTGAGCCGCGACCCCGAACAGTGCTGGACCTCGGGGCAGTGGATGACCGAGACCACCGGCGGCTCCGATGTCGGCGGTACCGAGACCGTGGCGCGGCAGGACGCCCAAGGCCTGTGGCGCCTCTACGGCCGCAAATGGTTCACCTCGGCGGCGACCTCGGAGATGGCCCTGACGCTGGCCCGGCCGGAAGGCGCCGCGGACGGCTCTTCCGGCCTGGCGCTGTTCTACCTCGAACCGCACGATCGCAGCGGCCGGCTCAGCCATATCGAAATCCTGCGCTTGAAAGACAAACTCGGCACGCGCAAGCTGCCGACCGCCGAGCTGTGGCTGGATGGCGTGCTCGCCGAACCGGTCTCGGGTCTTGACCGCGGCGTCGCCAACATCGCCCCGATGCTGACCTTGACGCGGACCTGGAACGCCGTCACCGCCGCCGCCCTGCTCGGCCGCGGGGTCATGCTCGCCGCCGATTACGCCGGCCGCCGTTCGGCTTTCGGTGCCCGGCTCGCCGCGTTGCCGCTGCACCGCGCCACCCTCAGCGCGTTGCAGGCGCGCGCCGCCGCAACGCTGCATCTGGCTTTCGCTCAAGTCGCCCTGCTCGGGGCGGCCGAGCACGGCGGCAGCGAGGACGAAAACGTGCTCAGGCTGATCACCCCGATCGCCAAACTGGCGACCGCCCGCGACGCGGTGGCCGGCCTGTCGGAAGTGGTCGAATCATTCGGCGGCGCGGGTTATCTGGAAGACACCGGACTGCCGCAGCTTTTGCGCGACGCCCAGGTACTGACTATCTGGGAGGGAACGACCAACGTCCTGGCCCTCGACCTGCTGCGCGCTCTCGACCAGGTCGGCGGCCTGGCGGTACTGCACCACCATCTCACCGCCCGGCTCGGCCGGATTCCGGCGAAACCGGAGTGGTCGGCCCGCCTGCCTACCGCCGCCGGGGCCTGGCGGCAATGGTTCGAGGCCGAAGACGAGAACGGGCGGCAGGCCGGGGCGCGGGCCCTGGCGCTCGCCCACGGGCGGTTGATCCAGGCCGTCTCGCTGCTCGAACAGGCCGCCCGGACACCGGCGCGGGCCGCGTTTTATCAAGCCGCAGCGGCGCGCGCCGCGCGCCGCCTGCTGCCGGACGAGCGGCTGTCCGCTATCCCGTTGCTCGATGACCCGGCGGGCGATCCATGAGCGGCGGCGTTGCCCCCTCCGCCGTGCCGGCGCTGGCGCACCTGGTCGTGGTCACCACTGGCGGCACCATCGATAAGATCTATTTCGACCAACTCAGCGATTACCAGATCGGCGATCCGCAGATCGCCCACGTCCTCAGCGACATGCAGGTGGCCTTCACCTGGGAAGTGAAGCCATTGATGCGCAAAGATTCGCTGGCCATGGACGACAACGACCGGGCCGCGATCCGCACCGCGATCGCCGCCGCCACGGTCCACCATTTCATCGTCACCCACGGTACCGACACGATGATCGAAACCGCCCGGGCGCTCTGCGGGCTCGGCGGCGACAAAGTGATCGTCCTGACCGGTGCCCTGCAGCCGGCCGGTTTTATCGCTTCCGACGCGGTCTTCAATATCGGTTGCGCGGTCGGCGCGGTGCAGACCATGCCGCCCGGCGTGTGGATCGCGATGAACGGCCGCATCTGGCATCCGCAGCGGGTGCGCAAGAACCGCCAGCGCAATTGCTTCGAACCGGTTAACTGATGGGTTTTAGACTCAGCAAGCTGTATACGCGCACCGGCGACACCGGCGAAACCGGGCTCGGCGACGGCCGGCGCGTTGCCAAAAACGATGCCCGCATCGAGGCGATCGGCGCGGTCGATGAACTGAATTCAGCGCTCGGTCTGGTGGCCGCCGAAACCACCGACGCCGAGATCGGTGCCTTGCTTAGCGAAATCCAGCACGACCTGTTCGACCTCGGCGGCGAGCTGTCGCTGCCCGGTCAGAGCCTGCTCGACGAGGGGCGCGTCGCCTGGCTCGAAAGCGAACTGGATCGTCTCAATGCCGATCTGCCGCCGTTGGAGAACTTCATACTGCCCGGCGGCGGGCGCGCCGCGGCGGCGGCGCACCTGGCCCGCGCCGTCGGCCGCCGGGCCGAACGGCGTTTCGTCACGCTGGCCCGCACCCCCACTGAAGGCATCGGCCCCGGCGGTCGCTACCTGAACCGGCTGTCTGATTTCCTGTTCGTGATCGCCCGCCGGCTGGCCCGCCAAAGCGGCAGCGGCGAAGTCCTATGGAAACGGCCGCGCCGCGGAGGCGGGGAGAGCAACCAAAAGTAAGGGTCATTCGCTACTGCTGATCCGCTCGCCATCGTCCGCGGCCGGCGCTTCGGGCAGTTTGTCGCTCCCGGCAAGGCGATTGGCCAATCGTACGCTGGCCTTGGACAATTCCTTGAGGCGCCCTTTGGGGTTGACGTTACCCGACTCGCCGCGCCAGAGCTGCGCCCCGCTGGCCACGTCGAACAGGACCGATTCAATGACCCCCTTATCGAGTTCGCGCCACAGGCCGGCTTCGCTGCGCGCCTGATCGAGATAGGCGGCCAGCGTCGTTTCGCCAGCCGCGCGGTCACCCGCTTTAACGATGCGATTGATCACGATGGCATGGGCGTTGGCCTTGCTCGCCGCCGATTGCAGGGAGTCCAGCGTGATCCCTTCGCGCAGGTCCGGCAGGCCGGTGCCGATCAGACACACGGTCTGCGACTCGGAACGCAGCGTGTTGGAGTAAATGTTCTCGAAAGCGCTGATCTGGATCGGATCGTTGCTCATGCCGACGACCATCACCCGGGTCACCGGTGGCGGGGTCAGCGGCGGCGCGGTTCTGGTCTGCGAGCCGCAGGCGGCGAGCAGCACAACAAACAGTGGAATCGACGATAAAAACGCGCGGTCGGACATGGTTTTCCGCCTGGCTTTGCCGGGTTTGGGGTCGGTCATTCTAACGCAGACTTGTCAAAATTTTCGTTTAACAGGCTGTTGAAAAACAGCCTGTTGAGGCGGAACAGGGATGTTCCGCACGCGGATCAAGCGCGCCAGTGCTTGATCCGGCGTGAGCGAGTCCGGGCACGTACCGGACTCGCGACTTGAAAAAGGGCAGGAGAGCCCTTTTTCAACAACCTGTTAATCGGCGGCCACCGCGACCGCGGGCGGTGCCGTTGGGCTGCCGAGCGCCAGCTCTTCACTGCGGTGGCAGGCCGTGCGGCCGTCGCGCCACGGCCGAAGGCTGGGTTTTTCCCGCCGGCAACGGTCGATCGCAAACGGGCAGCGCGGGTGAAACAGGCAGCCCTCCGGCAACTCGTGCGCCGATGGCAGCTCGCCGCACGGTTCGCGGACGCGACGCCGTTCGCGCTCCGGATCGGGCCACGGCACGGCGTTGAGCAGCGCCCGGGTATACGGGTGGCGCGGCGCCTGATAGATACTCTGCCGGTCACCGAACTCCATGACCCGGCCGAGATAGAGCACCAGCACCTGGTCGCTGACCTGCCTGAGAATGCCGAGGTCATGGGCGATGAAGACCATCGTCAACTGCATTTTGGCCTGCAAGTCCTTGAGCAAATGGATGATCTGCGCCTGGATCGAAACGTCGAGGGCGCTGACCGGCTCGTCGCAAATCAAAAGGCGGGGGTTCAGCACCAGGGCGCGGGCGATGCCGAGCCGCTGGCACTGACCACCGGAAAATTCGTGCGGGTAGCGGTTGACATGTTCGGCGTCGAGGCCGACCAGCTTGAGCATACCGCGCACGCGCTCGGCGATCTGCACCCGGGCCATCCGCGGATGGAAGGTTCTGAGCGGTTCGGCGATGATCTCGCCGGCCGTCAGGCGCGGGTTCAACGAACCCAAAGGATCCTGGAATACCAACTGCAACTGCTGGCGCTTCTCGCGCCGCGCTTCGGGCGCCAGGGCGAGCAGGTTTTCGCCGCGCCAGTACACCTTGCCGCTGACCGCCGCCGGGCCGAGGCCGAGCAACGCTCTGGCCAGTGTCGATTTGCCGCTCCCCGATTCGCCGACGACGCCCAGCGTCGCACCGCGGTCGAGCGTGAAATCGACTCTGTCGAGCGCCAGCAGGTCGGGCCGCCGGCGTTTAAACCAGACGCCAGCCGGCGCCGGATAAACGGCGGTCAGATCCTCGACGACGAGAATCGGTGCGCTCACGGACCCAAACCCTCGAGGTGGCAACGCTTCAGACCGCCGTGCACCGCTCTGACCAGCGGCGGCATGGACAGGCAGGTATCGAAGGCGTAGGGGCAGCGCTCGCGAAACGGGCAACCGGCGGGCCGGGCCAGCGGATTCGGTGGATTGCCCGGGATGCCGTGCAAGGCGTCGTCGGGCGGCGCATCGAGTCGGGGTATCGAACGCAAAAGGCCGCGCGTATAAGGGTGTTCGCTGTGGTGAAACAAGGCGTCGATCGCGGCATATTCCATCACCTGCCCGGCGTACATCACGAGTACCCGTTCGGCCAGGCCGGCGACGAAGCCGAGGTCGTGGGTGATCAGCATCACCGCCGTGTCGTGCCGCTGCTGGTAAGTGCGCAGCAGCGCGCCGATATCGGCCTGCACCGTCACGTCGAGGGCGCTGGTCGGCTCGTCGGCGATCAACAGCCGCGGTCGCGGCAACAGGGCGAGCGCGATCATCACGCGCTGCTGCATGCCGCCGGACAACTCGTGCGGGTATTGCCTCAGGCGGCGCTCGGGATCGGTGAGGCGGACCTGCTCGAGCATCGCGACCGCCCGGCGCTCGGCTTCGCGGCGCGCGCCGGGAAAGTGCGTGACCAGCGCTTCACGCAACTGGCTGCCGATCGTCCGGTAGGGATTCAGTGCGGCGCCGGCATCCTGAAAAATAAAGCCGATGCCGCCGCCGCGCCAGCGCCGGTAATCGCGCTCCCCCAGGCCGACGAGCTGCACACCGGCAAAGCGGATGCTGCCCGAAAGGCGGCCGTTGGCGGCGAGCAGGCCGGCGATGGCCAGCGCCGTCTGCGATTTCCCCGACCCGGATTCGCCGACAATGGCCATAAACTCACCGGCCTCGACATCGAAATCGACACTGTTGACCGCGTGTACCGTGCCCTCCGGAGTGGCGAAGCTGATCTCGAGATCGCGGACTTCGAGGAGCGGCATCAGAGATGGTCCTTCGGATCGAGCGCGTCGCGCAGGCCGTCGCCGAGAAAGTTCAGGCAATAAAGCGTGGTGACCAGAAACAGCGCCGGAAAAATCAGGGTCCACGGCGCCGCCTCGAGTTCCTGCGCCCCTTCGTTGACGAGCAGCCCCCAACTGGTCATCGGTTCCTGGACACCGAGGCCGAGAAAACTCAGAAACGATTCGACGAGGATGACCTGCGGCATGGTCAACGTCGCGTAGACGATGACCACGCCGAGCAGATTGGGCACGATATGGCGGCGGATGATCGCCGCCGGCCTGACGCCGATCGCCCGCGCCGCTTCGACGAACGGCCGGTGGCGCAGAGCCAGCGTCTGGCCGCGCACGATGCGCGCCATATCGAGCCAGTTGACGGCGCCGATGGCGATGAAGACCAGCACGATGTGGCGCTGGAAGACCACCATCAACAAAATCACGAAGAACATGAACGGCAGCGCGTACAGGACATCGACCAGGCGCATCATCACATCATCGATCCGACCGCCGAAATAACCGGCGATCGCGCCATAGGCCACGCCGATCAGCAGACTGACCAGGGTCGCCAACAGGCCGACGGTGAGCGAGATGCGGCCGCCGATCATCGTCCGCGCGAACAGGTCGCGGCCGATCGCGTCGGTGCCGAACCAATGGCCGCCGGCCACTCCCGGGCCGGTCGCCGCTCGCTCCCAGTCGGGCGTCAGGTAGTCATAAGGCGCGACCCACGGCGCCGCAATCACCAGCAGCACGATCAGGAGCAAGAGCGCGCCGGCGATCACCGCCGCGTGGTTGGAACCCAGGCGGCGGCCGGCGTTACGCCACAAGGACCGGCCGCGCGGCGGCGCGGCGGGCAACAGCCCCGGCGCCGTTTCGGCGACTGAACCTGCGGTGTCCGGATTAACGCCGGTCATAACGGATCAAAGGATCGAGCCAGGCATAGAGCAGATCGACGATAAAATTAAGGACGATGATCAACATGCCGTAAAACACCACGACGCCGAGCACCAGCGTGTAGTCGCGATTGAGCGCCCCCTGCACAAAGTGCCCGCCGAGGCCGGGGATGCTGAAGATCCGTTCGATGACGACCGAGCCGGTCAACACCCCGGCGATCGCCGGTCCGAGAAACGACAGCACCGGCAACGCCGCGGGCTTGAGGGCGTGGCGGACGATCACCTGGCGCATCGTCAAACCGCGGGCCCGGGCGGCGCGGATGTAATTGCTGTTCAATACCTCGAGCAAGCTGGCCCGCGTCAGGCGCGCGATATAGGCGATCAACGGCAGGGCCAGCGTGGTGACCGGTAAGATCAACTCCCGCCGCGCTCCGCTCCAACCGCCGGCCGGCAGCCAATGGAGGTGCAGCGCAAAAAGCAGAATCAACAGCGGGCCGACAACGAAATTGGGCACCGAAATCCCGCTCATGGCGAACGCCATCAGTGTATGGTCGGCCGCGCGGTTCTGCCGCAGCGCAGCAGCGGCACCGGCCAGGGTGCCAAGGATCAGGGCGGCGCCGACCGCCAGCGCCCCGAGTAATGCCGAAACCGGAAACCCGGCGGCGATCAGATCATTGACCGTCCAGTCGCGATAGGCGAACGACGGGCCGAAATCGAGTCTCGCCACGGCGCCGAGATAACGCCCATACTGCACGATCAGCGGCTCGTCGAGGTGATAGTGGGCTTTGATGTTCGCCTCGATCTCGGGCGGCAGAGCACGCTCTTGATCGAACGGGCCGCCGGGCGTCAGGCGGATCATGAAAAAAGCTACGGTGATCAACAACCACAGCGTCGGGCCCGCAGTCAACAGGCGGCGCAGGGCAAAACGGATCATCGACCCGTGCCGCTGTGCGCAGCGGGCGGCGGCACCGGCGTGTCTTCGGCGCCGGTAGTGAAATACATGAAACGGCTGGGGTGGTGGTCCATCAGGTTGTGCTGCCAACCCTTGACCCTCGGGTTGACGAGCCGTTTGGTGACATAGGTATAAAGCGGCGCCACCGGCTGCGCGGCGAGCAGCCGGCGTTCGGCCTCGGCGAGCAGCCGGAAGCGGCGCACCGGCACCGGCTCGGCGGCAATGCGCTCGAGCAGGCGATCGTACGAAGGGTCGGCGTACCCCGTGTCGTTCTGGCGATGGGCCGAATGAAAAATCTCGAGAAAGGCATAAGGATCATTGTAATCACCGATCCAACCGCCGCGAAACGCCTCGGTCACCCGCTTCTGCTGGCGGTTCTGCAAAAACACCTTCCATTCCTCGTTGAGCAGCGAGGTTTCGACGCCGAGCACGGCGCGCCACATCGCGGCGACGGCGAGTGCGATTTTTTTGTGATTGGCGCTGGTGTTATACCGCAGTTCCAGGCGCAGCGGCTGGGTGGTGGAATAACCGGCCTCCTGGTACAGGCGGCGGGCCTCGGTTTCGCGTTCGTTCTGGGTCCAGCCGGCTTCCACCGGTTGCGGCTGGCGATAGCCTGACATGCCGGGCGGCGTAAGATTGAAGCTCGGCAATTCGCCGAAGCGAGTGACCTTGTCAACCAACAAATCGCGGTCGATCGCCAGATTCAGCGCCCGCCGCAAAGCCGGCGCCTCGGCAAACGGCGGACGCGTCAGGTTGAATCCAAGGTAGTAGGTGCCAAGCCACGGCGCCACAGTCAGCGCTGCGGGAAACTGCTGGCGCAGCCAGTCGAGCCGGGCATTGGGCAGGTCATAAGTCCAGTCGATATCGCCCGCCCGATAACGGGCCAGTTCGACGTTCGGGTCGGCGATCGGGTAATACTGCACTTCATCGATGGCGAGACGATCCTGATCTCGGTAGTGGGGATTTCTCAACAGCCGGATGCGTGATCCGACACGCCATTCAGCCAGCAGATAAGGGCCATTGCCGATCAGCATCCCCGGGCGGGTGAACGTGTCGGGTGCCGCCTCGACACTGGCCCGGCGCAGCGGGTAAGCCGGCGGCAACGCCAAAAGACCCAGAAAATAAGGTGTCGGATGTTCGAGATCGATTTGTACAGCGCGCCGATTCAAGGCGCGGACGCCAAGGGCCTCCGGCGGCAGCCGCCCGGCGAAAACCGCCGCGGCATTGACGATCGGCGACAGCACCTGCACAGCCGGCGAACCGGTCACCGGATCGGCGCTGCGCCGCAGGCTGTAAACGAAATCCTCGGCGCTCAGGGCGACACCGTCCGACCAGCGGGCTTCGGGGTCGAGATAGAACGTGTAACGGCGACCGTCGCGGCTGATATCCCAGTGCGCCGCCGCCCCCGGGATCACGCTGCCGTCGGCCGCTTCCGCGGTCAAACCCTCGAACAGGTCGCGCAGGATATTTTGCGCCGGGACGCTTTGCGCCCGGTGCGGGTCGAGCGTTTCCGGTTCGCCGCCGTTGCCGCGGCGCAGCACCACTGCGCCGGGGACAACAGCCGTCAGCGGTCCCGCAGCCGGCGCCGCGGACGGCGGCTCGACCGGCGGTGGCGGGTTGCCGCATCCGGCCGCGATGGACCCAGCCAGCAGCACAGCAACCGCCGTCCTCATCGCGGCGCCGCCTCCCGCCGGCTGAGGTAGCGCGACAGATGCAGGTCCAGCGGGTTGTCGACAAAACCGGCGATCCCGGGCCGCACCAAATGACGCGAGACGTAGTGGTAGAGGGGAATGATCGGTTGCGCGGCGAGCAGGTGGTGTTCGCTGCGCGCCAGCCACAAGCGGCGGCCGGCCGGATCTTCGCTGGCCGCGGCCCGGGCGAGCAGCGCCTCGAATTCCGGGTCGGCGTAACCGCTGTCGTTGCTGTTGCTTTGGGCAGTGAACGGTTCGAGAAAACTCAGCGCATCGGGCAGGTCGGCGATCCAGCCGCCGCGCACCACCTCGGTGATGCGCCGGGCGCGGCGGTTGACGACGAACACTTTCCATTCTTCGTTGTGCAAGCGGGTGACGACACCCAGATATTCGCGCCACATGGCGCCGATCGCCGAGACGATGCGCCGTTGCTGCAGCGAGGTGTTGTAACGGAGTTCGACCGTCAACGGCCGCTCGTCGCTGTAGCCGGCCTGCTGGTACAGCGTGCGGGCCAGGACCAAGCGCTCGGCGCGGCTCATCAGCGCCGTGCTCGACGCCGGATAAGGATAATCGTCGAGACCGGGGGCGACCAGCGTATAGGCCGGGATTTCGCCGGCGCCGGTCACGATACGGACCAGCGTATCACGATCGATCGCCAAGCTGAGCGCGCTGCGCAGTGCGAGGTTGTCCTTGAACGGCGGGCGGGTCAGGTTATAGGTCAGGTAATAGGTGCCGAGGTACGGCGCGCTGCGCAGATCTTCCGGATAGTGTTCCTTGAGCCAGGCGAACTGCCCCGGCGGGATGGTTTCGGTGATATCGATCGCGCCGCTGCGGTAGCGCGCCAGTTCACTCGCCGGATCCTCGCTGACCGTCCACACCACGGTGTCGAACGCGCTATCGGCGGCGGCGTAGTGGTGCGGGTTACGTTCGAGCACGATGGCGCTCTGCGGCCGGACTTCGCGCTGGCGGTAGGCGCCGCTCGTCGCGCGGCGGGACGGCGTTTCATCGCCGGCGCGGCGCGGCGCGCTGACCGGGTGGGCCAGAACATACAGCAGCCAGGGAGCGGGCGCCGCCAGCGTAATCGTCAGCCGGCCGTTCGCAGCCTCGATGCCTAAACGCGCCGGCGGCAATTGGCCGGACAACACCCGATCCGCATTGCGGATCGGCGCCAGCAGACCGGCGAACGGCGCGCCGTTCGCCGCGGTCAGAGCGAAGCGCAGGCCACGGGCGAAATCCTCGGCGCCGAGCGGTTGGCCGTCAGACCATTGCGCTCCGGGGCGCAGCACGAAATCGTAGCGCCGGCCGTTATCGCTGCGCTGCCACGATGACGCCCATCCCGGCACCACTCGGCCCGCGGCATCGAGCGTCACCAATCCTTCGTAAAGATCGCGCAGCACATTCAACGCCGCAAGACCGCGCGCCAGTTGCGGGTCCAGCGAATCCGGTTCGGGGCCGAGTCCCCGGACCAGCGCCGCCTCGGCTTCACCCGCCGCCCACCCCGCCGGCCCGTGGGCAACGGCGGCCGCGAGTATGAAAAACACGATGGCAAGAACGCGGCTTAAGCCGCATAATGAACAACCGAACAACACCGGGCAACCTCATGTCGCAACGCAGCAATGATAACGATGATCATAGCCCGGCCCTCACCACGCTGGACGAACTGACCGCCGATCTCGAAGACGGCTGCAAGCCGCCGGCCGAATGGCGCATCGGCACCGAGCATGAAAAATTCGTGTTTCACTGGGCGACGCTCGGTCCGGTCGAGCACGGCGGGGAAAGCGGTATCGCCGCACTGCTCGCCGTTTTCACCGCCCACGGCTGGGCGCCGATCGTCGAGGACGGCCGCCTGATCGGCGCCCACCGCGATCAGGCCAGCGTCACGCTCGAACCCGGCGGCCAACTCGAACTGTCGGGCGCGCCGCTCGACAACGTCCACCAGACCTGCGCCGAAGTCCACCAGCACCTGCAACTGGCGAAAAGCGCCGCTGCGCCGCTTGGCCTCGGGTTTCTCGGCATGGGTTTCCACCCGCAGTGGCGACGCGATGAAATTCCGTGGATGCCCAAGGCGCGCTATCGCATCATGCGCGATTACATGCCGAAAGTCGGTACGCTCGGGCTCGACATGATGAAACGGACCTGCACCGTGCAGGTCAACCTCGATTTTTCCAGCGAACAGGATATGGTGCGCAAGTTCCGTGTTGCGCTCGCCCTGCAGCCGATCGTCACCGCGCTGTTCGCCGATTCGCCGTTCGTCGAAGGCCGCCCTTCGGGTTACCTCAGCTACCGCGCCCGGATCTGGCAGGACACCGACGCGGCACGCACCGGTCTTTTGCCGTTCGTTTTCGAAAGCGGGATGGGATTCGAGCGCTATACCCGTTATCTGGTCGATGAAGTGCCGATGTATTTCGTTTACCGGCAGGGCCGGTACATCGACGCCGCCGGCTTGTCGTTTCGCGATTTTCTGAACGGCAAACTCCCCGTGCTGCCGGGCGAATATCCGACACTCGCCGACTGGCGCGACCACCAGACGACAGCGTTTCCCGAAGTCAGGCTCAAACGCTTTCTCGAAATGCGCGGCGCCGACGGCGGCCCATGGGAGCGGTTGTGCGCCCTGCCGGCGCTGTGGGCCGGATTGTTATATGACGGCGCGGCGCTCGACCAGGCCGAACAACTGACCGCGGAACTTAAGCCGGCTTCACTGGAGAAGCTGCGCGGCGCCGCCGCCCGTGACGGACTGCGGGCCCGCGCCGGCCAGCGAAGCGCCGCGGCCGTCGCCGCGGATCTGCTGGCCATCGCCCGCCAGGGCCTCAAGCGCCGCGCTCGGCTGGATTGCCGTGGCCAGAACGAGGGGATTTATCTGACGCAGCTCGAAGAGACCGTCGCCAGCGGCCAAACCGCAGCGGAACTGAAACTCGACCGATTCAACACGGTGTGGCAGCAAAATATCGAGCCGCTGTTCGCCGAATTCGCTTACTAGTACTAGGAGAGAAAAAAACGGTCCATGCCCGGCAGCCGGTATCGTTCAGCCGGGGAAACGGCTGGCAGCCGATCAGTGACGGGGCCAATATCGGCTGCCGGGCAGGTTCAAAGGGCAACGCCGGCAAACAACAGCGGCATGAGTCCGACGCGTTCCCGCCGTGGTGGATCAGCTTTCTTCGGTCTTCCAGACCACCAGATGCCAGTCGTCCGGCCGGCCGTCGGCTTTCAACCCGAGGTAGTAGGTCATGCCTTCCTCGACGTCGATCTCGATCGGTTCGCTCGGCCGAATATCCCGGCCGGTGCGCTTACCGCGCACCCAACTCAGATCGACGTTACCGAAGGCCTTGATCTCGTGTTTGCCGGGCTTGAGCCACAGGCCGTTGGGATAGGCGTCCTGCGGAATCTCGCGGCCGTCGATGGCCCGGACGGTCACCGAAAAAATGCTTTGCGAAGGCATTTCAACCCCGGTGACAACGATACCGCGGGGTTCGCCGCGATCGGCGAGCGATTTGACGCCCTGGGCGAAAGCCGGGGTCACGAGCAACGCCGCCAGGGCCAAAAGGGGTAATCCGATGAGTTGCCGTTTCATGACGTTCTCCTGAAAGCGGAACGGGTGGCGATTCAGATGACCGCCGATTCGTATCCTCCCTTTCGACCGGTCGGTGGCGGGCCGGTTCCTCCGGCTCAGAACGGCAGGTCGAGATAAGGGTTGATTTCCAGGATCTGCTCGCGGAACAGGCGTTGGATGCGGTGCAGCGCGGTGTCGTCATCGGCCTCGAAGCGCAGGACCAGGACCGGCGTCGTATTGGAGGCGCGCAGCAGGCCGAAACCGTCGGGAAAATCGGCCCGCAAGCCGTCGATCGTATGGACCTGGGCCCCTTCGAAACGGGCCCGGGAGGCGAACTCCTCGACAAACTGCGCCGCCCGTCCCTCTTTCATCGACACCTTGATTTCGGGCGTCGCGACCCCGGCGGGCAGGGCCTTCAGTACTTCGGCCGGCGGCCGCCGGTCGAGGGCGAGAATTTCGAGCAGCCGGCAGGCGGCGTAGATCGCGTCGTCAAATCCATACCAGCGTTCTTTGAAGAAAAAGTGGCCGCTCATCTCGCCGGCCAGCGGCGCTCCTTCCTCGGCCATCTTGCGCTTGATCAGGGAGTGTCCGGTGCGCCACATCACCGGCCGGCCGCCGGCCTGGCGGATGACTTCCGCCAGCCGCCGGCTACACTTGACGTCATAAATAATGGTCGCCTTGGGGTTGCGGCCCAGCACATCGGCGGCGAACAGCATCAGCAAACGGTCGGGCCAGATAATCTCGCCGTCCGGGGTGACGACACCGAGCCGATCCCCGTCGCCGTCGAAGGCCAGGCCGAGGTCAGCGTTGAAGTTCCGGACGCACAATTTGAGATCCATCAGATTGGCCGGCTCCGAAGGATCGGGGTGATGGTTCGGGAAAGCCCCATCGACGTCGGCGTACAGCGGTGTGACTTCGGCGCCGATCGCCTGCAAGATCTTCGGGGCGATCACGCCGGCGATCCCGTTGCCGCAATCGACGACGACCTTCAGCGGCCGTTCGAGCTGAATATCGGTGCCGATGCGCTGGGCGTACAGGTCGAGCACCTTGTGATCCATCAACCGTCCCTGGCCGCGCCGGAGATCGCCGTTTTCGATACGCGACCTGAGCGCCTGGATCTCATCGCCGGCCAGGGTCTGACCATCGACGACGATCTTGAAGCCGTTGTATTCCGGAGGGTTGTGACTGCCGGTCACCATCACGCCAGAACCGGCACCGAGTTCGTGGACGGCGAAATACAGCACCGGTGTCGGCGCCGCCCCGATATCGAGGACGTCGCAACCGCTGGCGAGCAGCCCTTCGGTCACGGCGTTGAGGATCGCCGGCCCGGAGAGCCGCCCGTCACGGGCGACAACAACTTGCTGCCCGCCGCCGTCAAGCACGGTACTGCCGATCGCTCGGCCGATTGCTTCGGCGACGGCGGCGTCGAGGGTCCGGCCGTACACGCCGCGGATATCATAGGCCCGGAAAATCCCCGGGTGCATGCTGTAGCCGGCATCGTCGAGTGCACTCGGCGCGGTCTCGGGTTCGTCGGTCACCGGCACGCCGACCGGGGAACCAAAGCGCTTTCTGGGCGGGGCGGCGGCGGCCGGTTGCGCCTCCGGCAACGGCGGTGTCTCTTCCTCCGCCACCGGCAAAGCAGCGCCCTGCGGCCTTAACACCTGTTCCCGTTCGGCTTTTTCCGACGCCTGCCGGGCGGCTGCCTGGCCTGCTTCCCGGGCCCGCCGGGCCTGCTCTTCCTTACGCAGCGTCAGGACGCCGAGGGCGAGGAGCAGGACGCCGCCGGCCAGCGTGATGATCAGATCTGGAGCGGCCAGCGACAGCGGCGGCGCGGCGCTCGCCCAGGCCATCCGCAACAGGCTACCGTCGATCAACTCGCCGTACTGCGGTTGAGTTCCACCGGTTCTACCGAACGATTTCAGGACAAAACCCGCGCCGTTCGCTCCCGGCGCCGGCACCTGCTCCAGTGCTAAATACTGGCCGCCGATCCCGTAATCGCGGAAATGGTTGGTCAGGACACTGGTCGGCATGCTGAGCCAGAGATAGCCTTCGGTTCCCTGGTCGCCGGCGATCTGCTGGACGAACGACAGATTTTCCCGGTCCGTCCCGGCGAAGTGCACTTGGGCCGGCGCAACACCGTTGACCTCGGCGATAAAGGTCATCTCGAGTACGGCGAATCCCGGAGCCGGAAAGACGCCGGTTTCGATCGCTTCCTGCGCCGCGGGAAGCACCTTCAGAACCAGAATATTGGGCAGTTCACGTTGCACACTCTCGCGCAACGCATCCAATGCCCCCTCTTCGCCGTCGGCCGCCTTCATCGCCTGAGCGAGGACCTGCGGCGAGCCGAGCAGGTTGTGGATCCGCCGGATTTCGTTGCCCAACTCCGCGCCAGTCAACTCGACGTTGCGTTCCAACTCTTGCTGCGCCAGTCGCGCATCCAACCTCTGCCAGACGAAAAAGCCGCCGGTGAGCAGCAGAAAAGCGCCGCTGCCGATCAGCGCCAGCCCCAGAAGCCAACGCGGCGCGATCGTGAAACGGATGGTTTTCAGATTTTTATCACTCATACGATCGTGCTCTGCCCTACTGCGCTCTCACCGCCCCGCAACCGCAAAATCACTTCGGGTCAACCCCGGCCGCTGTGCCCGAAGCCGCCGGCACCCCGGTGGGAAGCCGAAAAATCATCGACCACGGCAAAGCGGGCCTGGGCCACCGGAATGAACAGCAACTGCGCAATACGTTCCCCGACCTCAATGGTATAAGGTTGCGACCCGCGATTCCAGCAAGAGATCTTGATTTCACCTTGATAATCGCTGTCGATCAAGCCGACCAGGTTGCCGAGCACCAGGCCGTGACGATGACCGAGCCCGGAACGGGGCAGCACCAGGGCCGCCCAGCCGGGGTCGCCGATATGCAGCGCCAGACCGCTCGGCAACAGCGCACAATCGCCGGGCGACAGCACGAGCGGGGCGGCGATCATCGCCCGCAGGTCGAGCCCGGCGGCGCCGGCCGTCGCTGGTGCCGGCAGTGGAAATTCGCCGCCGAGGCGCGGATCGTGAATTTTCAGGTCGACGTCGAGCATGGCGCCTCCGTTTCCCGCGGCGTGGGCAAAGTGGGCAAACGGGCGGCGATCAGGTCGATCAGTTTAACCGCCAACACGGGCTTGGGCGCTCGCTCGAGCTGTTGTTCGAAATCGCGGCCGGCGACGACCAGGGCGTTGTCCAAACAATCGAAACCCGCGCCGGGGCCGACCCGGTTGGCGGCGACGAGATCGACGCCCTTGGCTGCGAGCTTGGCCCGCGCGGCGCTCGCCGGATCGCCGGTCTCGGCGGCAAAACCGACCGTAAACGGCCTCTCCGGCAGGGCCGCGACACTGGCCAGGATGTCGGGATTGGCGATCAGTTCGAGCGCCAGCCGATCGCGCCCGGCGCGCCGGATTTTATCCGCCGCAATCTCAGGCGGGCGGAAATCGGCGACCGCGGCGGTGGCGATGAACACGTCATCGGGACCGAGGGCGTGACGGGCGATGGCGGCGTGAACGGCATCGTACATCTCCCCGGCGCTGCGCACCCGGATCAATTCGACGCCCCAGGGCGGGGCGGCGGTCGCCGGACCGCTGACCACCACCACCTTCGCCCCGGCGTCGCGCGCCGCCGCCGCCAGCGCATAACCCATCCGCCCGGAACTGCGGTTGCCGATAAAGCGCACCGGATCGATATCCTCGTAAGTCGCACCGGCGGTCAGCAAGACCGTCCGTCCGGTGAGTAGCGACGTCCCGGCGAACAGCGCCGCGACGATCGCCTGCGGCTCGAGCAGACGCCCCGGACCCTCGTCGCCACACGCCTGCAAGCCCTCATCCGGCCCCAGTAGGCGGGCCCCGCGGGCGGTCAGCAGCGCGATATTGTGCTGCGTCGCCGGGTGGCGCCACATCGCCTGGTTCATCGCCGGCGCCAGCCACAACGGCGCCTCGGTCGCCAGACAAAGCGTCGTCAATAAATCGTCGGCCCGCCCGGCGGCCAGCCGGGCGATCAGATCGGCGCTGGCCGGGGCGATCACCACTGCGTCGGCCCAGCGCGCCAGTTCGATATGGCCCATCGCCGCTTCCGCCGCCGGATCCCATAACGAGCAACGCACCGGATGGCCGCTGAGCGCCTGAAAACTGAGCGCCGTGACGAAGCGCTCAGCCGCCGCGGTCATCACCACCCGGACATCGCACCCGGCCTGGCTCACGAGCCGCACCAGGTCAAGCGCCTTGTAAGCGGCGATGCCGCCGCTGACGCCGAGCAGGATGCGCTGTGTATCCGATTTCTTACAATCCATCACGCCATTATCCTACATCGCTCGCCGGCGATTTCTGACAGACAAGGCACCCTGCCCCGGCTACAGTGACTGCACCGCCACTCACACCGGGGAACGAGAGATGACGATCCGCGACTGGCCGGCCGCCGAACGGCCGCGCGAACGCCTGCTGGCCCTCGGCCCCGGGCCGCTGTCCGACGCCGAATTGCTCGCCATCGTCTTCGGCCACGGCCACCGCGGCCGTTCGGCCGTCGACCTCGCACGCAACCTGCTAAAGGAGCGCGGCGGCTTGCGCGGCTTGTTCGCCGCACCGTCGCGGGAACTCTTTGCCGTGCGCGGCCTGGGCCCGGCGAAGTGCGCCCGGCTCGCCGCGGTGGTCGAACTGGCGCGCCGGCAATTGAACGAATCCGCTGCCCGCGGCGATGCGCTGACCTCGCCCGTCCACACTCGGGCTTTTCTGCGCGCCCACCTGCGCGACCGGCGGCGCGAGGTGTTTACCTGCGTCTTTCTCGACAACCGCCACCGGGTCGTCGCCTGCGAGGATCTGTTTCACGGGACGATCGACGGGGCCAGCGTCCATCCGCGCATCGTTGTCGAACGAGCGCTGTACCACAATGCCGCGGCTTTGATCGCCGCCCACAATCACCCCTCGGGCGTCGCCGAACCGAGCGCCGCCGACCTGGCGATCACGCGCCGTCTGAAAGAGGCGTTGGCCTTGGTCGAGATCCGGCTGCTCGACCACCTGATCGTCGGTGACGCCGAGCCGGTGTCGCTCGCCGAACGCGGCGCGGTGTAGGGCGATATAATGCACAGCCCGCACGGCCGCTGTGCCGTGCATCAAGTAGTCTTGTTCGACGCATCCGCATCCAATGTACGGGGTATCGACGTGAATCAGGAAGACCGCCAATTCATGGTCCGTTTCGGCACGATCATCGCCGGGCTGGTGCTGTTCGCGGTGCTCATCGCCGTCCTGGCACACCACGTCCACCAGACACTGGTGGCCGACGACAATCCGAGCCGTGAAGCGAACAAGTTGGCGCGGATCGCACCGACCACAGCGGTCTACACCGGCGCCGCCGACCTGGCGAGCGCTCCGGCCAAGGTCGCGCCGGCCGCCCCCGAAGCGCCTTTTCACGGCACCTTGGACGGCGCGGTGATCTACCAAAACGTCTGCTCCGCCTGCCATGCGCTCGGTGCGGCCGGCGCGCCTAAACTGGAAGCCGGCGACTGGACGGAGCGGCGCACCAAGGGCATCGATGCGCTCTATGCCTCGGCATTGGACGGCCTTAACCTGATGCCGGCCAAAGGCGGGCGCATGGATCTCACCGCCGCCCAGGTGCGCGCCGCGGTCGACTGGATGCTGGCGCAAATTCAGTAAGCGCCGGCCACCGCCGGGCGTTTGACGATGAGCGCGCTGCCCCGATTGCACAACGAATCCGATTTTCCGGCCGCCGCCGCCCATTTTTTGTTGCCCGGCCCGGCGGGTGTCATCGAATGTCTGAGCGACGTCCCCGCTGCCAGCGGCGCTCAACCGGCGGTCGCGGTGCTCTGCCATCCGCACCCCCAGCACGGCGGCACGATGCGCAACAAGGTTGTGACCATCACCGAACGCGCTCTCCGCGAGCTGGGCTTGAAAACGCTGCGCTTCAATTTCCGGGGGGTCGGTGACAGCAGCGGCACCTTCGGCGGCGGTGACGGCGAACTCGAAGACTTAAAGGCGGTCATCGCCTGGGTCCAAAGCCGTTTGCCGGACGACGAGTTGTGGCTCGCCGGCTTTTCCTTCGGCGCCTGGGTCGCGGCGCGGGCCGCGGCGGAAACCGCGCCGCGCCAACTGCTGACCATCGCCCCGCCCGTCGAACGGGCGGATTTCGCCGCTTTCCAAATGCCCGGCTGCCACTGGCTCGTGATCCAGGGTGACGAAGACGAGGTCGTCAACCCGCAGGCGGTGGCCGATTGGGTGGCGCAAACGATCCCGGCGCCGGAACTGGTGGTGATGAAACAAGCCGGGCATTACTTTCATCGCCGCCTGATGGATCTGCGCGGTCTGATCAAGAACTGCCTGCACGATCATCTGCCGCTGAAACCCGCTTCATGACCGCCCCGAGCGGCGTCCTTGCCGCGGTTCGGCACGCCACGCACGCCGGTTATACGCCCGATCCCGCTCAAGAACACGTCGCCACGCTCCTCGACGAAACCGCCGCCGCGCTCGCCGCCGCCCGGCCGCGCTTCTGGCAGCGGGCCAGGCGGGTGCCCGGGTTGTACTTGTGGGGCGGCGTCGGCCGCGGCAAGACCTGGCTTATGGATCTGTTCTACCGCCAACTCGCGCCGCTCCCCGCCCGGCGCTGGCATTTCCACGCCTTCATGATGCACCTGCATCAGGCGCTGAACGATCTACCGCCCGGGATCGCCGGTCGTCTGGCCCAGGCGGTGAAGAACCTGACCGGTCCGGCGCGTGTCCTCTGCCTGGATGAATTTTTTGTCGCCGACATCGGTGACGCGATGCTGCTCACCGGCGTGCTCGAAACCCTGTACGAGCGGCGGGTCACGCTGGTGACGACTTCGAACATCGCGCCGCCCGATTTATATCGCGACGGTCTGCAGCGGGCCCGTTTCCTGCCGGCGATCGCCCTGCTCGAACGGCACAACCGTATCGTCCACGTCGCACCGGGCGCCGATTACCGGCTGGCGCTGCTCGATCGACTCCCGGCCTGGCACGTGCCGCACAACGCCGCCGCGGACGGCGCACTCGAACGGTGCTTCGTGCAACTGGCGGGCAGTGCGGCAGACCGGCAACCCATCGAGATCAACGGCCGGCCGCTTATGGCACGCGCCGCCGCCGGCGGCGTCGTCTGGTTCGATTTCGCCGAATTGGGCGAAACCGCGCGTTCGGCCGCCGATTACGTCGAATTGGCGCGCCAGTACCACACGTTGCTGCTCGGCGGCATCCCGCCGCTCGGCGAACACAACGCCGATCCAGCGCGGCGTTTTATCGACCTCATCGACGCCCTCTACGACCATCGCGTCAAATTACTCGCCACCGCCGCCACCGAACCCGACCGCCTGTACACCGGCCGCCGCCTGGCCGCGGCCTGGCCGCGCACCGCCAGCCGCCTGCACGAAATGCAAACCCACCACTGGCACGGTACAGCGCACCGCGGTTAGCAGGCTGTTGAAAAACAGCCTGCTAATCCGGGCCACGGATGGCCCGGCGAAATCAGGCGCTGCTCAGTGGCTAATTTCGGTCGAAGCCGTAACGGGCGACCAGGCGGGAGACGGTCTCCGGCGAAGTCGTCTGCGGGGCGCAGTGTTGCCGACGCAGATGTAAGCGCGCGGCTCGGGATCGTCGAGAAAGGCGCGGGCGGCGCCGGCCACGGCTTCGGGCAATGTGTCGAGGTCGATGCCTTGCGGGTCGTAGTGCAACACCAGGCGGCCGGGCCGGTAAGTGCGCCAAGCGGCGTCCGCCAGCGCCAGGGCTTGCGGCGAAGCGCGCCGGCCAATGACCACGGTCTGCGGCGGCTTACGCAAATGCGCTTGCAGGGCCAGGGCGTAGCTGCCGGCGAAGGTGCCGCTGCGAGCTGCATCGCCGGCAAACACGGCGAGGGTGCGCGCGGCGAGATCGCGCCAGCGGGCCTCGTAAGTGATCAGATACAGCTTTTCCAGCGACTTCCTCGGCGTCGTCCACATTGCCGGTCAGCCGCCGGGCGGTGCGATACAAGGCATCGAGGTGGGCGATGATCGCCTCCTCGAAAACGTCCATGCCCGCGGCCGGGTCGCCCGGCAAACGCAATGGATGATGCCGCGATGGATCGGAGTGGTCTGTCAAGCCGTCTGCCGCCTCTCTCGTCTGTGGGTCTCACCGGTCACCGCCGCTGCCCGCCACCGGACCCGCGCCGGAACGATGGAACCATCGTGCCGCTGGCGTTCCAGTCGACAGACACCGCCAGCGGCCGGCTTCTTCCCGAACTTCGATGGTGCGACCTTTTTCGATGCTGCGGGCCTCTTCATTTTATGCAATACCCGAACACCGGCGGCGGCCGGCGGTCCATCGTAACGGGCGAAAGCGGATGGCGGAAAGACCGATGAAGCAATGGGCTGCAGGCGACGACGACCGGCTGATCGCCCGTACCCTGGCCGGCGACGCCGCGGCGTTCGAAACATTGTATCGCCGCTATGCGACCGCGGTTTATCGACTGGCTTATCGTCTGACCGGCAACGCAGCCGACGCCGAGGAAGTGATGCAGGACAGTTTTCTCAAAGCCCATGCCGCGCTTCATCAATACCGCGGCGCAGCCCCGTTGTGGTCGTGGCTGAAAAGCCTGACTGTGCGCCGCGCCTTACGTCACCTGCGCCGGGCGCGCTACCGCCATTGGCTGGGTCTGGATGCGATCGCGGAACCGGCGATCTCGGATACCACCGCGCCGCTCGCCGCCGCCGCCGATCTCGAACAGGCGCTGGCCCGGCTCGACGCCACCGACCGCGCCGTGCTCTGGTTGCATCACGGCGAGGGCTACCGTCACGCCGAGATCGCCGCGCTGTGGGGTAAAAGCCTGAGTTTTTCCAAATCCCGCCTGGCCCGCGCCGAACGGCGGCTGCGGGAGCACTTGCAGGCCACCGAATCCGCTCATCCCCAAGCCACGTGGCATGAGGAACTGGTATGAAACATCCGCCCGACAACGAATCCGCCGCGCCGCGTCTCGACGATCCGGTGACAATCGCCGACTTCGCCGCCGCCTGGCATGCCCTGCCGGTTCCGGCGACCCCCGACCTCTGGCCGCGCCTTGAATCGCGACTGGGCTCCCGCCGCCGGTCGGCGGGGCAACCGCTTTTCTGGGCCGGCGCGGCAAGCGCGGTGCTGCTCGTGACCTTGCTGGTCCGCACCGGCGATCCGCCGGCGCCGCCGCCGGCGAGCGCCGCCGTCGAGGTCGAGGCCCTGACCCGTCTGTCCGGCCTGCTCGAAACCGAATGGCGCCAAAAACGCCACCGCCGCGGCATCGTCTCAGGCGCTGAAATCCGCCGTATCGACGACTTGGCGGCCCTGATCGGCGTGGTCGACGAACAACTGATGCCGCCACCGGCCGACAGCGAACGCGCCCGCGACCTGTGGCGGCAGCGCGTCGTCTTGATGAACGAACTGCTCGCCGACGAGATGGCACCGGCAGTCATGATTCAACCCGTGAGGAGCGATACTTTATGAACATGCGAGTATTTTTGATGACCGGGTGGCTGGCGGCCGCAGTGCTGGGCGCCGCACTGCCGGGCGGGGCAACCCAAGCCGCCGGCGAAAAGGTCGGTGAGGCGGAGCACAACAACCCGGCGGCGGACGACGAAGACATCCGGGCGAAACTCGCCGAGGCTCGCGAACAATTGCGCGCGGCGGCCCGCCAGGTCGCCGAACTCAGCCGCGAGATCGCCGGGCGCCAACCGATCGGCCGGCGATATTTCTACGGTTTCGACGGCGGCTTCGACAAACCGCGGCTCGGTATCGTCGCCGGCGAAGACGACGACGGCGTCCGCGTGCTGTCGGTCACGCCGCAAAGCCCGGCGGATGAAGCCGGCCTCGAAAGCGGCGATGTGATCGTCAAGCTCGACGGCCAACCGCTCGCCGGCGACAACCCTGCCGCTCGCTTGAACGATTTCATCGCCCGCCTCGGCGCACTCGATGAAGGCACCGCCGTGAAGCTCACATACCGCCGCGCCGGTGCCGAGACAACGGTCGAAGCCACCCCGCGCAAACTGGAAGGTTTCGCGCTGACGTTGCCGCCGCTGGAACTCGCCCCGCTGCTCGAAGGGTTGAGCGAATCCCTGCCCAAGATCGATTTTTCCGCGCCCCACCCGTTCGTTTACCGGATGCACCGCCCAGGTTGGCCGTGGCGCGAACTGGAACTGGTCGAGTTGGATGCCGAACTCGGCGCGTATTTCGGGCGCGATGCCGGCATCCTGATCGTCGAGGTGCCGGAGCACTTCGGCGACGCGCTCCAGCGCGGCGACATCCTGCTCAACATCGACGGCCGCGAGGTGCGCGATATCGACCACGCCTTCCGGATATTCCAATCTTACGAGCCGGACGAGTCGATCCACATCGAAGTGCTGCGCCACGCACGCCAGATCGACGTCACGGTCAACGCCCCCGCAGCAAAACAGCCGGCCTTAGCAGGCTGTTGAAAAACAGCCTGCTAATCCGGGCCACGGATGGCCCGGCGAAATCAGGCGCTCCTTACTAAAACCTACGAAAATAAAGCCTCATAAAGCGGCATAGGCACATGTTGGTGTGCGAAAGAACGCT
>DAITQM010000022.1:0-59637 GCA_036832975.1 Pseudomonadota bacterium | reverse complement strand
TCGAGGGGAAGCGGACAAGATGTGCCGCCAGCTTGGGCGAGAAACCGGGCGCGTCACCTTAGGTGAATTCGATTTTCCTGCTAATAGCGACATAAATATATGATTTCACAGTGCATTTGATGACAAATGCGTCGGGAACGCAATTTGAACCGCGCAGCGGGCCCGAAGGGCGAGGGCAGGATTGCCCGAGTAAATCGAGCAAAATTTATGCAACTATTGGGTCAAGTCTGGGAGACGCGTAACTCGCATGATCGCTGCAAATTCCGGTGCCTTTATGGACAATTCGGCTCATTTGAGGCAAACTGGCACTTCACCGCGAACCGGGTGGCAAACGGCGGAGCAGGCATGGCGGCAGGCACTCTTCGAATCCAGGTTCTGCACGGACCGAACCTCAACCGGCTCGGGCACCGGCAACCCGAACTGTATGGCACGGCGACGTTGGCCGAGATCGATGCGGCGCTGCGCAAGCGGGCGGCTGAGCGTGGCGCCGGGCTTGCCACCCTGCAAAGCGACGCCGAACACGAACTGATCGCGGCGATCGGGCGGGCCGCCGAAGAAAGGATCGACTATCTGATATTCAACCCGGCGGCGTTCACGCACACCAGCATCGCATTGCGCGACGCGCTTTTGGCCGGCGCGCCGCCGTTTATTGAAGTACACCTATCGAATATCGCCGGGCGCGAGGCCTACCGCCGGGTCTCCTATTTTTCCGATATCGCGCTCGGGGTCATCAGCGGTTTCGGCGCCCACGGTTACCTGCTGGCCCTCGATGCCCTCTTCCACCATGCGGAGTTTCTGCGTCATGGATCTGCGTAAAATCAAAAAACTGATCGAGCTGTTGGAAGAGTCCCAACTGACCGAACTCGAAATCCGCGAAGGCGAAGAGGCGGTTCGCTTGTCGCGTGCCGGGCCACAGGCGACCGCAGTGACGGCGCCCCCCGTTTATTATCCGCCCCCGCCGCCTTCACCCACCGCAAAGGTGGCGGCGCCCGAACCCACAGCGGCCGCCAAACCCGCGGCCATGGAGGGGCACACGATACGTTCGCCGATGGTCGGCACGTTTTACAGCGCCCCGAGCCCCAACGCCGAGCCCTTTGTCAGCGTCGGCCAACGCGTCCAGCCGGGCGACGTGCTGTGCATCATCGAGGCGATGAAAATGTTCAATCAAATCGAGGCCGACCAGGCCGGCATCATCGCCGAAATCCTGGCCGATAGCGGCCAGCCGGTCGAATACGATCAGCCATTGTTCGTGATCCGCTGACCATGCCCGGGCTCGAGAAGGTTCTGATCGCCAATCGCGGCGAAATCGCACTGCGCATCCTGCGCGCCTGCCATTCCCTGAACATTCCGGTCGTGGCGGCGCATTCGACGGTGGACCGCAACCTGAAACACGTCGGGATGGCCGAGGAAGCGGTGTGCATCGGACCGGCGCCATCGGCCGACAGTTACCTCAACATTCCGGCGCTGATTGCCGCGCTGGAAGTGACCTGCGCCACTGCGGTCCATCCCGGTTATGGTTTTCTGGCCGAGAACGCCGATTTCGCCGAGCGGGTCGAGGAAAGCGGTTTTGTGTTTATCGGCCCGCGGCCCGAGACGATCCGCTTGATGGGCGACAAAGTCTCGGCGATTCGGGCGATGAGCCAAGCCGGTGTGCCGTGCGTGCCCGGTTCCGGCGGCCCCTTGCCGGCGGATGCCGGGAAACTCCGGGCCATCGCCCGCGATATCGGCTATCCCGTGCTGATCAAGGCGGCGGCGGGCGGCGGCGGGCGCGGCATGCGCGTCGTCCACGCCGAAGCCGATATCGAACGCGCCGTGGCTTTGACTCGCGAGGAAGCCCGCGCCGCCTTCGGCGACCCGACGGTGTACATGGAAAAATTCCTCGAAAATCCCCGGCACATCGAAATCCAGGTGCTGGCCGACGGCCAGGGCAACGCCATCCACCTCGGCGAACGCGATTGCTCCATGCAGCGCCGGCACCAGAAAATCATCGAGGAAGCGCCGGCGCCGGGCATCACGGCCGCCGAGCGGGCGGCGATCGGTGATGTCTGCGTCGAGGCTTGTAAACGCATCGGCTACCGCGGCGCCGGGACGTTCGAGTTCTTATACGAAAGCGGCGCTTTTTATTTCATCGAAATGAACACCCGCATCCAGGTCGAACACCCGGTGAGCGAGCGCATTACGCTGGTCGATTTGGTGCGCGAGCAATTGCGCATCGCGGGCGGTGAAGCGCTGCGGTACAGCCAGCCGGATATCGTGCTGCGCGGCCACGCGGTCGAATGCCGGATCAACGCCGAGGATCCGGAAACGTTTCTGCCGTCGCCGGGGCTGGTCGAGGAATTTCATCCGCCGGGCGGACCGGGCATCCGGGTCGAATCGCACCTGTACAGCGGCTACCGCGTGCCGCCGAACTACGATTCGTTGATCGCCAAGGTCATCGCCTACGGCGAAGACCGGGACACGGCGCTGGCCCGCATGCGCGTCGCGCTCGACGAGATCGTCATCAAGGGCATCAAGACCAACATCCCGTTGCACCGCCGACTAATCGCCGACACCGGCTTCGTCGCCGGCGGCCAGAACATCCATTACCTGGAAAAATGGCTTGCCCGCTCGCGCTGATCCGCATTATCGGCAACTGACCCTCGAACTGGCCGGCGGCGAACTCGAGGCCGTCGAAGCCGTTCTCGGCGAACTTGGAGCCGCAGCGATCACCTTGCTGGACGCCGCCGATCAACCCCTGCTCGAACCGGCACCAGGCGAGGCGCCGCTCTGGGATCGGCTCAGGTTGCAGGCACTGGTGCCGGCGGAACTCGACGCCACCCTGCTCGACGCCTGCCTGGCGGCGGCCGGTGTGCCCGCCGCCCGTGTCGAGTGGAGCGCGGTGCCGAACCGGCCTTGGGAGCGGGTCTGGATGGAGCGCTTCGTGCCGCTGTGCTTCGCCGGACGCCTGTGGGTGTCGCCACACCACGCCACGCCGCCGGTCACCCGGGATCAGGTGGTGCTCAGGCTCGACCCCGGTCTCGCCTTCGGCACCGGCGGGCACCCGACCACCGCCCTGTGCCTCGAAGCCATCGCCGCGGCGCCGTGGCCGGGACGCACGGCGTTGGATTTCGGTTGCGGTTCCGGCATCCTGGGCATCGCCGCGGCCCTGCTCGGCGCCAGCCGCGTCTGGTGCGTCGATCACGACCCCCAGGCCCTGGCGGCGACGGTCGCCAATGCCGAAGCCAATGCCGTCGCCGATCGCGTGCAGGTGTTCGGTCCACGGACATTGCCGCCGGTTGCCGCCGACTGGGTGATCGCCAATATCCTGGCCGGACCGCTGATCGAACGGGCGCCGTATCTCACCGCGCGGCTGAAGCCGGGCGCGCACTTGCTGCTCAGCGGCCTGTTGCCGGAACAGGCCGCCGCGGTCGAGGCCGCGTATGAACCTGCCGTCAGTGCTTGGCAATACACCAGCGAAGCGGGCTGGTGCGCATTGCACGGCCGCCGGACGTCAGTCCCTGAAGGACTCCCTTAGCCTCTCACGCCGCTTTCGGCGCCCAGGCGTTACACCAGCCGCCGGCGGCCACAGTTTTGCCGGGAAAAATCGCGCACGGCCCACGACCGGTCTCGCCGACCCCTTGATACAGGGCGCAGTTGTGACAGAACTGGCCGGCGGCGTGCCGCGGATAGGCCGTGGCATCGACGGTACCGGCATCCTCGTGATACCCCAGTGCCGCAGCGGCCGGATCGTCCACCGCCAAGGGCGGCAGATCGCCCTGCGCTGTCGCCCTGAAAGGCTCGAAGACGAGAATAGCGCCCAGTCCGCAAAGGGTGGTGCGCAGCCATTGGCGGCGGCGCTGTCCGGCGGCGGGCAAAGCGGCGGTAAGCTGGCGGGATATCCGGGTCATGGGGAGGGTCTCCAAGTGGGATGTAAAACAGGCATTGTCCGCCATTGCCCCCCATCCCGGTTTTGATCCATGTCAAGGCCCCACGCGACACCGGGTCCGACCCGGGTGTCTGTCCGGCATTGCATGACCAGCCGTTCCGGCGCATAATCGGCGTTCCCCCGCCCGGCGAGTCCGGCCGGGTGGTCTATGTGGGGACTCTGATCGAGTCAGAGTTTCAGCAAACGAACAATTCAGAATCCGACCCGGCGGTCCGGGCGCCGGCCAACCAGCCACTCGCGACCGGCCGCCCACCCGGCGGCGGGGCGCCGGAGTCGATTCGCCAGTAGGGAGATCCGCCCATGCGGGATCGTTATATCATCACCATCACCGGTTGCAAAGGCGCCCGCCATTTCACTTTGAGTCAACTGATGCGCCGCACGCTGCTCGGCCTGAGCGCCGTCCTGGCACTCAGCGTGCTGTGCGGGGCCAGCGTCATCTATTTATTGAACGGCAAGGTCGGCCAGCTACGTTCGCATATCGCCGGCCTGCAGACCGACCAGCAACAGATCACCACGGCCAACCGCCAATTGCTGGCCGAGCAACAACGACTCAAATCCGCGGTGCAGGTCAAAACCGAGGAACTGGTCCGACTCAGCGACGAACTCGATCAAATCGAAGTGCTGATCGGGGTCAAGCCCGAACCCGCGCTGGGGCTGGCACAGCGGATCGATACCGCGAGCCAGACGGCGCTCGAAAAAAGGACGATGCTGGAATCGATCCCCAGCGGCTTTCCTTTGCGCGATTCCAGGATTACCAGCCGCTACGGAATGCGCCTGCACCCGGTGCGCGACGAAGAGGCCTTCCACGGCGGTGCCGATCTCAAAGCCCAGCGCGGTACCCCGGTTTACGCCAGCGCCGACGGCGTTGTCGAATGGGCCGGTGTGCAACAAAGCAGCGGCCTCGGCAAAATGGTCAAGCTGGCACATAACTACGGCTTCAGCTCGATTTACGGCCATCTCGACCGGATCGACGTCAAGACCGGGCAATACATCCGCAAAGGCGATCTTCTGGGTTTGAGCGGGAGTACCGGCGTGACCAGCGGACCGCACTTGCATTACGAGGTCCGCTATTTACAACGCCGCCTCGACCCGGCGCCGTTTCTGGGCTGGTCGCTCGATCGTTACGACACTTTATTTGCTAAGGAGGAACGGGTTCAATGGGAATCATTGGCAGAGGCATTAAGACGGACGACGGCCGTCCAGGAACGACTGTTATCGCAGCAGGGACCAAGCTGGTCGGCAGCCTCACCCTGACCGATGGTTTCCATCTCGACGGCCAGATGGAAGGCCAGGTCAGCTCCGAGGGCGACGTTTCGATCGGCCAGGATGGCGCTTTTGACGGTGATATCCGCGCCCGCCGCGTCGTGGTCTGCGGCCGTTTCAAAGGCAATATCGATTGCGAACGCCTCGAGATCGTCGCTTGCGGCCATGTCGAAGGCGAAATCGAAATCAGCGAGTTGGTGATCGAAGCCGGCGGCCAGTTCAGCGGCGCCAGCCGGATCAAAAATCAGACACCGCGGCAGATCGGCTATCAGGGTCGCGACACGGAAGGCGAATGACCAACCACTCGCTCAGCCAATCGCTAACAGGTTGTTGAAAAACGCCATCCTGGCGTTTTTCAACGTCGCTTGCGAAAGGTGCGACTTGCGCTGCGCTCCCGAATTCAGCCGCTAAGGAGCGCCTGATTCCGCCGGACCATCCGTGGCCCGGATTAGCAGGCTGTTTTTCAACAGCCTGCTAAGGCGCGCCGTGCCGCCCGCCACCAACAGCGTTTGATTGAATTCCAATTCGATTCCGAGATAACCGGTTTGCGGATAGAGCTGCCGCAAGCCGCGCGTCAAACCGTCCGCGGTGCCGCGGTACGGCTGGTTGCAGCGCACTCGAAGCCCAGGCATGGCCGCCTCGAGATCCTGTTTCAGCCGCCGGCACGCGATTTTTTCGAGCGCCCGCCGGGGATCGTATAGCAAGCCGAGATCGACTCGCCTGACCCGGCCGTCGAGCACCGGCGTAAAACTGTGGACTGCAAGGTGCAAGACCGGCCCGCCTTGTTTCAATCCGGCGGCAACCGCCTGTTCGACGGCCTGCCGGTAAGGCCAGTAATAATCCTGCTCGATCGCGACCCGCACCGCGGCGGGCAGTGGCCGCGTATACCGGGAAAAGCGGCGCGGGTTGTGCGGCGAGCGGTTGAGATCGATTAAAAGACGGCTATAGCGGCCGGCGATCAGCGGGGCCTGTAATGCCGCCGCCAATCGCCGGGCCACGGCCCGCGCCCCGGGGTCGAAGCCCAGGTGCGAGTGAAGATCTGCTTTCGCCCCGGCAAACCACTGGGCGCAGCCTTTGGGCAATGCCGCGCTTGCGTGCTCGCAACTGATCACTACGCAGGTCAAGGTCAAAACATCCGATCGGCGGCGAGACAGTCGGCCAGCGCCGCGTAAACGCGGTGCAAAGTCTCATGGTCGGGGTGGTCGCCGGCGGCGGCGATCAACCGTGTCGCCAGCGTGCCGCAACGCAAAATGCGTTCGAGCGTCTTCTCCGCGAAGGCCGGCAGCAACCCCTCGCCGACGAGGCGGTCGAGCACCATCGCCCAGAGGTTTCCGGCCGTCGCCGGCGGCCGCGGCAAGTCCAGCAGGCGCCGCCAAGGCGCGGCGGCAAGCGGCGTCGTTTCGGCGCCGCGCAACACCTGCCTGAACAACGTCACCAGCATTGTTTGTGCGACCGATTGTTGTTGCGCCAGCGTGCACCAGCGCTCCTCGACCAGCGCCCGGGCCAGCGCCGTGACCGCGGCGAGGATGGCGAAATCGGCGGTGGCGCATTCCTGACTGTCGAGCGTGCGCACCTCGATCGACTGCCGGGAAAACCGGGGCAGCGCGCCGCGGCTGTTCAACCACTCCTCGGCCAGCACGCCGGCCGGATCCAACGGCGCCAGTGCCGCGTACATCGGTTCGAGGATCCGCCGCCGGTACGCCGCGATCGAATCGATCGGTTCGGGCACCACATCGCCGGCGACCATCGGCACCCGGTCGGCATTGTGGCGGTAGACTTCCATCCGGTAACTGCGGTAACCGGTGGCCCGCCCGCCGGCGTAAGGCGAACTTGCCGCCAGCGCGTTGAGCAACGGCAGCAGCAGCCTGAGCGCGGCGTGCAACCGGCCGAATTCCCGATCGCCGTTGAACGGCAGATTCAACTGCACGCTTTGCAGGTTGGCCCAGCCGTGGCCGCGGCACGAAAAAATGCGATCGTAGGCGGCATAGACTTCACCAAAGCCGCCCGGCCACAGCACCATTTCCCGCACGGGATCCATCCACGGGTGCATCGAGGAGGGCATCAGGAACGCGCCGTCCGCCGCCAGGCGGCGATTGATCTCGCCGATCTCGGCAATAAATGTCGGCAGTAAAGCCCCGAGATCGGCGACCGGCGGTTCGCATTTGAGTTCGACCAGATGCGCCGCCAATTCGTTGCACCAGGTGACCGCGCCGCGCGGCACTTCATCCACGACGCCGGAGGCATCGCGGAGCAGGCGGTCGGCCCACGGCCGGACGTCGAGCGTCACGCGGTCGACGATCATGTATTCGATCTCGACGCCGTGCACCGCGAACAGCGGCCACGGGCCGGGCCGGGCCGGATCAGCGGCGATCAAGCCCGGGCCTGCTTGCGGGCTTCGACCCGGCGCATCAACTCGCGCATGATCGTTAGATACAACTCGTCGCCGAGCACCCGGTCTTCGACCCCCTTGTCGATATTCGGGTTGTCATTGACTTCGATCACCTGACAGCGGCCGCCGAACTGCTTCAGATCGACGCCATAAAGCCCGTCGCCGACGGCGCGCGCCGCACGTACCGCGATGTTGAGCACGTGATCCGGCACCGCGTCCAGCGGCAGGGTCTCGAAGCCGCCGGTCTGCATCTTCCCCGTGGCGTCGCGGTTGATGATCTGCCAGTGGCCGCGGGCCATGAAATATCGGCAGGCATAAAGCGCCTGCCCGTTCAATACGCCGATGCGCCAATCGTATTCCGTCGGCGTATACGCCTGGGCGAGAACCAGATCGGAATGGCTGAAAAACCGCGCCAGCCCGGCTTTCAACTCCGTCGCGTCGGCAACCTTGATCACGGCCTGCGAAAACGCGCCGTCGGGCTGTTTGAGAACGCACGGAAAACCCAAAAGCTGCTCGACGTCGGTTTTCTGCCCCTTGACCAGGATGCAGGTCCGCGGCGTCGGAAGTCGCCGGCGTTTCAGCAACTCGGCCAGGAAGACCTTGTTGGTGCAGCGCAATATGGAATCGGGATCGTCGATCACCACGGCGCCTTCGAGCGCGGCGCGGCGGGCGAAGCGGTAGGTGTGGTGGTTGACCAGCGTCGTTTCGCGGATGAACAGGGCGTCGAATTCGCCGAGTCGGCCGAAATCCTCGGCGCCGATCCGCTCGACCGCGAAACCGACACGCTCGGCGGCGCGGGCGAAACGCTTGAGCGCGCCCTCGTCGGACGGCGGCGCTTTTTCCTCGGCGTTGACCAGCAAAGCGAGGTCGTAGCGCCCCGGGTGGGCCCGCGTCAGCCGCCGGCCGGCGAAATGGCGCGCCGCGGCCTCGAACAGGAAAGGCCGGTGCGCCGGCGCAACGTCGGCCAGCGACGCCGGGCGCAGGCTGACCAATTCCCACTCCTCGCGCCGGCGGAAGCGGGCGCGCAGCAGCGGCGCGGGGAACAGGTTGAACAAGGCGCGCGCCAGCCGCCGGTAGCGCTGTGCCATGTTCTGCCCAAAATAGATGCTTAACGTGAATTCGTCGGATTGCAGGTCGCGCAGCGATTTGCGGATCAGCTCCTCTTCGCCGCCGGCCAAAAGGCGCAGTGAGCTGCGGGATTTCAGATCCTGCATGGTCATCACCCCAGGCAGCGGCCGGTGGTTGCGCGCCTCGGCTTGCAGCGAGACGTAATAACCGACGCTCTGGTAGCGGTACGAACGGCAAAGATTGATGACCCGCGCCTCGTGGTAGGCTTCCGGCCGGGTCAGGTAATCGGCGGCGGTGACGACCCGCGCCCCGGGCCAGACGTCTTCCCAATCCTCGGGTTTTTCGACAACGATCAGCCAGCGCTTCACGCAGTACCTGGGGCGGCAGGGGAATGGAGATCAGAAACGGCGAAAACCGCGCTGGCCGTTATGAATCATCGCGCTCGGCCTCGTGGTGCAGCAGATCGGAGCGCAAAATGCCGATTCGCCGGCGCTCGACGCTGAGCAGTCCTTCATCGCGAAACGCAGTAAATAACCGGCTTACTGTCTCGACCGCCAGGCCGAGGTAATTGGCCAAATCGTAGCGCGACAGGCTCAGCGTGAACTCGTCGGCGCGCAGGTTACGGCTTTCCAGGCGTTTGGCGTAACTGACCAGAAAACTCGCCAATCGCGCCCGCGCCACCTTACGCGTGATCAGTACCAGGTGCTGTTGTTCCTGGTTGAGTTCGCGGCTCACCATATTGAGGAGTTGGCGGTGCAGCCCCGGCACCTGTGCGGCGACCCGCTCCATCTCCTGATAGGGGATTTCGCAGACACTGCTCGTTTCGAGCGCCTGTGCCGCGCACTGGTGGCGGCCGGGGCCGAGCGCGTCGAGACCGAGCAATTCGCCGGTCAGGTGAAAGCCGATGATCTGTTCGCCGCCTTCGGGCAAGGACATGACCGACTTGAACGAGCCGAAGCGCACGACGTAAAGCGCGCTGTACGGTTGGCCGGGGAGAAACAGAAACTGGCCGCGGTCGTAGCGGCGGTGTTCGGCGATCAACTGGTCGAGGGTTTCGAGGTCGCGGTGGTCGATGCCCGCCGGCAAACAGAGCTCATGCAGCGTGCAATGCGTGCAACTGCGCCTGAGCTTCTGTAAATCGATGATGGTGGCGGATTGAGTCATGGTGAGCCCTTCTCTCCCACACCTCCACCCCCCACAAGGGTGATGGGGGGTCGGCCGGCGGCTTTTATTGTACACATAGGCGAGGCCGGAATCCGGCAATCAGCCCACCGCCGGCAATGCCGGGTACAGCCAATTGACCATCAGTAACAAGACGGCCATATACAACACGCTGAGCCCGGCGCCACTGCGCATGAAGTCGGCCACCCGGTAGTTGCCCGGCCCGGTGATCAACGCGTTGACCGGATGGCTGGACAACACGAAGCCGTTCGATACGCCGATGCTGGCGAGCAGCGCGTAGGCCGCCGGATTGGCGCCGCTGGCGAGCGCCATATTGATCGCCAACGGGACGAGCAGCACCGCCGCCCCGACATTGGACAAGAGCAGCGTGAACACGGTGGCCAGAACGACCACGACGGCCTGCATGACCAGATCCGGGGCCCCGGCGAACAAGCCGACCAGGCCATGCGCCACCCAGGCCGCGGCACCCGTCGTTTCCATCGCTCCACCGAGCGGGATCAGGCCGGCCATCAGAAACACGGTTTTCCAACTCACCGCCTGGTAGGCTTCGTCGATACTCAATACGCCGCTCAGGATCATCGCCAGCGCGCCGGCCAAAAGCGCGACCGCCAGGCGCAGGTCGCTGCCCAGCACCAGACCCAGCGTCAGCAGGAAAATCGCCAGCGCATACCAGACTTTCTGCGGCCGGGCTTCTTCCTTGGGCAGGTCGGTGGCGACGACGAAATCGTGCTCGCGATCGAGGACGACCAGATCCTTCCAGCTCGAATGGCTGACCAGACAATCGCCGGCTTGCAGTGTTTGTTCGCGGATCGGCCCGCTTTTGACTTCGCCGCGGCGGTTGATGGCCAGGACGCTGATGCCGTAACGAGACCGCAGTCGAGCTTCGGCGACGGTCTGGCCGACCAGCCGCGAGCCCGGCGGAATCACCACTTCCGAAACCCCGGCGAGGGCCGGATTGAACAGGTGGCCGAAGGTTCTGAGCCGCGGTTGCAGGCGCAGGCGGTTATCGATCGCAAAGCGCGTCACTTTTTCCCGCGAACCCATGACGCCGAGGATCGTGCCGACCCAGATCATCTCGTCGGCCGGCGGCGCCAACCGCGGTACGCCGGTGTTGCGGATGGCCAGAATATACGGCGCCCCGGCTCGCCGCTCGGCTTCCTCGAGACGCATGCCGACCAGCGGGCTGTCGACCGTGACGATCAGTTCGAACAATTCGCCGGCGATCCCGTAAATCTCGGCGAAATAGTGCTGGGTGCGGGTTTGCGCCGCCCCGCTGGGCGCCGCTTCGCGCGGCAACAGCCAGCGTCCGAAGAGCAGAAAATACACGATCCCGGCGGCGAGCAGCGCCAGGCCGATCGGGGTCACGTCGAACAGCGTAAACGGCTCAAGCACCGCGGCGCCCGGCGGCAGGGAGCGGTTCGATTGGGCGATCTGGTCGTTGAGCAGAATCAGCGGTGACGAGCCGACCAGCGTCATCGTCCCACCGAGGATCGCGCAAAAGCCCATCGGCATCAACAGGCGGGAGGCCATAAGCCCGGTGCGCGCCGCGATCCGCGTCACGACCGGCACGAATAGCGCCGTAGCGCCGACGTTCTGCATGAACGCCGAAACCACACCGGCGGCAGCGGCGACCATCGATTGCAGACGCCATTCCGACCGCCGTCCGAGACGGATCGTCCAGGCCGCAACCTCAGTCATGACCCCGGTGCGATCGAGGCCGGTGCCGAGAATCATCACCGCGATCACAGCGATCACGGCATTCGACGCGAAGCCGGAAAAAAGCTGCTCGCCCGGCAAAAGCCCGGTCAGGCCGAGCAGGACAAGCACGGCCAGCGCCGTCACGTCGACGCGGATCCATTCGGTAATGAACAGCACCGCGGCCAGCGTCACGATGGCCAGCACCAGCAGCATGTCGCCGCTCAGTTGCAGACTGCCTTCCATTCAACCCCGGCGATTCATACGCGCCGCCAAATCAGATCGAAAACCGGGTGGCCGAGGTCACGGCCGCGGCGCTCGAAACGGCTCGTCGGCCGCCACGTCGGGCGCCGCACATGCGGTGTATCACCCGCCGCCGGTTGCAGGTGCGGCACCGCCGCCACCGCTGCCTCGGCGCTTTGGGCATAATCTTCACAATCGGTCGCGAAATGTAGCAGGCCGCCGGGCTGCAAGCGGTCGGCGACCAGGGCGGCGAACGCCGGTTGCACCAGGCGGCGTTTGTGGTGCCGTTTCTTCGGCCACGGATCGGGGAAATAGATCCGGACGCCGGCGAGGGTTCCGGGGGCGATCCTGTGCTGCAGCAAATCGACCGCATCACCTTCGTAGACCCGGACGTTGGCGATCCCCTCGCGGTCCAGCAGGCGATATAAATGGCCGATGCCGGGACGGTGAACTTCGGCCCCGATAAAGCCGGTTTCCGGCGCCTCGAGCGCCATGCGAGCCAACGTCTCACCGTTGCCGAAACCGATTTCGAGAAGCAGCGGTCGCGGTGCGCCGAACAGGGCTTCGGCGCTCAGCGCCTCCGGCACCTCCGGCAGGCGATACCCTTCGGCCAAGGTCTCGAGGGCCCGCGCCTGGGCCGGGGTCAGCCGGCCCTCGCGCCGGACGTAGGACCGCACCCGGCGCGCTTGGGGTGGCGCTGTCACACCAAAAGTCCGCCGGCCGGCGACGAAGCGCTGGCATAGCGCCGGCGCGGCATCCGGCCGGCGCGCCAGGCGGCGCGGCCGGCCTCGACGGCGCGGCGCATCGCATGGGCCATCAATACCGGATCGCGCGCTTCGGCGATTGCCGTGTTCATCAACACGCCATCGCAGCCGAGTTCCATTGCGATCGCCGCGTCCGACGCGGTTCCGACTCCGGCATCGACCAGGATCGGCACCGTCGCTTCCTCGACGATGGTCATGATGTTGTAGCGGTTCTGGATGCCGAGGCCGGAGCCGATCGGCGCCGCCAGCGGCATCACCGCGACACAGCCGAGTTCGGCGAAGCGGCGGGCCATGACCGGGTCGTCGCTGGTATAGACCATCACCTCGAACCCTTCGCCGACCAGCGTTTCGGCGGCCTGCAAGGTCTCCGGCAGGTCCGGAAACAAGGTTTTGGCGTCGCCGAGCACCTCGAGCTTGACCAGTGGCTGCCCGTCGAGCAATTCGCGCGCCAGCCGGCAGGTGCGCACCGCGTCGGCGGCTGTGTAGCAGCCGGCGGTGTTGGGCAGAATCGTGAACTCACCCGGCGGCAAGCACTCGAGCAGGTTCGGTTCGCCGGGATTCTGGCCGATGTTGCTGCGCCGAATCGCCACCGTGACGATCTCGGCGCCGGCGGCCAGTGTCGCGGCCCGGGTCTCGGCCAGGTCGCGGTACTTGCCGGTGCCGGTCAACAACCGCGAATGGTAGCGCCGTCCAGCGATCAGCAACGGGTCTTCGCCCTGTGCCGTGACGGCTTCGCCGGCGGCCGGCGGCGGTGCAGAGAAGGGGGTGGTCATCTGTGAATTACCGGGATCAAGCGATGCTTACCCGCCGCCGATGGCGTGGACGATTTCGATCCGATCACCGGGTGCGATCACCAGTGTCTCGTGAGTGCTGCGCGGCACGATTTCGCCGTTGATTTCCACCGCCGTACGCTGGCCGGTGAGCGCCAGGTGTTCGAGCAGGGCGCGCACGGTCGAGCCGCTCGGCAACTCCTGCCGGCGACCGTTAAGTGTGATCGTCACGGACATCAGTCGGCTGGCCGCTCGTAAAGCGCGGCGAGGATCGCCATGCGCATCCGAACCCCGTTGGCGACCTGTTCGAGGATCAGCGACTGCCCGCTATCGGCGACTTCGGACGCGATTTCGATACCCCGGTTGATCGGCCCGGGGTGCAGCACGAAGCACTGCTCTCCGGCCCGCGCCAGGCGTTCGGCGGTCAGCCCCCAGGCGGCGTGGTACGCCTCCGCGGCCGGCAGTTTGACGCCGCTCATCCGTTCTTTCTGCAGGCGGAGCATCATCACCGCGTCGGCCCCTTCGAGGGCCGCGTCGAACTCGCTAAACACCCGCACCGGACCGGCGGGCAGCGGCTCGGGCAGCAATTCAGGCGGCGCGGCGAGGCGGATTTCACGCGCCCCGAGCAACGTGAACAGCACCACGTTCGAACGGGCGACACGCGAATGGCGGATGTCGCCGGCGATGGTCAAGACCAGCCCGTCGAGCGAACCGCGGCGGCGCAACAACGTCCAGGCATCGATCAGCGCCTGGCTGGGATGGGCATGCGCGCCGTCGCCGGCATTGACCAGGTGCAATCCGGACGGCGCCTTGGCGGCCAGTTGCGCGATGGAACCGACGAGCGGATGGCGGATGACCAGAAAGTCGAGGCCCATCGCCGCCAGGGTCAGCATGGTGTCGGGCAGCGCTTCGCCTTTGGTCGCCGACGACGCCGAAGCATTGATATTGACCACTTCGGCGCCCAGCCGGCAGGCGGCGAGTTCGAACGAGACCCGGGTCCGGGTGCTCGACTCGTAAAACAGGTTGGCGAGCGTCGCGCCGTCGAGCAGTCCGCTGTGCGGCGGTGCCGCGGCGGCGGCGAACAAACGTTCGACCTGGGACCGCGACAGCGAAGCGATATCGAAAAGATGAGTGGGGAATGCGCCCGTCATGGGTTCTCCCTGAAAACGACCCGGCACCTGGCCTCATGCTGCCACGAGTCGAGCATCGCCGCCGCGGCCGCCGCATCGCGCCGCCGAGCGGCGGAGCGGGTCAATAACCCGGCGCGGCGCGCAGCGGCGAGCGTGCCGGCGGCCTCGCGCGTCGTCAGTCTTTCGTCATGCAGTTCGACCGCCAGGGGATAACGCGCCTTCAGCGCCGTGGCGAAACGGCGCGCGGCGCGCGCCATGGGCGTTTCGCCGCCGGTGGCGGCGAGCGGCAGGCCGACCACCAGACGCCTCGGACGCCAGGCGGCAACCAAGGTGTCGAGTTCACGCCACAAGAGATCGCTGTCGGCCACCGGCACGACGGCCAGCGGGCGAGCCACACCGAGCTGCTCGTGGAGCAGGGCGACGCCGACCTTCTTGGTGCCGTAATCCAGCCCGAGGACGGCCGTGCCGGCGGTTTCAGGCATGGCCGGCCTGTGTACTCAGGTTGTCGGGGTGGATGCCGAGATGGCTGACCGCGCGCTGCCAGCGCTGGTCGAGCGGCAGGTCGAACAACACATCCGGGCTCGGCGTTGTGTGCAACCAGGCATTGTCGAGCATCTCGTCCTCGAGCTGGCCCGGCGCCCAACCGGCATAACCGAGGGCGAGCAGGAAACGCCGCGGCCCGCGACCGGCGGCGATGGCTTCGAGAATATCGCGCGACGTGGTCAATTGCAGGTGCTCACCGAGCGTGACGCTGCTCTCCCATTCACCCTCGGTTTCGTGCAGCACGAAGCCGCGTTCGCGATGGACCGGGCCGCCCTCGAGGACCGGTATGCTCGACAACGTCTCGTCGTGGCACTGGATGCCGAGTTGGGCGAGCACGTCGAGCAGCGTGAAATTCGACGGCCGGTTGACGATGATCCCCAGGGCCCCGTCGGCGTTGTGCTGGCAGATCAACGTGACGCCGCGCGAGAAATTCGGATCGGCCAGGCCGGGCATCGCAATCAGCAATTGCCGGTCAACGAATCCCCCGGGCGAGGCAGCGGTGGATTTGGACGATTTGGGTGGGTTCATGTGACTTGCCATCTGGGTGCAAACAACGGCGTGCTCGCTGATTGAACCGGTGAATGTTTCATCCGGTTTGCAGTCCCGTGACCGAAAATTCCCAGGTCCGGGTAATATTCAAGACATCGGTTTCGGCCGCGATATCCTCGGAAAACGGCGCAAACGGCGCCGCGAGACGGACGATGCCGACCGCTGCCTGGTCGAGCAACGGCCAGCCGGACGAGCGCATCACGGCGACCGACTCGACACTGCCGTCGCGGCGGACCGTCACCGACAGCACCAACGAGCCGTTCAACTTGCGGCGGCGGGCCTCTTCCGGGTAGTTCATGTTGCCGATCCGCTCGACCTTGCTGACCCAAGCCTGCATGTAGGCGGCGTACCGCCAGTCGCGGGTATTGGCGTTGATGAACTTGCGGCGCTCGCCGCTGATCCGGGTGACCCCCCGATGGCTGGCCAGCGGCTGCTGGCGGGCGGCGCGCAGGGATTCGCGAATCAGCTCGCGGGCCGCCGGCAACGGCTCATCGACCGGTGCCTCCGGCGTGCCGAAAGCGACCTGCGTGTCCACCGCCGAAAGCGCCGTCACCCGATCCGCCGGACGCACCTGGCGCGGCGCGCCGGGTTCGCGCTCGAGCGGATCTTGGTGGTCCTCGGACCCGGCTTCCAGCGGCGGTTGCCGGCTGCCGGCCAATTCCGTGACCGGGGCGTTGCCGCCGCCTGTCGCATTGGTTTGCGCCAGATAATCGGCGTGCTCGGGGGCCGGGCCCGGGCGCTCAGCGACCAGCACAACATCGAGGCGGGAGGCCGGCGGCGTGGCGCGCCTCTCCGGCGGCACAAAGCGCAACTCGACGATGACGAAGGCGTGCACGGCAAGGGCGAAGGCCAACGCCAGATAAAAAGTGTCGGTGCCCCACCGCGCGGGCCGGTCCAGGGGCAACAAGAAGGGTTGCGAAACGTGTTTCATGCCGAACAGCGCGCCTCCAGCACATCGAACAGTTGCGCCGCGATCCGGATATCGTACAACCGATCCAGTTCGCGGATGCAGGTCGGACTCGTGATATTGACTTCGGTCAGATAATCGCCGATCACGTCCAGGCCGGCGAACAGCACGCCGCGGCGGTTCAGTTCCGGCCCGACTTGCGAGACGATCCAGCGGTCGCGGTCGGTCAGATCGATTCCCTGCCCGCTGCCGCCGCGGGCCAGATTGCCGCGAAAATCGTCGGCCGGCGGAACGCGCAGCAGGGCATGCGGCACGGCCTCGCCGGCGATCAGCAAAATCCGCTTGTCGCCGGCTCGGGCCTCCGGAATGTAGCGCTGCGCCATCACCGCATGCCGGCCCTCGGCGGTCATCGTTTCGATGATGACATTGAGGTTCGGGTCGCCGGCGGCGGCCTGAAATACACCACTGCCGCCCATGCCGTGCAGCGGTTTGAGCACCGCGTGCTCTTCCCGGCCGACGAATTCGCGGAGCAACGCCGGGTCGGCGGCGACCAGGGACGGCGCCATACAGGCCGGAAACCAGGTGGCCGCCAGTTTTTCGTTGGCGTCGCGCAACGCCCCGGGGTCGTTGACCACCCGCACGCCGTCGCGGGCGGCGTGGTCGAGCAGCCAGGTGGCGGTCAAATAATCGCCGTCGACCGGGGGATCCTTGCGCATCAAAATCAGGTCGAAGGCGTTGAGCGGCTTGATTTCCGGGGCCCCGGCCCGCAGCCAGTCGGGGCGGTCGGCGACCTCGGCCGGGCGGGCCGCCGCGGCCGCCTGTCCCCGGTCGAGCAGCAAAGCGGCGATGTCGGCGACCCACAGGGCATGCCCGCGGGCCTGCGCCTCTAGCATCATGGCCACGGTCGAATCCTTGTGCGCTTTGATCCGCGCTGGCTCGTCCATCACCACCAAAATCGCCAGCCCGGTCATTTTTGTCTCCGTCGGGGAAGGTGATATTGTAACGGCAAAGCCAAGACAGACATTAAGTATTTCGCACAAACTACTGGCATATATGGCTTTTTTAGTGTTAGGATTGGCCGGCACAAGCCTGGGTAGACCGGGCGACGCGCTGCTCGGCTCAGCCGCGGGGGCGCACGGCGTAACGGGATGAGCCCTGGGTTGAGTAAAGAAGTTGGCCGAGCCGATGACCAAAGGAAACGCGACGGACCTTGCCGGACTCAAGGTGCTGGTGATCGACGACAGCAACACGATCCGGCGGTCGGCGGAAACGATGCTGCAAAAGGAGGGTTGCGAAGTGGTGACGGCCGAGGACGGCTTCGTCGCGCTTGGCAAGATCGCCCAATTTTGCCCAGATGTGATATTTGTGGATATCATGATGCCGCGCCTCGATGGTTACCAGACCTGCGCGATCATCAAAAATAACAAGCAATTCGAGGCGACACCGGTCATCATGTTGACCAGCAAGGACGGGCTGTTCGATCGGGCGCGGGGGCGCATCGTCGGGTCCGACCAGTACCTGACCAAGCCTTTCACGCGCGAGGAATTGACCAGCAGCCTCCGGCAATTCGCCGCCCGTCGGCGGAGTTAGGATTGGCGAAATAATGAGTGGACAATGCGCACCAGGCGAGGAATGACAAGTCAACCGGAGGCGGGCAATGCTGACCGCCGCCGGTAACGCACTGTTTGACCGCTTTGCCGAGTACGAACGCCGCAGCCTCGCCCACGAGGCCAAGGCCGAGGGCGGCGAACGCGGCAAGACGTTCGACGGCGTGGTCTTCCGGCTGGCCGATTACCACCTGACGCTCGGCATCGACGAGGTCACCGAAATTCTCGGGGTGCCTCAGGCGACGCCGGTGCCGGGCGCCAAGCCCTGGCTGCTCGGTGTCGCCAACCTGCGCGGCAACCTCGCCCCGCTGGTCGACCTGGCCTGGTTTTTGTTCAACCAGCGCACGCCGCTGACCAGCCATACCCGGGTGCTCGTTTTGTCGCTGCAAAACCGCCCGATCGCGGTTTTGATCGACGAGGTCGTCGGGCAACGCCATTTCGCGGACAACGACGCCGCGCCGCCCGAGACTTTTTCCGGGACGCCGCTCGCTCCGTACATGGAACGTGAGTTTCAGCAAGGCAATATTACATGGGGGCAGCTGAGGATCAGCGCCCTTGTCAATCAACCCGAATTTATGAACGGCGCGGCGGATTGAAGCCGGCACGACGCGCTGCATAGAATCGATAACGAGCCACAGGAGCCGAAACCATGAGTGCGGTCAAACCCATCGAAACTCCCCGCCGCGGCACCCCTTTGCAATGGGCGTTCATCGCCGGGCTGGTCGTCCTCGTCGGGCTCGCGGTCTTCAATTTCTTTCAGTTGAACGAAGCCGCCCGGCACCAGCAGCAATACCTGCAACGGACCACCCGAATGCAGGTCGTCAACCAGCAGATGGCCAAAGCGGCCGGTGAAGCGGCGATCGGCAACTTCGAGGCCTTCGATGAACTGGCCACCACCCGCGACCAGATCGCCGCCGACCTCGTCGCCTTGCGCCAGGGCGACGGCACGAGCGGCCTGCCGCGCTCGCCCGCCGCAGTCGGTAATCTACTGGCCACGGCCGAGGAAACGTGGAGCAACCTGCATGCCAACGCCAGCCGCATCGTCGAACGCAGCGAACTGATCCTCGACTTGGCCGAAAGCGCCAACAACTTCACCAGCATTGTGCCGGTACTGTTGTCGCGCACCGACGAAACGGTGCGCCTCCTGACCGAAGGCGGCGCCCCCGGCGTGCAGATTTTCACCGCCGGCCGGCAACTGGTGCTCGCCGACCGAATGCTGCGCCGCGTCGGCGAGATCCTGCAAGGCGGCGCCGCGGCGATCACCGCCGCCGACAACTTCGGCCGCGACGCCAACCTGTTCGAGCGCGTCTTGAACGGCCTGATCAACGGCGATGCCGAACTCAATATCGCCCAGGTCCGCAACCCGCGCGCCCTGGCCCTGCTCGGCGAGGTCAGCCAAAGCTTCGAGCAGGCCAAAATCGAAATCGACAACATCCTGTCGGCCTCGACCGAACTGTTCGAAGTACGCCAGGCGGCCGACGAGATTTTCCTCGATAGCACCGATTTCGGCACCCAGGCCGCTGACCTGGCAGCCGGCTACGCCGCCCTCGACCAGGGCCGGCTGTGGCCTTCGGTTCAGGCCGGGGCGGCGCTGCTCGCCATCGCCGTACTGATGCTGCTGATGTTGTTTTTCCTTCTTTATCTCAGCCAGCGCCGCCAAGCGCGCGCCACCCAGGCGATCAACCAGCGCAACCAGGATGCCATCTTGCGCCTGCTCGACGAAATGAGTTCGCTCGCCGACGGCGACCTGACAGTCAACGCCACGGTGACCGAAGACATCACCGGCGCCATCGCCGACTCGGTGAACTTCGCGGTCGAGGCGCTGCGCGACCTGGTCACCGGCATCAACCGCACGGCGCAGCAGGTCGCGGCCCAGGCCCAGGAAGCGCGCGCCACCGCGACCCAACTGGCCGAAGCCAGCGAACACCAGGCGCGCGAGATCCGTAGCGCCAGCGAAACGATGGGGCAGATGACCCGCGACTTCGACACCATGGCCCGGCAATCGAGCGAATCGGCGGAAGTCGCGCAGCGTTCGGTCAAAATCGCCTCGGACGGCGCCGACAAGGTGCGGGAGACCATTTCCGGCATGGACGCGATCCGCGAACAGATCCAGGAGACCGCCAAACGCATCAAGCGCCTCGGCGAATCGTCGCAGGAAATCGGCGACATCGTCGAACTGATCAACGGCATCTCCGAGCAAACCAACATCCTGGCGCTCAACGCCGCGATCCAGGCGGCGTCCGCCGGCGGCGCCGGGCGCGGCTTCGCGGTGGTCGCCGACGAGGTGCAGCGCCTCGCCGAGCGCGCCACCAACGCCACCCGCCGGATCGAAACGCTGGTGCAGACGATTCAGGCCGATACCAACGAAGCGGTCTCGTCGATGGAACTGACCACCGCCGAAGTGGTGCGCGGTGCCCACACCGCCGAGGACGCCGGTACCGCCTTGGCTTCGATCGAGCAGGTGTCGAAGGATCTGGCCCACCTGATTCAGCAGATCTCGGGCCAGGCGCAGACGCATTCCGGGACCGCGACGCAGATCTCGAAGGTGATGAACACCATCCGCGAAATCTCGATGCAAACCCTGTCCGGAACGACGCAAACCGCCCAGACCGTCAGCAATCTGTCGGACATGGTCCGCCAGTTGCGCGATTCGGTGGCCGACTTCAAGCTGCCCGCCGAGTCCTGAGCGCGGGACGACGATTCCGGATGAACGACCCCCGATCAACGGTGGCGATGGCGAGGACGATCAGCCCAGACTCACCGGACACGGTTTCCGGCGGCGCCGGCTGACGAGGATGTGGGACTGAAATGACAGCCGAAGCTCGACAACAAGCCCCGACGCAACTGGCCTGGATTCGCGGCGCCCTCGACGCCCTGCTCGACAACGGCCGGCAGGCACTCGAAGACCACGCCGGAGCGCCGGCTCAAGGCAGCGAACAAGACAACGAAACCGGCGATCGCACCGGCCATCTGGCGCGCGCCGGCGAAGCGTTTCTGCAACTCGCCGCCACCTTGCGCATGCTGGAAATCGACAGCGCCGCCCAGGTGGTCGAGGAGATGCACGCTCTGACGCTGGATCTGGCGAGCGGCGCCCTCGACGACGAAAATCACCAGCGCCTGTCCATCCTGCTCGGCGCCGGCATCGTCGTCCATGATTATCTCGACCGCCTGCAAGCGGGGCAGGGCGATGTGCCGCTGGTGCTGCTGCCGGTGCTCAACGAACTGCGCGCAGCGCGCGGCAAGACGTTGATCACCGAAGGTGATCTGTTCAATCCATCGCTCGCCGGCACCATGCCGGAGCTGCCGCCGCACGATCCCGATGCCGTGCCGGACGGGGACATGAACCGTCTGCGTTCCAGTTTTCAAGGGGCGCTGCGCGACGCCCTGCGGGCCGGCGGCGAGGCGGCCGAACTGCCCGCCCTGCTCCATGCCTGCATCGCGCTGGCCGCCGCCGCCGACAATGATCGCGCCGGCCGCCTGTGGCGGATTGCCGCCCTGGTCGTCCACGGCCTGATCGCCGGCAAGATCGATCGCGGGGTCGCCGTGCAGCGGGTGCTCGTCCGGCTCGATATCCTGCTCAAGCGCGGCTTGGATCAGCCGGCCGCCGCCGGTGCGCCGGATGACCTCACCGAAGAAGACCGCCTGGCCCGCTCGTTGTTGTTCCACGTCGCCATCGCCCGGCCCGGCGATCCGGTACTCGACCGCACCACCGAACAGTTCGAGCTCGCCGCCTTGCTGCCCGACTCGCTGGCCCTGTCCGGTGCCATGGGCAGCGTGCGTGGCCGCAACCGCGCCTTGTTCGACAGTGTCGCCAAGGCCGTGCTCGACGAACTGGCGGCGGTCAAGGACGCCCTTGATCTGCAACAGCGGACCGCAAGCCTCGATCGCTCGGCGTTGGCGCCGCTCGCCGAAGTATTGACCCAGGCCGCCGGGACGTTGGAAATGATCGGCTTGAGCGAAGCGGCCCAGGAAGTCCACTCCGAAGTGGCGCGCCTGAACGACATCCAGCAGCAAGCCGGCGAAATCGACGAACCCCTGCTGCTTGACATCGCCACCAGCCTGCTCGACGTCGAAGAAAAGATCAAGCTCGCCGCGGCGACGATGGGCGGCGAACGGCCCGGGGGAATGGCGGCGCGCGGTGCGGCCCGACACCGTCACGAACTCGATCAGGTGGTCGCCTCCCTGCTCGGCCATACCCTGGAGAACCTCCATCTGGCGCAGCAACAACTGGAAAACCGCGTCGCCACCGGTCACGGCGAGAGCGCAGCGATCGTCCGCCTGCTGCGCGATGCCGACGGCGCGCTCACGATGCTCGACATGCAGACCGCCCACCGCGTGCTGGCCCCGGCCTGCCGATTTTTTACCACCGAATTGGGCGGCGACACACCGCCGGATGCCGAACGCCTGGCGCGCTTCGCCGACGCGCTGGCGGCGCTCGAAGTCCATCTGACCAGCCTGCGCGATCAGCAAGGCGAACGCCTTGACCTGCTGGAAAGAGCGATCGACGACCTCACCGCACTCGGCTATACCTGGAGCCCGGAAGACGAAGCGCCGCCCGCACCGGCTGCCGCTGACGAGGTGGCCGAAACCGAGTCCGAAACCGCAACGCCGGCCGAAACCGAAACCGAAACCGAAACCGAAACCGAAACCGAAACCGAAACCGAAACCGAGCCCGAGCCCGAGCCCGAGGTCGAGGTCGAGGTCGAGGTCGAGGTCGAAGCCGAAGCCGGGATTACCCCAGAGCGGCTCCCGGAGCCAGCCGGAACCGAAGCATTGCCGGTGGCCATCGACGCCGAGTTTCTCGAAATTTTTATCGAGGAGATGGACGCCGAAATCGCCGCTTTGCGCGATCACCTGGCGCGCTTCAACCACTTTGACGATCCACTGGAGCCGTTCAAGGAACTCAGGCGCAGTTTCCACACCCTCAAAGGCAGCGGTCGGATGGTCGGCGCCGACGACATCGGCGAATTCGCCTGGGCCATAGAAAACATGATGAACCAGGCCCTGGAAGGGCGCTTACCGGTGGCCGCGGCGCTGCCGACCGTCGAGGATGCGATCGACCTGCTGCCGGCACTGCGCGCCCGCCTGCGCGGCAGTGAAGACGACGGTCAAAGCCGTGCCCGTTTAGCCGAATTACAGCAGCGGGCCGAAGAACTGGCCGCCGGTGCGGTACCCGGTGCGGCCGCGGTGACCACCGCAGCGGCGGAACCGGAACCGGCTCCCGCCCCCGAGCCCCACACCGAACCGGCGGCGCCCGATGTCGAACCGCCGGCCGCCGAACCGGTTGCCGAAACCGCTGCGACCCTCGATCCGGTGCTGGCCAAATTGATCCTCGGCGAGGTCAGCGAACACCAGCAAACCGTCGCCGACTACGTGGCGCGCTGCACAGCCCAGGGCTGGACCGAGGTACCAGGCGACGACCTGATCCGCGCGATCCACACCCTCGCCGGTAACTTGGGCCTGGCCGAATGGGGCCAGGACACCGAGGCCTTGCACGTCGTCGAGCGTTATCTGCGCGAGTTGGCGGCGATGCAAAGAACGCCGGATGAAGCCGGGCTGAAGCTGCTGGCCGATGTCGCGGCGCTCAGCACCGAACGCCTCGCGACCTTACACGGCGAATCGCCGCTCTCCGAGGTGACACCGCAGGACATCGAGGCGACGGCACAAGTCCTGCTCGACGGCTTTTACCACCAACTCCCTGGTGTTCAGCCCACCGCGGCACCGGCGGAGGAACGGGAAGAGGCGATCGAATCTGCGGCCGCGGCCGGAATCGAAGACGAAAGCGGAGCGGGCACAGACACGCAAGACGGCTCCGATACCCCCGACACGTCATCCGAATGGCCCACTGCGATCGAAGAGGTTGCCGCCATCCCTACTGGCGCCGCACCGTCAGGCGAGCCGCTTGCCGCCGCCCGAGACGACTCCGAGGCGGCCCTTGCGGATGTCATTCCGTTGGACTATGCCCTGCTCGACGCCGATCTACTCGATATTTTCTTGACCGAAGCCGGCGACTTGCTCGAAGCCCTCGATGCGGCGCTGTTCGCCCTGCGCCAGGAAGCCGACAGCGGACAGCTCGACCCGATACGCCGTCACCTGCACACCCTCAAAGGCGGCGCCCGGGTCGCCGGCCTCGAAGCGATCGGTGAGCTGGCGCACACCCTCGAGACGCTGATCGAAGAGACGCCGGATGAAGCGCTGTTGACCGGCAGTTTGGAAACCCTGCAGGCCGGTTGTGACCATCTACACGCGATGATCCAGGCGGCCGAGCGGCGCCAGCCCCTGCCCGCCTCGCCGCTGCTCGAAGCGCGACCTGCCGCACCGCTGCCCGCGGCAGAGGAACCGACAGCCGAGCCAGCCGCCGCTCCGGCAACGCAGCCGCTACCGGCCACCGCCCCGGTCGAAGCCGTGCGCGTCGATGCCAGGCTGCTCGACACGCTGGTCAATTATGCCGGCGAAATCAGCATCTTCCGCTCCCGTCTCGAACAGGAAACCGGTAACGTTCGGCAAAACATAGTCGAAGTCCAGGAAACCGTGCAGCGCCTGCGCGATCAGTTGCGCAAACTCGAACTCGAAACCGAGGCACAGATCCTGTCGCGCTACCAGCGCGAAGCGGAACAGGGCGAAACCCATTTCGATCCGCTCGAACTCGATCGCTACTCGACCATCCAGCAACTGTCGCGCGCCCTGGCCGAGAGCGTCAACGACCTGATCAGCCTGCAAGAAGCCCTCGATACCGCCACCGGGCACACCGAAACGCTGCTTTTGCAGCAATCGCGGGTCAACACCGAACTGCAAGAAGGTCTGATGCAGACCCGTCTGGTGCCGTTTACCTCTCTCGTCCCGCGCCTACGCCGTGTCGTCCGCCGGGCCAGCAACGAAAGCGGCAAAACCGCCCGCCTCGACCTCCGCCTCGCCGGCGGCGAAAGCGAAGTCGACCGCAACATCCTGAACCGGATCACCGCGCCGCTCGAACACATGATGCGCAATGCCGTGGTCCACGGCATCGAGGCGCCTGCCGAGCGCGCCGCGCGCAACAAGCCGGCCGAGGGTGTGATCCGTATTGCCGTCGAACGCGAAGCCACCGAACTCGTCATTCAGGTCAGCGACGACGGGGCCGGCCTTGATCACGAAGCGATCGCCGAACGCGGCCGGGCGCTCGGCCTGTTACCACACGGCCAGCACCTCGCCGAACACGAGGTGCTGCAACTGATCTTCACCCCCGGCTTTTCGACGGCGGGGGAATTGACCACACTGGCCGGGCGCGGCGTCGGCATGGACGTCGTCGCCAACGAGGTACGGCAGCTTGGCGGCAGCATCGAAATCGACACCGTCCCCGGCCGCGGCACGACGTTCAAGATTCGCATCCCGCTGACCTTGGCGGTGATGCAGGCCATCGTCGTCCAGGCCGCCGAACGCCATTACGCGATTCCGTTGAGCGGTGTGCGCGGCGTGATGAAGATGACCCCGCGCGACTACTTGGCGGCGATCGACAGCAGCCAGCCGGTCTGCGAATATGTCGGCACGCCGTACCCGATTCTCGAGCTGGAGAGCCAACTCGGCCTGCCGCTGCCGCCGCCACCCGACCAGCCGGTGCCATTGTTGATGATCGAGGCCGGCGGCACCCGTGCAGCGCTCCGCGTCGCCCATCTCGAAAGCCACCGCGAAATCGTCGTCAAACCGATCGGGCCACAGGTCAGCAGCATCACCGGCATCCTGAGCGGCACGATCACGCCCGACGGCCAAGTCATGCTGATCCTCGATATGGGCGCCCTGATCCGCCGCGGCCTGAACGAAATGCGCCTGCCGGGCGTCGGCGCCACACTGGCCACGGAACACGCCGAACCCGCCGTCGCCCACCAGCCGCTGGTCCTGGTCGTCGACGATTCGATCACCATGCGCAAAGTCACGGCGCGCGTTCTGGAAAACCGCAAGTTGGAGGTTTTGACCGCTCGCGACGGCCTCGATGCCGTCGAATTGATGTACGAGCGCGTCCCCGATCTGATCCTGCTCGATATTGAAATGCCGCGCATGGACGGTTACGAGCTGGCCGCCCATGTGCGCAACGACCCGCGGCTGAAGCACGTGCCGATGATGATCATTTCATCGCGCACCGGGGAAAAACACCGGGAAAGAGGCACCGCAGTCGGGGTCGAGCGTTATCTCGGCAAACCCTACCGGGAAGCCGAATTGATCGACAACGTGTTCGAACTGCTCGCTATCGACGCACCGAAAGAACGGGGAATCAGCGATGAACGACAGTGAAATCCGCAGCGTGCTGGTCCCGGTCACCAACGCCGCCCTGCTGCTGCCGAACGCCGCGGTCGCCGAAGTCATCGCGCTGAGCGAGCTGGCGCCCATCGCCGATGCCCCGGAGTGGCTGCTCGGCACGACGATCTGGCACGGCTGGGAAGTGCCGGTCGCCGCCTGGGCGGTGCTCACCCGCCTGGCCGGCAGCGAATCGACCGCACATGGTCGCATCGCCGTATTCAAAGCCCTGACCGGCGGAGGTCGCATGCCTTATTTCGGCATTCTGACCCAGGGATTTCCGCAACTGACCTCGGTCAACGCCGCCAACCTGGTCGCCATTCCCGATGCCGAAGTGACCATCGGCATGCTGGCCCGCGCCATCCTCCAGGAGCGCGAAGTCATCGTTCCCGACCTGGATCGCACGGCGCAACTGATCGCCCACGCCGCCTACGGCGCCTTACCGATCACCGCGGGCTAACCGCCTGTCGGCGTCGGACTTTACCTGGCACGGGCTGCAAATCCGTCTGCACGGTCCAAATTTCCTCCGAATCTTGGCCAGCCGTGCACATGATGCGGAAAGCCCCGGCGGCATCCCGAATGCGCATCTCCCGCACCCCGGCGCCCACACCTGGCGTCGGCTTCCCATCACGGGGTTCAAGCCCGCCCTGGACCTTGAATAACGGGTCCCCCGCTTCGCTTTGTGCGGAGGTCGGAAGCGACTGAGCCGCCAACTGGCAGACTACAACACAGCTCAACGAATCGGGTTAACATTGCAAAATGAGCGGTGATCGCTCAATATACGATAATGATTCGCCACAGAATGCTTCTGGATCGGCTGCGCGAGCGCCTGAACTTTTATCCCGGCGTCGTGCTGGTAGGCCCGCGGCAGGTCGGGAAGACCACTCTCGCGCAGCGGCTGGCCGCCGAACATACGGACGCAATCGTCCTTGATCTTGAGCGCGAAGCGGATCGGAACCGCCTAAGCCGACTCGATTTGTTTTTGTCCTCGCACCGCGATCGGCTGGTGGTGCTCGACGAAGTCCAGACCATGCCCGGTCTATTCGCGGCATTGCGCCCGGAAATCGATCGGGAACGAAGGCCTGGCCGATTCCTGTTGCTCGGCTCGGCGTCCGGTGACCTGCTGCGGCAAAGCTCGGAGTCGTTGGCCGGACGTGTTGCCTACCTGGAACTCACTCCCTTCCTCGCCGACGAGCTGCCGCCGGCGCTGCCGGCCGTGCAGCGCTTGTTATTGCGCGGCGGGTTTCCGCTGAGCTACGACGCACCCAGCGACGAATTATCATTTATCTGGCGTCATGATTTGGTCCGCAGCTTTCTCGAACGCGACTTGCCGCAGCTTGGGGTAATGACCCCGGCCGAGACGCTGAAACGATTCTGGCGCATGCTGGCCCATGTGCACGCCCAGGTATTCAACGCCTCCCAGATCGGGCGCTCGCTCGGCGGGCTGGCGCATACCACCGTCGCGCGCTATCTGGACTTGCTGGTCCAGGCAATGATGGTTAGACGCCTCGAACCGCTGTACGTTAACCTGGGAAAGCGACTGGTCAAATCGCCCAAAGTGTACCTGCGCGACTGCGGCCTGCTGAATTTACTGTTGAATATCCGCACGCTGGACGACCTGCATGGCCATCCGGCGGCAGGGGCTGCTTGGGAGGGGCTGGTGGTTGAACAGGTGTTTGCCCATGCCCCGGTGGGCGCCGATATCGGATTTTACCGAACGGCGGCGGGGGCTGAACTGGACCTTGTTATCACGCTGGGCCGGCAGCGATTTGCCATCGAATGCAAATTCTCTACCGCACCGCGCCCAACGCGCGGCTTCTGGCAAGCCGTTAACGATCTGGCGATCAAGCAGTCTTGGATTGTGGCGCCGGTTGAAGAAGCTTATCCAATTGATGAAAATGTCCAGGTGATCCCCATTCGTAACCTGGCCCAAGTGCTCAACGAATCGGGCGCTTAACAGGCTGTTGAAAAACAGCCTGCTAATCCGGGCCACGGATGGCCCGGAGAAATCAGGCGCTCCTTAGCGGCTGATTACGGGTGCGCAGCGCAAGTCGCGCCTTTCGCCAGCGACGTTGAAAAACGCCAGGATGGCGTTTTTCAACAACCTGTTAATCCAACTCGGGCGACGAGGCTAGCGTCGGCGGCGGTGCAGATGGACAAACCACGCGGCGCCGCTGGTGGAGAGTAACAGCGGCAACAGCAGGGCGTAACGCCCGGCGTCTGGGGCCAGCCACTCCAACCCCTCGTAAAACAGCACGCCGAGCGGCGGCATCAAAAGCCCCCTTATGCCGGTCAGTGTGACGTGGACTCCCATGTACGTCGTGGCGTCATGGTCCTGGCTGAAATCGTTGTGCCCCAGATTCCAGCCGAGATTGCCGCCGGCATACGCCACCCCTTGCAGCAGTCCGCCGAGCCACAACAAAGCACTCAGACCCATCATGACTCCGGCGGCGAACGCGACGATCGAAGCGACGTAGAACCAGCTCTGCCGGGCGCGATAATCGATGATGTGCTGGCGGTCGAGCAGCCGGGCCCAGAACGGCACACTGAAGGCCAGCGCCACGAGCGGCACTGTCGAGGTGACCAGCACCTGCTCCACCCGCGCCAGTCCCAGCGCTTCGTTCAACAGCACGATCAGCGGCGCGGTGACCATCAGATTGCCGCCGCCGAACACGAACATGCCGATCATGTAGTCGCGAAATTCGCGATCGTGACGCAGCACGTCGGCGAAACGCCGGAGGCGACGGCCGAGGGCCGCACCGCCGTGGCGCCGCCGCTCGTCGCGCAGCAGGGCCCGATGGCCCCGGACCCGCGCCCGGCGATAGACGCCGGCGCCGGCCAGTCCGATGGCGGCGGCGAGCAGCCATACCGGGCGGAACAGCCAGTCCGAATGCTCGAGGGTCAAGCCGATCAAGCCGCTGACCGCGGCGATCACCAGCGACGACAAGGTGGTCATCCGTGCCGTGATCCGGGCGCGGACCGGACGCGGGAAGTTGGCCCGCCAGACCGCGGCGCGGATCGTGATCGCCCCTGACCAACTGACCCGCGCGACGATCGCCCCGGCGGTGAGCAACAGCAACCCGCCCAGCGAACGGGATGCCAGGGCGATCGGCACGAGACCGAGTGCGGTCAGGGCGAGAAGGCGGCTCAGCCAAACGATTTTGTCGCGCCCCTCGCTCAGCGCGGCAAAGATGAAGCTGGCCAGGTTGGCGAACGCCGGCGCGCCGCTGACCGCCGCGACCGCGATATTGACGACCAGCGGCGGCGCGCTGCCGGCAAACACGTTTTTGACCAGAACGCCCAGCACGCCGCCTTCGACGGCGGCCAGCGCCACCGAAATCAGCCCCCAACTGGCCAGTTCGCGAGGCACCAGGGCACGGGCGAACCGCGGCAGCGGCGGGCGGGCGGCGGGCATCGGGCGCGCCGTCATTCCCTCGGGCCGGTGATATTGCTATGATGCAAAACGATGGGTGCACCCAATGAAAGAGTCTTCGTGATGCCGGTCGGCGAGGAAATCGCGGCGCTCAACGCCTACCTGACGGCGCATATTCCATTGGTCGGGGCGATGCGCCTCTCCGCCGAGCCGCACGATACGGACGGCCTTATTTTAACCGCCCCGCTCAGCGGTAATCACAACGACAAGCGCACCGTCTTCGGCGGCGCGCTGGCCAGCGCCCTGATTCTTGCCGGCTGGGCCGTCTGCTGGTTGCAGGCCCGGCGCAGCGGGCTGGGCGCCGATATCGTCATCCGCGACTGCCAAATCCGGTATCATCGGGCACTGGACCGGGACTTCAGCGTCCACTGCCCGTGGATCGAGCCGGAACATTGGGCGCGCTGCCTGTCCGCTTTCCGACGCCGCGGCCGCGCCGCGGTCAGCCTCGAACCGGCGGTGTTTCCGGCCCCGCCGGCGGCGTCGATGACCGCGAGCTATGCCCTGCTCGCCGTGCCGGCGGCGCCGGGCGGAGGAAAGACCAATGCGCCAATTCCACTGCACCCGACGGGATAACCCTGACCCGCTGCGCCGCACCGGGTTCCACACCGCCTGGGTCGTGCCGATACTGATGCTGGCCACCGCCGCCCTGCTCACCGCTTGCCTGGGCTCGTCGCAGACGACAAAACGCGACGAAGCAATGCGCCAATTCGAAAATCTCGTGCGCTGGGGCAAGTACGATGCGATGATCGACTTCATCCATCCCGATTACCTCACCGACCACCCGATCAGTTCGCTCGAATTGCGCCGCCTCCAGCAATACCAGGTCAGTAGTTACCGGACGCGCAGCACCATCGTCATCGACGACGGCAAACGGGTGAACCAGGTCGTTGAACTTAGGCTCTACAACCTCAACACCGCCCACGAACGGACCGTCCTCTACCGCCAGAACTGGGCGCTGGACAAGGCCACCGGCCGCTGGCTGCTGTACTCCGGGCTCCCCGATCTCGACTCCGAATAGGAGGTTAACCGATGCGCACCATCGCGATCGCCAACCCCAAAGGCGGGTGCGGCAAGACCACCATCGCCACCTGCCTCGCCTCCCATCTGGCTTATGACGGCTACCAAGTCGGCTTGCAAGATCTCGACCCGCAGCGCTCGGCGCGCGACTGGCTCCACCTGCGCGGTGGCGATTATCCCCCGGTCCACGATATCGCCCCTGACGCCGCCCCGAAAGCGGCCGGCGGCGGTCTCGACGTGTTATTGCTCGACACGCCGGCGGCACTGCACGGCGAAGGTCTGCGCCATATTTTGCGGCGTGCCGACGTGCTGCTTGTGCCGGTGGTCCCGTCGCCGATCGACATGCGCGCCGCCTGGCGCTTCCTTGAGCACCTCTTGCAGCTCAAAGCGATCGCCAGTAACCAGACGCGCGTCGGCCTGGTGGCCAACCGCATCCAGACACGGACCCTGGTCTATCGCGAACTGTCGGGCTTTCTCGAGGGCTTCCGCTTTCCGATCGTCGCCCAGTTACGCGAAACGCAGAACTACATCCGGGCCGCCGAACGCGGCCTTGGCATTGCCGATCTGCCCGCCTGGCAGGCTTGGCAGGATTGGGACGAATGGGATCCCCTGATCCATTGGCTGGCGAGCCGCGCCAGCCGCCCGCGGCCGCACTGAATTCGCGCCCGTTATAATTTCTGTTGCACCTCGCCCCTGTACCGATCACTGATGACCACCACCCCGATCACCACCACCCCGATGACCAAGGCATTGACCGTTCGCGAGCGCCTCGAAGCCATCCTCGGCGCCGACCGTATCGTGTTGTTCATGAAAGGCGACCGCCGCCAACCGCGTTGCGGTTTTTCTGCCGCGGTCGTCGAGATTCTCGACAACCTGTTGCCCGATTATCGGACGATCGACGTGCTCGCCGATGAAGAACTGCGCCAGGGCATCAAGGAATACGGCGACTGGCCGACGATCCCGCAACTCTATATCGACGGCCAATTGGTCGGCGGCTGCGACATCGTCACCGCGATGTTTCACAGCGGTGAACTTCACCAGGCACTCGGCCTGCCTCCACCCGACCGGACGCCACCGGACGTCACCGTGACCGATGCCGCCCGGGCACATATCGCCGAAGCGCTGGCGGAATACCCCGACACGCGGCTGAAACTGCAGATCGACGCGAACTGGCAACCGCGGTTTTCGCTGGTCAACCAAAGCGGCGGCGAGATCGCCGCCCAGGCCGGCGGATTGACCGTCCTGCTCGACCCGGCCAGTGCGGCTCGCGCCCAAGGCGCGGTCATCGACTGGCGCGACACCGCCGGGGAAAGCGGTCTGGCCATCGATCTGCCGCTCGCCCCGCCCGCGGTGCAGGACATCACCGCCGCGGCATTGAGCGAGTTGCGGCGCGCCGAGCCCGATCTGCTGTTGATCGATACCCGACCCGCCGCCGAGGCCGGAGCAGCCGCCGTCCCCGGGGCCCGCCCGCTGCGCGACAAAGACGACCTCGCCGCTCTGCTCGCGCTTCCCAAAGATCGGCCGTTGGCGTTTTTCTGCACCCACGGCCACAGCAGCCGGGGCGCTGCGGAATACTTCCGCCGGCAGGGACATACCCGGCTTTACAACCTGAGCGGCGGCAGCGCCGCGGCGGGTGACGCATTCGCGCCGGACTGAACCCGATCGCAGGAAATTTGCCGGGCCGATCCGCGCTGTGCTGCACGTCAATTCATCCGGCGCCGGTCTGTAACCGAGAACGCCGGCGGTGCGACGCGCCGAAACGGGCATGCGCCGCGTCGCCGGCGGGGCGTAGCGTCGTTCTCCGGCCATGACACCACAGGCGCCGGCGGGGCCGCGGCAGCGATCCCGCTCGGCCGGCACGGCATGGGTATCGACCGGATTCGCAGCCGTCGGACACACACCGGCGCGACAGACCGTGACAAGGCAAAACCATGCACACCGCTTTACGCCGCGGCCGCTTGCTGCCGGTACTGATCCTCGCCGCGGCTTTCACCACCACCGGCTGCACACTGCCGATGTACCGTCCCGGGCACGGCAGCATCGAGATCATGGACCGCCGTGAATTTCGCGGCTACGCCGAAACCGTCTTTCGCACCCAGAACGAAGCCGCCGACATCCTGATGTACGCCCTGCCGATCCTTGAAACGGACGATCCCGAAGTCTATGCGCGAGCCGTCAAGCAAGAAAACCGGCTGCTGGCGGCCTGCGCCGAACTGAACCAGGCGGCGATCGACCAGATGAACCGCGAGGGATTGGGCTTTTTCGACATGCTGACCTTGCCGATGGATACGACCGGTTGCGACCGCGCGACGCAGCGGGCGCAGCGTTTCATCGCCCAACACGATCTCGAACGTTTTACCTGGTAGTCTACCCAATAGTTGCATAAATTTTGCTCGATTTTATCAAATTCACCTTGAAATCATATAGTTATGTTGATATTAGCAGGAAAATCGAATTCATCTAAGGTGACGCGCCCGGTTTCTCGCCCAAGCTGGCGGCACATCTTGTCCGCTTCCCCTCGAACCGTAGAATTACTACGGTTTTTCGGGGAATCAGACAAGCTGCACTCGCCAGCTTGACCGAGAATTCCGGGAACTTATGCAACAATTGGGTCTACCTCTCAGCCGGCGAGCGCCTTGCTGACCAGTTCAAATACTCCCGGCGACAACCCGGGCTGCGAGCGAATGCGCTCAAGCTGGCCACGCATCAAACCTTGGCGGTGGGCGTCGAAGTGGCGCCAGCGGTTGAACGCCGGGACCAGCCGGGCGGCAAGCTGCGGGTTATCGCGGTCAATGGCCAGCACCTCTTCGGCGAGCAACGCGTAAGACGCGCCGCCCGGGTGGTGGAAAGCGACGGGATTGGCCTGCGTAAAAGTGCCCAGCAGGGCACGCACCCGGTTGGGATTACGCGGCTGGTATAGCGGGTGTGCCATCAGCTCCAGGACCCGGTCGATCTGCTCGGCCGCAGGAATCTGCGCGTTGAGCGCGAACCATTTATCGATCACCAGCGGCTGCTCGCGATAGCGTTCGACGAAATCGGCGAGGCGTGCCGCCGCTCCCGGCGCCTGCTGCACAGCCAATGCACTCAATGCCGCAAAGCGGTCAGTGAAATGACCTGCTGTGTCGTATTGCGCCTCGGCCAGGGCGCAGTGCGCTTCTCCCCCAGTCGCCACCAATAGATCGAGGCACAGGTTTTTCAGGCTGCGCCGGCCCATCGCCCGGCTGTTGTGCTCCTCATCGCCGGTGCTGCATTGCCGGTAGACAGCGAGCAGGTCGTCTTCCAACGCCATTCCCAGACTGCGGCGGATAAAAGTCAGCGCTTTGTGCGCCGCCTCGATCTTAACCGGACTCATCATCTCGACATATTCGGCGAGCGTCGGCCAGGACAGCAGTTCGGCGGTCAACGCCGGATCGGCGTCGGCGCGCAACAACGCCTGCCATGTATTACGCACCACCGGATCGAGGATCAGATTGACGCCGCACTGCCCGCTGCCGTCGACCAAGCTGTGCAAGGTATCGAGGTAGATGCCCTGGGCCGCATCGAAGCGGGCGCAACCGTCGTCGTCCAGCAGCACCAAGCGGGCCAGTTCCTCGCGCTCGCCGCTGTGTTCGATGATGACCGGTGCGGAAAAACCGCGCAGCAAAGAGGGCAGTGGCGCCACCGGAACGTTGATGAACGTGTAGCGAGCGGTTTCGCGGTCGAACATCAAAACCCGCTCACCGCCGGATGCCATGGCTTCGCCGGCCAGTTGCAGCGGCAGGGCCCGGCCCTGATCGTCGAGCAGTGCCAGGCGCAGCGGGATCGGCAACGCTGGCCCGCCACCCGGCAGGGTTTGCGTCAACTGCATTGTCCACTCCCGGGCGGCGGCATCATAGCGCGTCTCGACCTTGACCCGTGGCGTCCCGGCGGCCTCGTACCAGCGCAGCAAAGCTCCGAGATCCCGGCCGTTGGCTTCGCCCATCGCTTCGAGAAAATCTTCACAGGTCGCGGCCCGTCCGTCGTGCTTTTCCAGATAATGGCGCAACCCGCGGCGGAACCCTTTCTTACCGAGTAGCGTTTCGTACAGGCGAACGATTTCGGCGCCCTTCAGGTAAACGGTCGCGGTATAGAAATTATCGATCTCCAAGTATTGTTCGGGGCGGATCGGGTGAGCCTGCGGTCCGGCGTCTTCGGGGAACTGCACGCGGCGCAGATGGCGCATCTGACGGATGCGCTCGACCGGCCGGGAATAACCGTCGGCAGTGAATTCCTGATCGCGGTATACCGTCAGCCCTTCTTTCAGGGTCAACTGGAACCAGTCGCGGCAGGTGACCCGGTTGCCGGTCCAGTTGTGGAAATATTCGTGGCCGATCACCCTCCTGATCGCCTGGTAATCCTCGTCGGTCGTGGTGGCCTGATCGGCGACGACGTATTTGGCGTTGAAGATATTCAACGAGCGATTTTCCATCGCTCCCATGTTGAAATCGTCGGTAACCACGATGTGGTAAACGTCGAGGTCGTACTCCAGCCCGTAAGTTTCCTCGTCCCAGCGCATGGCCGCGCGCAGTGCGGCCATGGCGTGGGCGAGCCGCGCCACATCGCGGTTTTCGGCGTAGATGCGCAATTGAACCAGCCGGCCCGAACGGGTCGTGTATTCGTCGGCGAGCTGCGCCAGGTCGCCGGCAACCAGCGCGAACAGGTAGCTCGGCTTCGGGAACGGATCCTCCCAGACCGTGAAATGGCGGCCGTCCGGTAACGCCCCGGCGGCCGTGAGGTTGCCGTTACTGAGCAGCACCGGGTAGCGCTCGCGATCGGCGCGCAGCGTGACTTTGAACGGCGCCAGGACGTCGGGGCGGTCGGGATAGCAGGCGATTTTGCGGAACCCCTCTGCTTCGCACTGGGTGAGCAGGATGCCGCGCGAGTGGAACAAGCCTTCGAGTGTCGTATTGAGCGCCGGGTGCAGGAAATTGACCACGCTGACTACGGCTTGCGCCGGGCAGCGGTGCAAGGTCAGCCGCTCGGCTCCAAGGTGGTACTCGTCCTGCGCCAAAACCCGGCCGTCGATCGCCACGCGCTCGATTTCGAGCCCGGCGGCGTCGAGGTCCAGCGGCCGGCCGTCGTCGGCTGCCGGGCGTTCGATCGCCAGCCGGCTCTCGACCCGCGTGTGTTCGGCGTCGAGGTCGAATTGCAGCTCGCAATGCAACAAACGCCAGGCCGGCGGTTGGTACTGATCGCGCCGGGTGATGCTCTGTTGTGCAGCCTGATCCATCGCCTGTCGCCCCCGAGGGTTTTGGTCAAAAGCTTATTATATGTACATGATCATGTCCGTCGCCGACCGCACACCGCCGCAACCTGTCCTGCCCACGCGCGCCGCGGTCGAAGCCGCAGCCGGCCGGCTCGCCGGAATCACGGTGGTCACTCCCCTGCTCGGCAGCGAACAGCTCGACCGGCTGACCGGTTGCCGGCTGCGCTGCAAATGCGAAAACCGCCAGCGCACCGGCTCGTTCAAGCTGCGCGGCGCCAGCAACGCCCTCGCCCTGTTGCCACCCGCCGTCCGCGGTGTCGCGACGCACTCTTCCGGCAACCACGGTGCGGCGCTGGCCGCAGCCGCCGCGCGCCGCGGACTCGAAGCACATATCGTGATGCCGGACAATGCCTCCTCGATTAAACGCGCCGCGGTCGAGGCGCTGGGCGGTTCGATCCACGACTGTGCTCCGACCCAGACAGCGCGGGAAGCCGGCCTCGCGGCGCTGATTGCCGCCGGCTTCCACCCGGTCCCCCCTTACGACGACGAACGGATTATCGCCGGCCAGGGGACGGTGGCACTCGAAATGCAGGTCCAGGATCCGCAACTGACCGATCTTGTCGTCCCGGTCGGTGGCGGCGGTCTGGTGGCGGGCTGCCTGCTGGCCGTTGATGGCCGGGAGGTGCGCGTCACCGGGGTCGAACCGGCCGGCGCCGACGATGCCCGCCGCTCGCTGGCCGCCGGCCGACGGATCACCGAACACGACCCCAGGACCATCGCCGACGGCCTCCGGGCGTTGGTCGGCGAGCGCAATCTGGCCATCATGCGAGCTTATGCCTTGTCGATCCTGACCGTCACCGATCAGGAGATCCGGGCGGCAATGGACCTGCTGGCCGAACACCTTGGCGAGCGTGTCGAACCTTCCGCGGCGGTGACGCTGGCCGGTGTGCTGAAACACCCCGACCGTTTCGCCGGCCGCCGTGTCGGCCTGGTGCTGAGCGGCGGCAACGTGTAACGCGCGTCGCCGCCGAACCCGAACGATCGGATATTTTTATCACCCAGTCGTCCGGATTTGCCGGCTATAATGATCGCTCTCAACGACCTTCTGGGCCAGCGCCTGCCTCACGGGCCGGGCCGGGTGGGAACCCAAGTCCTCGCGTTTTGTAGGCAAAATCCTACACGTTTTATCGGAAATGCCTTACAACACGGCGGGAAAACGGCTGATACCGCCGGCCGAGCGCCGTGGTTAGGATGGCGGCTCAGGGGTTCACCACATCAGGTGTAGAAATGAATATCGAATCCGACCTGCTGCAACAGATGAAAAGCAGGTTGCGCCACGAACACTACAGCCAGAACGTCGAAAAAGCCTATCTGTACTGGGCTCGTGCCTTCCTGCTGTTTCACAATCAACGCCACCCGAGCGAATTGGGGCGCGCCGACATGGAGGCTTTTCTCAGCTTTCTGGCGCTGGACCGCTACGCCCCGGCCTCGACCCAGAGCCAGGCGATGCACGCCTTGTCGTTCATGTACAAAGATGTCCTCGGCGTCGCGCCGGCCTGGCTCGATCACTACATCCACGAGCGCGAACAAGGCGGCCTGCCGAACGTCCTCAACGTCGCCGAAGTACAGCGCGTACTCAGCCACTTGTTCGGCCAGGAATGGCTGGTCGCCGGGCTGATTTACGGCTCGGGACTGCGCCTGCTCGAGGCGCTCAGGTTGCGCGTCCGCGATTTCGATATCAATCAGAAGCGGATCGCGGTGCGCAACAGCGCCGGCCAGGTTATGCGCCACACGTTGCTGCCCGAATCACTGCTCCGGCCGTTGCGCGAACACCTCGAACAACGCAAAATGATCCATATCAAGGATCTGGCCGACGGCAACGGCGAAGTCTTCCTCGAACCGTACCTGCAGCGGACCGCGGCGCCCCAGGCGCGTTCATGGGCGATGCAATACGTCTTCACCCAGTCCCGCTGCCTGCCGTGCCCGCGCAGCGCCGGCAAACTCCGCCGTCAACCGCTCGATGAGCGGCAGGTAGCGCAAGCGATCGAACGGGCGGCGATCGAGGCCAGCGTTTTCAAGCGCACCAGCGCCGACACCCTACGCAACTGCTTCGCGGTGCACCTGATTCAGCAGGGTGCCGCTGTCTCGACGGTTGAAGTCCTCGTCGGGCATCCCGGCAGCCAGGACGACGCACCGGCCGAACTGCCCCATGCGGGGATGGTCGTTTCACCGCTCGATCGGCTGGCGGTCAACTGAAAAACGTGAATTCCGGGAATCTATGCAACAATTGGGTTAACCCAACAGCCGCTTGACGATATAGCCCCCTGATTTTTCATCGAACTGCAGTTCCAGCAGTTTTTCCTCGGCCGCCTGTTCGAGCAACTCGCTGAAACTGCGAAAACCGTGGTACGACTCGCTGAACCCGGGCTTGCGTCTTTTCAGGGCCTGCTTGACCATCGAACCCCAGACTTTCTCTTCCTCGCCGCGTTCGGCGAACAGCGCCGCCGCGGTCTCCAGCACCAGATCGAGCGCTTCACGGCGGCGGACGTCTTCCGGTTTTTCCTCTTTTTTACCGGCTTGTTTGCTTTCCGGTCTTTTCCGTTTCGCTGGTTTTTGCTTGTCGCTGTCGCGCACCAGATCATCGTAAAAAATAAATTCGTCGCAGTTGGCGATTAACAGATCCGAAGTGGCGTTCTTGACCCCGACGCCGATCACGATTTTGTTGTTTTCGCGCAATTTACTGACCAGCGGCGAAAAATCCGAATCGCCGCTGATGATCACGAAGGTATCGACGTGGGCCTTCGTGTAGCACAGATCCAGCGCATCGACCACCATCCGGATGTCGGCCGAATTCTTGCCGGATTGACGGACGTGAGGAATCTCGATCAACTCGAAGGCGGCCTCGTGCATCGCTGCCTTGAATTCCTTATAACGCTGCCAATCGCAATAGGCTTTCTTGACCACGATGCTGCCTTTGAGCAGCAGTCTTTCCAGCACTTTGCCGATCTCGAAGGCCGGGACTTTAGCATCGCGGACGCCGAGAGCGATGTTCTCGAAGTCGCAGAACAGTGCCATGTTACGGGTCTGGGTTTGTGTACTCATCACGGATATCGCCAGGGAGGGCACAGGAAGCATACACGAGCTTCAGCGCCGGCGCGCGGCGAGTTCGGCGTAAACCCGAGTCAGCGGGATCCGGCGCGCGGCGAGCAGGACGAGGAGATGGTAGAGCAGATCGGCGGCTTCGGCGACCAGCGCCTTGTCGTCGCCGGCCACCGCGGCGAGTGCCGTTTCGACGGCCTCCTCGCCGACCTTCTGCGCGATCCGCGCCGGGCCGGCGGCCAGCAACTGGCCGGTATAGCCCGCCCCGCTCGCGAGCCGTGTGCCGATCAGCGCGTCGAGTTCGGCCATGATGGCGCCCGCCGGTCCGCCGCCGTCGCCGAAACAGGTGGCCGTGCCGAGGTGGCACACCGGACCTGATGGCAGGGCCTGGACCAGCAACGTATCGCGGTCGCAGTCGGCCCGCAGCGCGACCAAGCGCAAGCGGTGGCCGGACGTCTCGCCCTTCGTCCACAGCCGTTGCTTGCTGCGGCTGTAGAACGTCACCACGCCCTCGTCCAGGGTTTTGCGCAGCGCCGCGCGGTTCATATAGCCGACCATCAAGACGGTGCCGCTGGCCGCGTGCTGGACCACCGCCGGCAGCAGGCCGCTGCCTTTGACAAAATCCAAAGTCGCCGGATCGACCTTAAGATCAACGGAAGCCGGGCCGGGTTTATTCATCGTCGGGTACCGCTCCTGCCGCCGGCCGCACGGCGATACCGGCGGCCAACAGGCCTTGTTTGATCGTCGGGATATCAAGCGCCCCGCTGTGCAACACGCCGGCGGCGAGTGCCGCATCGACATCGGCGCCCGCGAACGCCTCAATGAAATGAGCCACGCTGCCGGCCCCGCCGGAGGCGACGAGCGGAATCGACAGCACCGCGCGCGCCCGTTTGAGCTGGGCGAGATCGTAGCCTTGCCGCGTGCCATCGGCGTTCATGCAGTTCAGCACGATCTCGCCGGCGCCACGCGCCTGCGCTTCGCCGAGCCAGTCAAGTGTCAGCCGGCCACCGTGTTGCATGCGCTTGGGATCGCCGGTCATTTGCCGGGTCTCGTAAACGCCGCCGCGCTCGATGCTGTCGACGCCGACGACGACACACTGACTGCCGAAGCGCCCGGCCAATTCATCGATCAACTCGGGATGTTGCAGGGCCGGGGTATTGAGCGATATTTTGTCGGCGCCGGCGGCGAGCACCGCCTCGGCGGCGGCGACGGAGGTAATACCACCGGCGACACAGAACGGAATGTCGAGTTCAGCGCCGACCGCTTCGACCCAGGTGCGGTCCACGCTGCGTTGCTCGGGACTGGCGGTGATGTCGTAAAACACGATCTCGTCGGCGCCCTGGTCGCGATAGGCCAGCGCCCGTTCGAGGATGCCGCCCATATCGCAATGGGCGCGGAAGCGAACGCCCTTGACGACCCGGCCAGCGCGCACGTCGAGGCAGGCGATGATGCGCCGTGCCGCGCTCACGCTGCCGCCCGCTTTGCGTCGGCCAGCGTGAACACGCCGTCGAGCAGCGCCTTGCCGACCACCGCCGCGGCCACCCCGGTGTCACGCAAGGCCTTGAGGTTGTCGAGCGTCGCGATCCCGCCGGAGGCCTGGATCGCGAGCCCCGGATAGCGCCGGACCAGTTCCCGGTAAAGGTCGAGGCGCGGGCCGGCAAGACTGCCGTCACGATCGATCGCGGTGCACAGCAGGTGTTCGAGACCGGCCGCGGCCAGCCGTTCGACGACCGGCCATAAGGTCTCGCCGCCGGCCGCCGTCCAGCCGTCGAGCGCCGGGCGGTAATCCGCGCCCTCGGCCCGCACGTCGAGCGCCGCGACCAGCCGATCCGGGCCGAAACGCGCCAGGGCGGCGATCAACATATCCGGGTCGCGCACCGCAACACTACCGACCACCACCCGGGCGCAACCGGCGTCCAGGCGGCGTTCGATATCCCCGGTGCACCGCACGCCGCCGCCGCATTGCACCGGCACCTTGGCGGCGCGGGCGAGATCGACGATTTGTCCGATTTCGGCCCACTGCCGCGCCATACCGTCGCGGGCCGCTTCCAGATCGACCAGGTGCAAGGCGGCCGCGCCGTGGGTGGTATACCGGGTCGCCCACGCAGCCGGCGCGGCCGAATATTCGGTTACCGCCGCATAGTCGCCGCGGTACAGCCGCACGACGCGCCCACCGATCAGATCGAGCGCCGGATAAACGTTCACGACGCCAGAAACGCCTGGATCAGCGCCTTGCCGGCGGTCGCCGAACGTTCGGGGTGGAACTGCGCGGCGAGAAAATTCCGCCACCGCGCCAGCGCCGCGAACGCCGTGCCGTGCGCACAGCCGGCGATCGTTTCGGCGCCGACCGGCGCATAGTATCCGTGGACGAAATAGGCCCATGGCGCGCCGCCCATCGCCCGCGCCAAAGGCTCATCCTCGGACACCCAGCGCAACCGGTTCCAGCCCATGTGCGGCACCCGGATGCCGTCCCGGAGCGGCAGGCGCCGAACCGTGCCCGGCAGAATGCCGAGGCAGCGCGTACCGTCTTCGTCACTCGCTTCATACAGCAACTGCATACCGAGGCAGATCGCGAGCACCGGTTGGGTTAAGGCCGGAATCAGCCGCTCGAGCCCGGCGGCAAGCAAGCGCGACATCGCCGGGCCGGCGGCGCCGACACCCGGCAGGATGACGTGTGACGCGGCGCGAATGGTCGCGGCGTCGCGGCTGATGACGGCATCGGCACCGAGCCGGGCGCAGGCATAGCGTATCGAGCCCAAATTGGCGCCGCCCGAATCGATGATCACGACACTCACCTACAGCACCCCTTTGCTCGACGGCACCGCGGTGCCTTCTCGTTTCACGGCGCTGCGCAGGGCCCGGCCGGTGCCCTTGAACATCGCTTCGGCCATGTGGTGCGTGTTCTCGCCCTCGATCCTGATATGGAGCGCGGCGCCGAGCGCCTGGGCCAGGCTGTGAAAAAAATGTCGGATCATCTCGGCGCTCAGCCCGCCGATCGACTCGCGCGGCAGGGTGCCGCGCTGGACATACCACGGCCGCCCGGAGAGGTCGAGCGCCACTTCCACCAATGCCTCGTCCATCGGCAGCATAAAACCGTAGCGGTTAATGCCGCGCCGCTCGCCGAGCGCCTGGTCGAGCGCCGCACCAAGCGCCAATGCGCAGTCCTCGACGCTGTGGTGATCGTCGATCTGCCAGTCGCCGCGGGCCTTGAGGACAAGCGAAAACCCGCCGTGCCGGGCGAGTTGCTCGACAAAATGATCGAAAATCGGCAAGCCGGTCGCAATATCGATAGGCTGTTCACGGTCGAGATCGACTTCGACCGCGATCCGGGTTTCGCCGGTTTCACGGACGAGTTCCGCCCGCCGCGGCGTGGCGATCAGCCGGCGGGTCAGCGCCGGCCAATCGAGATCCGGACCGAGACGATAACCGGCGATCCCGAGATTGACCGCCAGTTCAAGGTCGGTCTGCCGGTCACCGATCACCGCGCTGTGCGCCCGATCGAGAGCGCCGGAGCGCAGGTATTCGAGCAGCATGCCGATGCCGGGCTTGCGGGTCGGCGCGTTGTCGGCCGGCAGACTACGGTCGATATGGACGGCGCTGAACACTATGCCTTGCGAAGCGAAGATGCGCAGCAACAAGGCCTGCGGCCCATTGAACGATGCTTCCGGATAGGCCGCGCTGCCCAGCCCGTCCTGGTTGCTCACCATAACCAGCTCGTAGCCGGCGGCGGTCAGTTCGCGCAGACTGGCAATGACTTCGGGCAGCAGGTCGAATTTTTCGAAACAATCGACTTGTTCGTCGGGCGGCTCGACGAGCAGTGTGCCGTCGCGATCGATAAACAGGATTTTTCGACGTTTCACTGCCGGCCCTCCAAAAAGGCAAGCAAGCGGTCGTTTTCGCGTTTCGTCCCGATCGTGATACGAACGCAATCGGCCAGGCCCGTCTGGGCACTTTGCTCGCGCAGCAGAATGCCGGCCTGGCGCGCCGCCGCCGCCAGACGCTTGCCGGCGCGGCATTGGATCAACAGAAAATTCGCTTCCGAAGGAAAGACCGCTTCGACCGCGGGCAAGCGCCCGAGCGCCTCGTGCAAGCGGGCGCGCTCGCGCCGGATGCGGATGACGTTGCGCTGCATCCGGCGCACGCCAGCCGGTGTGAGCGCGGCACAGACACTGTCGGCCGCCGGTCGCGAAATGGGGTACGGAGCGATGATCCTGGCGGCCAGCGCCACGACTTCCGGCCGGGCGATCAACGCGCCGAGCCGGGCGCCGGCCAGCCCCCAGGCCTTCGACAAAGTCCGCAGCACCACCAGGTTCGGCACGGCGGCGAGATCGGCAACCAGGCTCGGCGCGCGGGCAAATTCGATATACGCTTCATCGACCACGACCAGCGCCCGGCCGGCGAGTGCCGCGGCCAGCGCTAGAATCTCGGCCCGCGGAATCACCGCGCCGGTCGGATTGTTCGGCGAACACAAAAAAATCAGACGCGCGCCGCTCGCCGCGAGTCCCGGGCGGTCGATCCCAGCCAACGCCGCATCGTGGCTCGAGACGAGCGGCAGACGTTCGACGCCGGCGCCCTGGATCCGCGCCGCGATTTCATACATACCGAAACACGGCGGGCAGATCGCCACCCGATCGCGATACGCGGTACAGAACACCCGGACCAGTAGATCGATCCCTTCGTCGCTGCCCCGGGTTAGCAGCAGCGAGTCCTCGCCGGCGCCGTAAATCTCGGCCAGCCGGCGGCGGATCGTGACGGGTTGCGGTGCCGGATAACGATTGAGCTCGGAACCTGGGGCCGGCGGCCAAGGCAACTCGTTGGCATTGAGCAGCACCGCGCCGGCCGGCGGCGGACCGGCGGCGCGGGCCGAAGCATAAGGCTCGAGCGCGCGTATCTCCGGCCGGGCCAAGGCGGTGAGCGCGGCGACGTCCATCATGCTTCGAGCCGGACGGCGACCGCCTGGCGGTGGCCTTCGAGCCCTTCAGCGGCCGCCAGCGCGATCGCCGTCGGGCCGGCGGCGGCGAGCCCTTCGCGGGTCGCGCATTGGCTGGTCATCCGGCGCATAAAATCGGCGACGCCGAGGGCCCCGGTCCGCCGCGCCTCGCCACCGGTCGGCAGCACGTGGTTGGTGCCGCTGCAATAATCGCCGAGGGTTTCGGGTGTCCATTCGCCGGCAAAAACCGAACCGGCGGACTGCACCCGATCGAGCCAGCGCTCGGCCTCGGGTACGTGCAAGATCAGATGTTCCGGTGCGTATTCATTGCTGACCGCGAGTCCGGTCTCAAGATCGGGCACGACAATCCACCGGGCATGGGCGAACGCCGCACGAGCCACCGCCGCCCGCGGCAAGCACCCCAGCCGCGCTGTGACCTCGCTTTGCACGCGCTCGGCCAGGGCGTGGTCGTCGGTCACCAGCAGCACCTGCGAATCCGGGCCGTGCTCGGCTTGGGCAATGAGGTCGCAGGCGATAAAACGGGCGTCGGCGCCACTCGCGGCGAGGACCAGCACTTCGGACGGCCCCGCCGGCAAGTCGATCGCCGCGCCGCCCGGGTCGGCCGCCACCTGCCGTTTAGCCTCGGTCACCCAGCGGTTCCCCGGCCCGAACAGCTTGGCGCAGCACGGTACCGTTTCAGTACCGTAAGCCAGCGCCGCGATTGCCTGCGCGCCGCCGATCCGAAACAACCGATCGACGCCCAGTCTGGCCGCGACAGCTAATATCACCGGGTCGATTTCGCCATCCCGGCGCGGCGGCGTACAGACGACGATCTCGCCGCACCCGGCGAGGCTGGCCGGAATCGCCAGCATCAACAAGGTCGAAAACAACGGCGCGCTACCGCCGGGGACATAAAGTCCGACGCGCGCCAGCGGCCGGTAGTGCATGGCACAGGTCAAGCCGGGCCAGGTCTCGCGCCGATAGCCGGTGGGCCGGCCGGCACGGTGGAAGTCTTCGATTTGGGCTGCCGCATTGTCCAACGCCGCGCCCAGTTCCGGGTCGAGCGCCGCATTCGCCGCCGCCCAGCTTCGGCGCGGCACTTCGAGCGCCTCGATCGTCACGCCATCGAAACGGCGCGTCGCCGCGAATAATGCCTTGTCACCGCCAGTGCGGACCTCGGCGATGATGGCCGCTACTTGTGCACCGAACGTCTCATCGTGGGGCGCCTGAGGCCGCTGCAACACACGCCGGCGCGCCGCACGTCCCAGCGCGGCCCACTCGACGATATCGCCCGTTTTCCCACTCGCCCGCTTCACAGCAGCATCTTCTCCACTGGCAGAACCAGTACGGCGCTCGCCCCCGCCGCCTTGAGTTCTTCGAGGTGTTCCCAGAACACCGTTTCGCGGCACACGGCGTGGACTGCAACCCGTTCCGCGGAACCTTCCAGCGGCAGCACCGTCGGCGCCTCGGCACCCGGCAGCAAGCGAGCGATCGCCGCGAGCGCGGTGCGCGGCGCGTGCAGCATCACGTACTTGCTCTCCTTGACTTGCTGCACACCGGCAATGCGCTGGACCAGACGATCGCGCAGCGCCGTGCGTTCGGAGTCGAGGGCATCGATCCCGGCATAGAGCACCGCCTGGCTCTCGAGGATCGTCGCCGTTTCCTTGAGGTGGTTGGCGCGCAGCGTCGCGCCGGTCGAAACCAGATCGGCGATCGCCTCGGCGGTGCCGAGACTGGGCGCGATTTCGACGGCGCCGGAAAGCTCAACGATCGCCGCATCGATCTTGTGCGCCGCCAGGAACTGCGCCATCACTGCCGGGTAACTGGTCGCGATGCGCCGACCGTTGAGATCCTCCAGAGCGCGCCAAGGCTGGTGCTCGGGGATCGCGATCGCCAGCCGGCAAAATCCGAAGTCCAGACGGCTCAACGCGGGCAAGGTATCGGCGGTGAGGCCGCGTTCGAGACACCGCTCGTGGACGACGTTCTCGCCGACGATGCCCAATTCGCAAACCCCGTCGAGCAGCAAGCGCGGGATATCGTCGTCGCGCACGAGCAAAACATCCACCGGCAAGTTGCGGCCGTACCAGAACAGCTTGTCCTTGCTGCGGTTGAACGACAGGCCGGCGCGCTCGATCAGCTCCAGCGACTCGCCGGCCAGGCGCCCTGATTTCTGCACCGCGATTCTCACCCTCATGGCGCACCCCTCATCGCTGCCCCCGCGCCCTGCGTCGCAGCCGGTCGAGCGCCAACCGGTAGCCGCCGGCACCGCGCGACAGGAAACGGGCGACCCGCCCGATCGTCGTCACGCTGACCCCGGTGCGCTCGTGGATTTCGCGGTACGCCATACCGGCGGCCAGCAATTCCGCGGCGCGGAAACGATCGACGATGGCCTCCAACTCCGCCGGCGTACACAAATCGTCGAGCAACGCCAGACACTCCTCCTCGCTGCGCATCGCCAAAAATGCCCGCGCCAGCCGCTGCGCCGCGGTCTCGAGTTCGTTTTCCGGGATCGTCCTGTCTTGTTTCATTGCAACAATGTAACAGCGCATTATTACATTGTCAAGCGCCTCTCCCCGGCGCGGATTCATGCGCGCCGCAAGCGGGGTTCAGTCCGCAGCCAGTAGACCTTGGATGGTTGCCGCGTCGATCGGCGCTTCGTCTTGGCCGCGGCCTTTGCCGTACACGCTGGCGGCTAGTTTTTGCTTGCGCTGTTGCAGGGCCAGGATTTTTGCTTCGACGGTGCCTTCGGTGATCAGTTTATAAACGAAGACCGGCTTATCCTGGCCGATGCGGTGGGCGCGGTCGGTGGCCTGGTGTTCGACGGCCGGGTTCCACCAGGGGTCGTAATGGATTACGGTGTCGGCTTCGACCAGGTTCAATCCGACACCGCCGGCTTTCAGGCTGATCAGGAACAGGTTGGCTTGACCGTCGCGAAAGCGCTGGATCATTGCATCGCGCTTTTGTGTTTTCCCGGTGAGTTTGCAGTAGTCGAATCCGCGGCGCCGGATCTCGCTTTCGATCAGGCCGAGCATCGTGGCGAATTGCGAGAAGAGCAGCACCCGCCGCCCTTCGGCGAGCAGTTCCGGCAATAGTTCGAACAACAACTCGTACTTCGCCGAAGGGATTTTGTGCGCCCCACGGGTGCCGGGGGGCAACAGCCGCGGATCGCAGCAGACTTGCCGGAGTTTCAGCAGCGCCTCGAGCATAATGATGTGGCTGCGCGCCAGACCCCGGGCCGCGACCGCCTCGCGCACTTTCTTTTCCATCGTCAGCCGGATCGCTTCGTACAAGCGCGCCTGGCGCGGCTCGAAGACGGCGGCGCGCACGATTTCGGTTTTCGGCGGCAATTCGACGGCGACACGATCTTTGGTGCGGCGCAACAGGAAAGGCGCGGTGCGCCGGACCAGTGCCGACAAGCGCTCGCCGTCGTGGTACTTTTCGATCGGCGTGCGGTAGGTGCGCGTGAAACTATCACGATCGCCGAGAAAGCCGGGCATCAGAAAATCGAACTGCGCCCACAGCTCGCCGAGATGGTTTTCCATTGGCGTGCCGGTCAGGCACAAACGATGCTTGGCCTGCATGGCCCGCACAACCTGCGCCGCCTGGGCGCGCGGATTTTTGATCTGTTGCGCTTCGTCGAGGATCAGATAATGCCAAGGTTGCTTGAGGAGCGCGGCACGGTCGCGCGGCAGCAACGGGTAAGTGGTCAACACCAGGTCGAATTCGGCAAGATGCGGGAAATGGGCGGTTCGTCCGGCACCGTGCAGCACCAGTACCTGCAATCCCGGCGTAAAGCTCGACGCTTCCCGCCGCCAGTTACCCATCAGGCTGGTCGGAGCGACGATCAGACAAGGATGTTTCATCCGGCCGGCGCGTTTTTCCACCGCCAGGTGGGCGAGCGCCTGTATGGTTTTACCCAGCCCCATATCGTCGGCGAGGATGCCGCCCAGTTCGTGAAGCCGGAGGAATTGCAACCAATTGACCCCATGTTGCTGATATTGGCGCAATTCGCCTTTGAAGGTGGATGGCAGCGGCACCGGTTGCAGGCCGGAAAAATCGGCCAAGCGGCGTGCCAATTTCTTGAAGGCGCCGCCACCGGCCAGTGGTATTCCCGCTAAATCCAAAAGCCGCGTGGCGTCCGGCCGCCCCAGTTTGAGCGCGTCGTCTTTGACACGGTCGAACAGCTCGACGATGGTCTTCAGCACCGGCTCGATCTGCGGCGCCGGTATCGCGACGTAATGACCTTGGCCGTTGTCCAGGTACAGTTTGTCGGGTAACTGGCCCGGCCGGTAATGTTCCAGCAGTTGGCTGACCAGCGGCAGCAGCGGCAGGCGCCGGCCGTCTACTTCCAGATCGAAGCGCAAGCTGAACCAATCGCTGCCGGCACTTTCGATTTCCCCGGCAATCCGGTCGGCCTGACTGAACTCGAATGCCGCCGCGCCCTGCCGTTCGATGCGCCAGCCGGCGTTTTCGAGTTCGGGAACGACCGTGTCGAACCAGGAAAGCCAGGCTTCGCGGGCTCCGAAACGCGCCGCACTCTCGCCCATTCGAAAGTGCCAGGCGGCCGCCGGTGAGGGTTCGAGGCCGGCGGCGACGAGTCGGGCCTGCGCCTGGTTTTCGGCGTCCCGATGGCGATGGACGCGCACCAGGCGCCCCGCGCTATCGGCGCAGACAATGTCGGGATCGTCCGCTGAGATCGTCAGTGTGTCGTATGCAAAGCGCAGCTCCGCACCCCCCTCTTCCGGCCGCTGCGGATCGAAGGTCACGGTCAAACAAGGCTGCGGCGGCCGATCGTAATCGTGATACTTCACCTCGACCGGCGCCGGCAAATACGGGGCAAGCAGCGCCAACCGGCGGCTCAAGTCCGCGGCGCCGACTTCGTCCACCACTGGCGCGCGGCGCAACCAGTCCAACCGCGTGTTTTCAAACCCGTCGGGCAGACGAAGCCGGCCGGCGCACAAGCCAACGGGATCCAGGTAGCACGGCGGTTCCACCCCCAGGATCGCGCCGCCGCCGGCGGTTTCACAGTCGAGTCTAAAAAGGCCATCGGATTTTTTCCAAGCGGCATGCAGGTCGCGCGCCGCGTCCCAAGCGAGAGGACCGCGGCGCTCGCGGCCTAAATACGCCCGGCCGCTTTCAATGATTTTGCGCAGCGCGAAATAGCCGGCGGCTCCGGTCAGCGAGGTATCGTAGCTCCTTCCTTTCACCATCACTTCGAGGCAGGCGACAATTTCTTTATCGATCGCTTGCAGGTAGGTGGGGGGCGACAGGAGATAGCTGATCGACGACAGATAGGCAACGCGCCCCTTGCCCCAAGCGCCGTCCTGTCTTCGTTTGGCAACCACGAAATCGACTCGATAGACATCGCCCTGCGGGCCGCCCGGGGAGAGAATATAGAGCAGCGAACCGGCGGCCGCCGGTTCTTCGCGCCGCATCAGCTCGGCCAACCAGGCGGCGGTATCACGCTCGTGCGACACGTGTTCCGGCTGCGTCATCCAGGTCAACACCTGGGCCACGACGTGCTTGCAGTTGTAACCGACGGGGCAACTACAGTCCCCGTCCAGGACCGGCGAACCCCACTCCTCATGGATCTCGACATGCTGGTCGTAAGGCTCGACCCCGCTGCCCTGGCAAGTGCCGAGCAGTAATACGCCACCGCCCGGCCGCTGCTGAACCTGCTCAAGCCGGGCCCGCCGTTCGTTGCGATAACCATGCCCGCGGGCATACGTTCCGGGGTCGCATTGACGCACCAGCCACTCGTTCGAAAGTTTATCTTGCGTAATCATCGAATCTCATAGACGTTATTGGCGCTGTCTGCGGTCTTGTTCAGCCCGCCGTACTCAGCGCCAGCAGCAGCGCGGTAAAAATCGCCAACCCCACCCAGTTGTTGTGCAAAAAGGCGCGAAAGCATTGCGCCGCAGCCCGCTCGCGGATCAACCATTGCTGCCAGGCGAACAATCCGCCAACCACCGGCAGGACGGCATACCAGGCCGTGCCGAGGTGCGCTGCAACGCCGAGCCCCAACAGGCCGGCGAGCAGCAGCGCCTGCAAAAGGCCGACGATCAATCGGTCATGGCGGCCGAACAGGATGGCGGTGGATTTGATGCCGACCAGGAAATCCTCGTCGCGGTCGGCCATCGCGTATTCGGTGTCGTAGATCAAAACCCAAAGCAGATTGATCGCGTACAGCGCATACGCCGGCGCCGGCACGCTGCCGGTTTCGGCGGCAAACGCCATTGGGATGCTCCAGCCGAACGCCGCGCCGAGCACCACCTGCGGCCAGTGGGTCCAGCGTTTGAAATACGGATATGCGGCGGCCAGCGCGGCACCGGCGAAGGCGAGCACGATCGTCAACCGGTTGGTGAACGAGACGAGCAGCAAGGCGGCGGCAAGCAGCGCGGCGAACAGCCATAACGCCTGTCGCGGCGCGATTTCGCCGGCGGCCAACGGCCTTTGCCGGGTGCGCGCCACGTGTGGATCGAAAGCGCGGTCAGCGTAATCGTTGATCGTGCAACCGGCGGCACGCATCACGACAACTCCGGCGGTAAAGATAAGAAGGTTGCGCCACGACGGCAATCCGCCGGCGGCCAGCCACAACGCCCACCACGTCGGCCAGAGCAGCAAAAAAATGCCGATCGGCCGATCGAAGCGCATCAGTCGCAGCCAACGGTTCATGAAAGACTGTTGTTTAAATCGTATGCCTGGCGCAGCCAGGCGAGGTAGGTTTCATCGTCGCACATAATCTTACCGGGCGAATCGGAGAGCTTGGCCACCGGCTGGCCGTTGCAGGCGGTCATTTTGATCACGATGTTGATCGGCTTGACGCCCACGTCATTGGTCAGATGCGTCCCGATACCGAACGCCGTTCTGGCCTCGCCGCCGAAACGCTCGTCGAGGGCGATCGCTTTGTCGATCGTCAGGTTGTCGGAAAAGACCAGCGTCTTGCCGGCCGGATCGACCCGGTTTCGCCGGTAGTGGGCGATCACCTGTTCGGCCCAATGGTACGGATCGCCGGAATCCTGGCGCGCGCCGTCGAACAGTTTGCAAAAATAAAGATCGAAATCGCGCAGGAAAGGCTGCAACCCATAAGTGTCGGAGAGCGCGATGCCCAAATCGCCGCGGTACTCCCGGGCCCAGCTTTCGAAGGCGAAGCGCTGCGCATCGCGCAGCCGCGGGCCGAGCGCCTGGCACGCTTGGATGAACTCATGGGCCATCGTGCCGATCGGCGTCAGATCGTATTGCCGCGCCAGGTGAACGTTGCTGGTACCGCGGAAGCGGCCAGGCAGTTCGCGGGCAAACGTATAGACCACTTCTTCTTGCCAGGCGCGGGAAAAACGGCGCCGGGTGCCGAAATCGGCGAAGCCGAAACGGCTGTTTGCCGGCAGGGCGCGGAGGCGGGCGATCTTGGCGGCGAGCTTGTCACGGCCGGCGGCCAGATCGATCTCGCCGGCGGTCGTCTGGTGCCAGGTTTCGCTGATGATCGCCAGCAGCGGCACCTCGAACAATATCGTGTGCAGCCACGGTCCGGCAATTTTCAGCGTCAGTTTGCCGTCCTCCTCCCCGAGGTGGACGAAGCGCTCCTGAAACTGAAACAGCCGGAGGAACTCGACGAAATCGCTTTTGATATACCGCAAGGCGCCGAGGTACTCCAGTTCCGCGGGGGTGAAACGCAGCGTACAAAGCTGTTCGATTTCCGCTTCGATCGCCGCCCGGCACGGGCGAAGGTCGATGCCCGGCGTCCGGCAGTTGAACGTGTATTCGACGTGCGCCGCCGGGAAGTGGTGCAGCACCGCCTGCATCATCGTGAATTTGTAAAGATCGGTGTCGAGCAGGGTGTGGATGATCATTTGCCTGCTTCCCAGGCGGCTAGGTTCGTGACAATCGCGATCCCAGCCGCCTGCAACGCGGCCAGCGCCTCGGCCGTCGTCGGCGCGGTCAGTCCGCGGCTCGCGGCACGATTGACGATGACTTGAAAACCGGCGCGGGCGAGCTGCAAGGCAGTGGTTTTGACGCAATAATCGAGGGCCAGCCCGCCGACCAACACCGTCTTGACGCCCCGGGCATGCAAAAACTCGATGGCCCCGGTGCTGAGCCGCTCATCGAGGTCGTGGTAGCAGGCGCCGTAAGGGTGCATTTCGGGCTCGACGCCCTTCCAGACGAAAAAGTCATACTCCCACGGCCGCGGCAGGCCAGGCAGCAATTCGAAACCGCGGGTGCCGGGCACGGCGTGCGAAGGCCAGTAGCGGTCGGCCTGGGCCCCGACCGCCCCCGCCTGACCGACCTGGGCAGGATCGACCGTCACCCAGACCGCAGCCGGGCTGTGCGCGTCCTTGGAACCGAGGCGGTAGGCGGCCAGAGCCGCCTGGGCGTTCAGCGCCGCGACGATTTCATCGCCACCCGGGACCGGCAACTCAGCCGGACACAGCGGCGTGAACGTGCACTGCGCATCGACGTCGAAGCTGGCGATGGTCGTTTTCGGGCCGAGTATCATGCCCGCCCGAGCCGCGGATTCTCATTCATCGACCCTGATTTTACCCGGCGCAAAGCGCGGCCGGATCCACAGCAGATACACCAGCAGCAGCAGCATCACCAATTGCAGCGTCAGCGATTGCCGCGAGGGGTAAATGCCGAGCCAATCGATGCGCGGAAAAGCGATTTCGCTGAGGGGCAGCATGCCGGCTTCCTGCAGCGCCATCACACCTTTACCGGCGAACACCACGGCGAGCAGGTACATCAACGCCGCGCTCCACGCGAAAAACGGGCCGAGCGGCAGCCGGGCACTGACTTTCAGGATCAGCCAGGCGAGGACGCCGAGGAGCAGCGTCGCCGCAATCCCACCCGACACCAGGCCCAGCCGGCCGTCGGGGGCGGCCGACAACCACAGCGCCTGCATGAACAGAATCGTTTCGAACACCTCGCGATACACCGCGATAAACGCCAGCGCCCCGAGGCCGAATCGGCTGCCACGCGCCAAGGCGCCCTCCATCCGCCGGTTCAGGTAGTCGTGCCAGCGCACGGCGTGGCTTTTGTCGTGCATCCAAAAGCCCATGTAAAACAACACGCCGGCGGCGAGCAGCGCCGCGGCGCCTTCGCTCAATTCGCGCGTCGCGCCACTGATCGTGATAAAGAACGCGGCGAGCACCCAGGTGACCAGCCCAGCGCCCAGCGCCGTCGTCCAGCCGTAATGGATCGGCCCCCGGCCGGCCCCGAAGCGGTGGGCAAATGCGAGCAATGCGGCAACCACCAATAGCGCTTCCATCCCTTCCCGGACAATGACCAAAAGCGCCCCCGTAAGCCCGATCCAGAAGCCGTCGCCGCCGCCTTCGTCGAGCAACCGGCCGGCGCGGGCCAGACCAGCATCGAGTTCGGCGCGGGCGTGGGCGATTTCGTCCGCCGTTGCCGTATCGCGCAAAAGCTCCCGAAAGCGCATCATTCCGCCTTCGAGTTCGAGCATCATCTCCCGGTCACGCGCCGCGAGACGCGATTCGGCCAGCTCGAAGCCGTCCAGATAGGCGGCAATCGCCAGGCGTTGTGCCTCATCACGCCGACCCGCCGCGGCGGCCGCCGCGCTGTGCGCCAAAAGTTCGCGGGCCGTGGCGAGCGCCGCGTCGGCGGTCGGCGCCAACGCTTCGGGGTGTGATCGCAGATAGGCCAACAGGGCGCGGTCTTTTTCGGCGCCGAGGTCGGCCGGGCGGGCCGTAACCACCTGGGCGAGGGTCGTCAGGTCCGGAGCCCCGCCCGCCTCCCAGACTTGCTGGCCAGCAGCGATCTGTTCTGGATCGACGCCCAGCGTAGCGAGATAAAACGCCAAATTCCAACGGTCCTGGTCGGACAGCGCCTCGTAAGCAGCCATCGCCGTGCCGGAAACGCCGTAACGGATCGTGTTGTAGTAGGTGAGCACATTCAATTGCCCGTGCCGCGCAGGGTCGGTAAACGCACTCGGCGGCGGTTCGAGCCCGGCGGCGGCCGGACCGTCGCCCCGCCCCGTGGCGCCGTGACAGCCGGCACATTGCGTCGCGTACAACCCGGCGCCCTGTCCGAGGTCGGGGGTAGCGGCCGGCAAAGGCAGAACGTCGTAGGCCTGCAAAATCGCGGTGGCCAGCGCCGCGGCGCGCTGCGCCACGTCCCCGGTTGCGGCGCGTGTCCCGATAATCCGGGACAATTCATCCGCCGCGGCCAGCAAGGCCGGGGTTTCGGCCACCGCCGGCAAGCCCGCCAAGTCATCTCGCGTCGTCGCGGCGAACTCGACCATCTCGTCATATTCGACCGGGTTGGAGACCTGGCCCGCGCTCACCGCCCCGGCGTAATCCACGGCGATGTATTGCAACAGGTGCACGATGCGCGCCGGATCGGACGCCGCCTGCACGCCGGTGCCGGCCAGCCCGAACCACACAAAGGCGATGACAGAATGAAAACAGGCGCGCTGTGACATGAAGGCCTACCGGTTTGTTTTGGATATGAGAATCATTCGCGATTATAACTCGAAACAGGTTCGGCCTCAAGCCGGCCGTATATTGTGCCTTTATGATGGTCGCCGAGTGTCCCTTTGTTGCGCAACGCGATGACCGAAAACGACGATCTGCAATCCCTTCTCGCCAACAACCGCACCTGGGCGGCGCGCATGACGGCGCGGCAGCCGGATTTTTTTTCCCGGCTTTCCGCCCTGCAGCGGCCGCGTTACCTGTGGATCGGGTGCGCCGACAGCCGGGTGCCGGCCAACGAGATCGCCGGCATGCTGCCGGGCGAGATCTTTGTCCACCGCAATGTCGCCAACGTGGTGGTCCATACCGACCTCAACTGCCTCTCGGTTGTGCAGTTCGCCGTCGATGTGCTCAAAGTCCGGCATATTATCGTCTGCGGCCACTACGGCTGCGGCGGCGTGCGGGCGGCGCTCGACGACGCGCGTCTCGGACTGATTGATCACTGGTTGCGTCATGTGCAGGACATTCGCAACCGCCACGCCACGACTTTGGCTGCGCTGCCGGACGATACGGCACGCTGGCGGCGGCTGTGCGAACTCAACGTTCACGAACAAGTGACCAATGTCTGCCGCACAACGATCGTCACCGACGCCTGGGCCCGCGGCCAGGCGCTGACCGTGCATGGCCTGATCTATGGACTCGAAGATGGATTGCTGCATGAACTCGGGCTCGCCGTCAGTCGCCCCGCAACGCTTCCCGAAGCGCCCGCTGCCTGACCGCGATGCGCCGCCGCTTGGCGTGTACGTCCATTTGCCGTGGTGCGTGCGCAAGTGCCCGTATTGCGATTTCAACTCGCACCCGGCGCCGGAAGTGCTGCCCGAGGGCGAATACGTCAAGGCGCTGATCGCCGATCTGACGGCCCAGTCAACTGCGGTCCAGGGCCGGCGCGCGGGCAGCGTGTTTTTCGGCGGCGGCACGCCCAGCCTGTTCAGCGGCTCAGCCATCGCCGATATTCTGGCGGCGATCGACCAGCGGCTCGGTCTCGAAGACGATAGAGAAATTACGCTCGAAGCCAATCCGGGAGCGAGCGATGCGCAACGTTTCGCCGCCTACCGCGCCGCCGGCGTCAATCGCCTGAGTCTCGGGATCCAAAGCTTCGACGACCGTGCGCTCAACACGCTCGGCCGGATCCACGACAGTCGTGCGGCGCACCAGGCGATCGACGCCGCGCGCGCGGCCGGCTTTACGAACTTCAATCTCGACCTGATGCACGGCCTGCCCGGACAGACACCGGCCGGGGCGCTGGCCGACATCGAAGCCGCCCTCGCCTGGCAACCGCCGCACCTGTCGCATTACCAGTTGACGATCGAACCGCACACCGCTTTCGCCGCTGCCCCGCCCAGCCTGCCGGATGAACGACACCTCGCCGCGATCGGCCGCCTGACCCGACGCCGCCTGCTGTACGCCGGATTCCACAACTATGAAATCTCGGCCTGGAGCCTGGCCGGCCACCAAGCCCGGCACAACCTCAATTATTGGCGCTTCTGCGATTACCTGGGCCTCGGCGCCGGCGCCCACGGCAAACTGACGATCGACGGTGCGGTCTGGCGTTATACCCGCCGGCCGCACCCCAAGCGTTACCTCGAAGCGGCGGCGCACGGCCACTGGGATATCGATCGCCGTGTCGTCCCTGCGGTCGATCTCCCGTTCGAGTATTTCATGAACACCTGGCGGCTGGCCGAAGGCACCACCATCACCGACTTCACCACCCGCACCGGCCTTGAAATCGCCGAGATCGCCGCACCGCTCGCCCGCGCCCGCGAACTCGGCCTGCTCCGCCGCCACCCCCGCCGTCTGCTCCCCACCGCCCGCGGCCGCCGTTACCTCAACGATCTGCTCACATTATTCCTGCCGCCGGACCGCGTCAGCACCGCTACCCGGCAGCAAGCGCCATAACCCCAGGCTGTCATGGCGGCTGGTCGACCGACATCGGACGATCCCGCTGGCAAGAGCGGAAACGAACTTAGTCGCGACGATCCGGGGCTCGCCAGAATGCGACCAGCAGGTGTAGCACCTGGCCCGCGGCCAGGATGCCGATGCCAACCAGGAGCAGCCAGAGCATCAGGAAGCCAACGTTGAACGTGCCGAACCCGATGTGCAAATCAGCCACGATTGCGGCCACCCCTGCTGCAAGTGCCAGCCCGACCAGAAACAGGCCGAACAGCGAAATCGTAGAGCCGACCGCGCGCAACAGACGAAACCCATTGGTTTCCGGGCGATGAATGAGTTGAAACATGACAAGCCACTCCTTTCCGTTTGCCAGCCCGATTATAGGAAACCACCGAACAGTAATCGGGTGCGTCCAGAGTGATATTGCCACGAGTGTCACTTAATCATAATCCAATCTGAAAAAATCAAAACGCCTGAAAGATCCAACAACGTCAGAACTTTGGAACATAGTGAAACGAGAATCCGTTATCAAATCGAAATTAGTCCCAATGGCTGTCATGGGTCCTAGTGAGAATAGAATATTGCAAACTGGGCTATCCATCTCGGTTTCGTCCGTGGAGACGAAGAAAGAACAAACAATTTCTGAGTTCTCTGGAAAAAGGTTGGATTGATCGCGTGTGATAGGAAAGCGCACTTCCAAAAATCTCGCAGGCTGCTGGGGGTCAGATTCGATGGGGACGACATCTCGTACGCCGACGTCTATTACGGTAGTGAGCGTATGGGGATCGACATCGGTAAAAAATGCGCTGCTCATTGCCACAACCCAAGTGCCGGATAAATTCGGTAGAAAACGCAGCGGCTGTTCCGGATCGAATACGAAAGCATGATTCCCGAAATACAACGGTATAATCGGAACAGGCTCAGAATCATCAACTTGGAACGTAGCTTCGCTTCTGCCAGAAAACTCGATCACAATCTGACCGACTACTTCTCTGACCGGCATAACTGGATCATCGCCGGGCACACAATTAAAAATGCACTTACCGTTAGCGAACTGTAACAAATCAGTTTCGATACGCCAACCGTCCTGGATTTGCTGCCCAGGGAATAGGCGCGGTTGTAGTTTACCGCTAAATATAAACCAGACATTGTTACCATCATTGTCGAAGCCGAAATACGCCCCGGCCAGAATGCCGTTTTGAATCTCGAAGACAAAGCCGGTATTGGAATCGTCATTAGCGAACCACGCGCCGGTTTCAGGGAACGGGTTAAAAAACCGGTCCGCATCTTGAGATTGTGCCATAATGATTTGCGTCGAACTCAAAAATATAATTCCTAGAATGAAAATAATTTTCGATCTAGTGAGAATCTTCATGTCATTCATGTTCATGTCGGTCCACCTTCAAAAACACTCATTCACCCAAGTTGCACTTTGTTGATTGCTCAATCCTGTGCAACCGCCGCCATTACACGCCCGCACTCTCAAGAACCAGGTAGTATTCTGAGGCACATTAATCGTGACAAGCGTGCCTGTTCCTTCGAAACGTAAAACAGGCGATGTAAAGTTCGAGGACGTAGAACTGAAAAGCTGTAAAAGATCAGCACCTGTAACCTGATTCCAAGATGCTGTATGTAAGCCGAAGCAGTGTTCGGACATCACGTTAAGAGTTGGTGCGCCGGCCGGAGGTGGCGGATCTGTCTGATAACCGGAAACTATCGGCAAGCTCGATTCTTCCAACCAACTTTCCATATCGGCTTTTCTTTGCCCATTGTCAAAGTTTACTCCTCCATCGTCATCATTCGTGCCTATAGTCACCAATTGACCATTGACAGTGGTTTTAATTACTGGGTTCGAGAAGAAATTAATCCGCTCACAAGTTTGTGATACAGGATCTGGATTGTTAAAATTGAATACGCATCTTGGCGTAGTATAACCACCCATAATAGTCTGCCACTGGCCGGCGTTGTTATTTTCAAAACCGTGGGCGCCATCTCCAAAATCCACAGTTGTTACAATATCGGACGATTCATCCGCATGCTGCCCTCCAAGCACATGGCCGAACTCATGCAATGCGGTCAGATCGCCTAATGCAAAAGTATCCGTCGAAAGCCCGAATGGATTATTAGGGTCGAAAAGATGAGCCAATCCTCCTATTCTTCCCCCTGGCACACCATCACCTTGGCCTAATGGCGGAGGCTGAGAACTGCAATCTATATTATTATCTGTTGTTACGATTAAAAAAGCTGCATCCGCCATATCCATTTCGGAACTCAGCCAATCATCAATAAGTTCAAAAGGTGGATTTCTTAAGCGCATTTTATTTATAATTACAGATCTACAAAGCCCATTAAAATCGTCTTGCACTGTTATCAGACCTCCAGAGGTGATTCTTTTGGCGCTATCCACAGCGCTGCGGGCTAGGGCGGCGTTGAATTCAGAGACTATATTGGCCGCCCGGTTGTTCTGGTCGGTAACGTTGCTGGCGAACAGAAACAATACCTGAACGATGCCTGAACCTGTGGTCCCTGACGTTGAGGCCTGGGTGGTGGGCGAGCCGGAGGACGAACTTTCGTCCAGCGAAGGAGAATTTAGCGTGTTGTCGTCCGGGGGCAAAAGCCCGCGGTCGAGAACTATCAGGTCATGTTTTCCCGTTTCGTTAGGCGCGGGCTCAATCACATAACTGGCCAACCCGATCAGGAGTTTCCCGAGGAGGCGGCCGTTAGCGACGGAAAACGTGAAAAAGGTGCCGGGGATTTCGGAGGCTTCTCCGGAATAGGTGAGGACGCCAGGAACCAGTTCCTCAACCCTGTCCACGTACAGCGTAAGCGCCTGGCTGAGCTTGGGAAGCACGACCCGGACCGATTGGCCCGTCAGCACCGGCCCGAGGGGGGGTTACCGAACCTGATTGGCTGGGGGGGGGTAATGGTTTGCAACGTTTCCAGGTCGAGGCGAACAGAATGGGCTTCTACAACTGCAGAGCCCATGCTGGAATGCCAAGCTGTATTATAGATCGGCCGGCTGAAGGCCGCATAAACGTCGAGGAGGGCTCCATTAACTTTCTGATTGTTGTTTACTTCCTTTGCAGATGAAATGTTAAAAATGAGTAAAGCCAGCATGGCAAGAAATCTACAATTCCCTAACAACATTTCCGTCCACCTTTTTGAGTCAAAAGGCTGTGAATTTATTATCATACTAAATTATTAAATGTCAAGCCACTGCTGTCCCATAAACAGTTGAAAAAGATGGCCTGATTTCAACCCGT
>DAITQM010000021.1:43706-59996 GCA_036832975.1 Pseudomonadota bacterium | reverse complement strand
GATTCAAATATATATATATTCCACGAACAAGCAAGCAATAACCAAAGATTAAGGATATACCTTCATAATAACCTGGATAATTCACTCATTCAACAGAAGATCAACGAATATTTACCAGAAATATCAAAACATATATTAAGTTTAAATAATCTCATCCAGGAAATATCGGGTTACGATCCACCAATATATAAGTACGACATCATATACTTTCCACAACATAAAGACCACGAGTATGGTATTAAAATACAATCATACTCAACATCTTTTGGCACCAATCAAGTTCATAAGTTACGATTTGGCTTCGTAATCAACAATAATGATTTGACTCATAAACGACTGGTGCGTGACGTTACTACCAATGTAGCGCATGAGCTTGTGCATGTTGCGCTTGCGTTCGCTGACATTAACATTCCTAAAGTCAAAGAAGAACAATATGCTTATCTCGTACAATCTTGTGTAGAGCATCATCTATTCGGTTCTATGCTTGGTATTGACAACCAAAATCTCAAAGAGTCAGCAGATGTCAAAATCTTAAATGAAATAATGAAATTATTTTCTCGCCTCGAAAACCATGATGAGATAACCGATACCTTATCCGGAATGATTGATAATAGAATGTATATTTTATCTTTAATTAATAAAAATGATAACGAGAAAAGCATAACTAATTTCCATAGTCTCTGCCAAAGCATATCAATTCCTTTCTAGAAGCCAATCAAGGCGGACAATATCAAATTACAGATGATGCGACTGGATTTGATTACTATCTTCCGATCAAGCAAAATGTCGTACACTTGCAGAACTACATTAACGAGTACCTTTATACGTTCGGCGATGTCACACTGGGTGAGTTTGAAGTCATCGATGATGATGCAGAAGAGAGCCTCCATGAGGAAAAGAAAAACTGATCGCGGATAACCACGGCAGGCTGCCGGCTCCTGGCCGGCAGCCTATTGCGATTCACTCGCTTGCCAGGTGCTTCAGGATGAAGGCGTATTCCAGCGCCGTATCGCGCAGGCGTTCGTAACGGCCGGCGCCGCCGCGGTGGCCGGCGCTCATGTCGATGTGGAAGAGCAGTTCCTGGTCGCCGGTTTTGGTGTGCCGCAGCCGGGCGACCCATTTGGCCGGTTCCCAGTACTGGACGGCGGGATCCCACAGGCCGGTGGTGACCAGCATATTGGGATAGTCGTGCGCCGCGACGTTGTCGTACGGCGAGTAGCTCATCATGTAACGATAGTATTCCGGATCGGCCGGGTTGCCCCATTCGTCGTATTCGAAGGTGGTGAGCGGTATCGATTCGTCGGACATCGTCGTGATGACGTCGACGAACGGCACGCCGGCGATCAGTACGTTGAATGTCTCCGGTGCGAGGTTGGCGACGGCGCCGATCAGAAGTCCGCCGGCCGAACGGCCGGCACCGGCGATGCGCCCGGGATCGGCCCAGCCGTTGGCGGCCAGGGCGCGTGCCGCGTCGATGAAATCGGTGAAGGTGTTGCGTTTGTTGAGCAGTTTGCCCGCTTCATACCACGCCCGGCCGAGTTCCTGCCCGCCGCGGATATGGGCGATGGCCGAGACGAAACCGCGATCGACGAGGCTCAGCACCTGCGGTCTGAAGGTCGGCAGGTAACTGATGCCGTAGGCGCCGTATCCGGAAAGATACAGCGGGTGGCGGCCGTGCGGGTCGGCGCCGGCGCGGTGCAGCAGCGTGACGGGGATTGCGGTGCCGTCGCGCGCCGCGACGTCGAGGCGCGTCACCTGGTAGCGCGCGGCGTCGAAGTCGTCGCCGGCGAACGATTGCTTGCGCAGGGTGCGTTCGCGACTGGTTAGCTCGACATCATAAATCCTGGGCGGCACGGCGGGCGATTCGTAACGATAGCGCAGGTACGGGGCCGTGGCTTCGGGATTGTTGTCGAGGCGCGCGACGTAGGCCGCCTCGTCGGCGGCGAGATGGAAACTCTCGCCGCCGTCGAGCGGCACGACACGGATTTTCATCGTCCCGTGCTCGATTTCCTCCAGGGCGACGTGGTTTTCCAGCACCTGCATGCCGTGCAACAAGACGTCGGGCCGGCCGGCGACGACCTCTTCCCAGTGCGCCGGGTCGTAACCCTGGCCGAGCGGGAAGCGCACGAGCCGAAAGTTCGGCGTGTTGAGATTGCTCAATAGATAAACGTCCTCGCCGCTGACTTCGGCGGTGTATTCGTGCCCGGCGCGGCGCGGCGCGACGCTCTGCGCCGGGCGCTCAGGCTGCGCCGCCGGGATGACGTGCATTTCGCTGGTCAACGTCGAATCCTGGACGATCTCGATCCACCGCCCGTCGCGCGAACGGGCGACGGTGGTGTAAAAAGCCGGGTCGTCTTCTTGCAGGACGAGCACGTCCGCCGCCGGGTCGGTGCCGATCCGGTGGCGCCAGACTTGCCACGGGATCAGCGTTTCGTCTTGCAAACGGACGTAGAACACTGTGCGATTGTCGTCGGCGAAAGCGATCGCCGGCGAGGCCATTTCGATGACCTCGGCGGCTTCCTCGGCGCCGCTCAGATCGCGGAAACGGAGGGTGTAGATGCCGCGGCTTTGTGTATCCTCGCTCCACGCCAACCAGCGGTCGTCAGGCGATACCTCGAACGTGCCGATCTGGTAGAAATCGAGCCCGCGGCCGAGTTCGTTTTCATCAAGAAGGATTTGCGGCTCGCCCGTGGGCCAGGCGGCAGCGCTTAGCCAGCGCACGTGCTGCGGCAGTTCCTTGCCGGCGACGTAGCGCGTCGCGTACCAGGCGTGGCCGAGCCGGTACGGCACTTCGGAATCGTCGGGTTTGATGCGGGCCGCAAATTCCTGATACAGCGTCTCGCGCTGGGTATTTTGTTCGGCCAGGCGTGCTCGGGTGTACTCATTTTCGGCCTCGAGGTAGGCGAGCACGTCGGGATCGGCGCGCGTATCGTCGCGCAGCCAGTACCACGGGTCGTCGCGGGTTTCGCCGTGCAGCGTCAACGTATACGGGCGCTGGGCGGCGAGCGGTGGGGCGGGATCGCCGTTGGCGGGTGGTGGGGGTTGGCAGGCGGTGGTCATCATCGTTATCGCAAACATCCAAAAAGTCAGGTGATCGATCGACAGCGGTCGGTATCGTTTCTTGTTGCATATCCTCATTGCAATCCCCAGTGAGTGGATCAGGTTGGCCGGCCGAGGCCGGCTGCTTGTTGGAAATCGCGGCGCAGCGCGGCGAGGGCGGCGCCGGGGTCGGCGGCGCGCATGAAGGTTTCGCCGATCAGGACGGCGCGCCCGCCGGCCCGCCACAGTCTTGCACAATCGGCGGCGTTGCGAATGCCGCTTTCGCCGATCGCCAGCGCCGGCGGCGCGATGCGCGGTGCGAGCCGCTCGCCGATCGCAAGATCGGTGACGAATGTTCTGAGGTCGCGGTGATTGATGCCGACGAGTTCGGCTTTCAAGGCGAGCGCCCGTTCGAGTTCGGCCTCGTCGTGGATTTCGACGAGCGCCGCCAGTTGCCGTTCTGCGGCGTGCGCATACAGTTCGGCGAGGCGTTCGCCGGGCAGCGCGGCGGCGATCAACAGCACGGCGTCGGCGCCGATCAGTCGCGCTTCGTCGATCTGCCACGGATCGAGCGTGAAATCCTTGCGCAGCACCGGCCGATCGCACGCCGCGCGGGCGGCGCTCAGGTGGTCTTCGTGACCCTGGAAATACGTTGCATCGGTCAGCACCGAGAGGCACGCCGCGCCGCCGGCGGCGTACTGCGCGGCGAGGCGCGCGGGATCGAAATCGGCACGGATCACGCCGGCGCTCGGCGAGGCGCGTTTGATTTCGGCGATCACCGCCAGGCCGTCGCTTTCGGCGGCGGCGCGCAGTGCCGCGGCGAACGGCCGGGGCGGCGGCAGTCCGGCGATCCGGGCTGCCAATTCACCGGCCGGCAGGCGGGCGCGGCGCGCTGCGATCTCTTCGCGCTTGGTATCGAGAATGCGTTCGAGGAAGGTGCGTGGCCCGTTCATCCGCCGGCCTCGACCGTCCGGGCGGTACGGGTGAATTCGGCCAGTTCGCCGACCCGACGCCAGGCGTTGCCCGAGGCCAGGACTTCGCGCGCCTGCGCCACACCGCCGGCCAGATCCGGCGCGAGGCCGGCGACATAGAGTGCCGCACCGGCGTTCAACGCGACAAGATCGCCCGCCGCGCCGGGCGCGCCACTGAGCGCCTGTTCGAGCAGGGCCAGCGATTCGCGCGGTTCACTCACCACAAGACCGGTCAGCGGCTGGCGGGCGATGCCGAATTGCTCCGGCGCGATCGTGTAACGGCGGATGTGGCCGTCTTTGAGTTCGGCGACGCCAGTCGGCGCGGCGAGACTGATCTCGTCGAGACCGTCGGCGGCATGGACGACCAGCACGTGCCGGCTGCCGAGCGCCTGTAACGTGCGGGCCAAAGGTTCGAGCCACTTTTCGTGGTACACGCCGAGCAGTTGCCGCGTCGCGCCGGCCGGATTGGTCAGCGGCCCGAGCAGATTGAACAGGGTGCGGACGCCGAGCGCCCGCCGGACCGCCACGACGTGCCGGGTGGCTGGATGGTGCGCCGGGGCGAACAGAAAGCCGATGCCGAGATGTTCGATCGCCCGCGCCACCGTCGCCGGTTCGGCTTCGAGGTCGATGCCGGCCGCTTCGAGCACGTCGGCGCTGCCCGAGCGGCTCGATACCGAACGGTTGCCGTGCTTGGCGACTTGTGCGCCGCCGGCCGCGGCAGCGAACGCCGCGGCGGTCGAGACATTGAAAATCGATGCCCCGTCGCCGCCGGTGCCGCAAGTGTCGATCAGGTGTTCGCCGTGCACCTCGAGCGCCAGAGCGTGGTCGCGCAGCACGCCGGCCGCCGCGGCGATCTCCTCGACCGTTTCGCCCTTGGCGGCTAAGGCAGCCAAAAATGCTGCGATTTGGAGTGGTTCAGCGGCACCTTCCATCACCTCGCCGAGCGCAGCGCGCATCGCCTTGGCGTCGAGGTCGCGGCCCTGAATCACGGCGGCCAGCGCGGTGCCGAGCGCACTCATGGCCCGGCCTCGGCGGTTTGCGGGATATTGAGCTTCAGGCCCGCGGTATCGACCCCGAGAAAATGGGCGAGCAGCGCGTGGCCGTGTTCGGTGAGGATCGACTCAGGGTGGAATTGCACGCCCTCGACGGCGAATTCGCGGTGGCGAAAACCCATGATTTCGTCGATTTTATCTTCTTCATCCACGGTCCACGCCGTCACTTCCAGCACCTCGGGCAGGCTGTCGCGGGCGACGATCAACGAGTGGTAGCGGGTCGCGGTGTAAGGCGAAGGCAGGTCGCGAAACACCCCTTCGCCGGTGTGGTGGATCGGCGAGGTTTTGCCGTGCATGATGTGCCGGGCGCGCACCACCTCGCCGCCGAACGCCTGGCCGATCGCCTGATGGCCGAGGCAGACACCGAGCAGCGGGATGCGGCCGGCGAACGCGGCGACCAGTTCCAGGCAGATGCCGGCCTCGTTCGGTGTGCACGGCCCGGGCGACAAGACGATGCGTTCGGGGGCCAGACGTTCGATTTCGGCCAGCGTGATTCGATCGTTACGCCGGGTCGTGACCTCGGCCCCGAGTTCACCCAGGTATTGCACCAGGTTGTAGGTGAACGAATCGTAATTGTCGATCATCAATACGTTCATCGTGGACTACCGCTTTCCGGCTTCGTCGATCGCTTGTTGCAGCACGGCGCATTTATTCATCGTTTCGTGCCACTCGGCGGTCGGATCGGAATCGGCGACGATGCCGGCGCCGGCCTGGACGTGCAGCCGGTCGTCCTTGATCACCGCGGTGCGGATGGCGATCGCGAAATCGGCGGCGTCCCACCAGTTGAGATAACCGACCGCGCCGCCGTAGACGTTGCGGCGCATCGGTTCGAGTTCGGCGACGATCTCCATCGCCCGGTGTTTCGGCGCCCCCGACAAGGTGCCGGCGGGAAAGACCGCGGCCAGCGTGTCGAGCGGCGTCAATCCCGGTTGCAGCCGGGCGCTGACTTCCGAGACGATGTGCATGACGTGCGAATAGCGTTCGATCACCATCTGTTCGGCGAGCACCACGCTGCCGGTCGCCGCGACGCGGCCGAGATCGTTGCGGCCGAGATCGATCAGCATCAGATGTTCGGCGCGCTCTTTGGGATCGGCGAGCAGTTCTTGTTCGAGCGCCAGATCCTCGGCCGCGGTCTTGCCGCGCGGCCGGGTGCCGGCGATCGGCCTGAGCGTCGCCCTGTCGCCTTCGACCCGGACCAGCACCTCGGGCGAGGCGCCGACGATCTGAAAGTCGCCGAAATCGAAAAAGTACAGATACGGTGAAGGATTCAAACTGCGCAAGGCGCGATAGACGTCGAGCGGTGTGGCGCCGAGGGCGCAAGTCATGCGCTGCGACAGCACCACCTGCATGGCGTCGCCGGCGGCGATGTAGTCCTTGATCCGCTCCACCGCCTGCTCGAAATGGGGCTGGTCGAAACCGTATTCGAAATCGGCCTGCCGGTTGCCGGGCGGGCGCGGCGGATAACCGGGGCTGCCCGAGCGCAGCCGGTGCTCGAGTTGGTCGAGCCGGCGCTGCGCCGCGTACCAGGCGTCGGCGCGGCCCGGGTCGGCGTTGACGATCAGGTACAGCCGGCCGAACAGATTGTCGAACACCGCGACTTCGTCGCTGATCAGCAGCAGGATGTCGGGCACATTCAGTGTGTCGGGCAGATCGAACAGTTTCAGGGCCGGTTCGAGGTAGGCTGCCGTTTCGTAGCCGAAGTACCCGACCAGGCCGCCGCTGAACTTGGGCAGCGCCGGCTCGGGCGGTACCTTGAAACTCTGCTTCAAAAGCCCGATCCGGGCCAGTGGGTCGGTAACCGCTTCCTCGCCTTGCAGTCGCCCGTGGTCGAACATCCGCAAGCGCCCGTGCTGGATCTCGACGCGCCGCCGGCAGGGCAGGCCGATGATCGAATACCGCCCCCAATTCTCGCCGCCCTGGACCGATTCGAGCAGATAGGCGTTCGGTCCATCGGCCAGCTTGAGATAGACGCTGAGCGGCGTATCGAGGTCGGCGAGCACAGTGCGGTGCACCGGGATCCGGTTGTAGCCTTCGGCGGCGAGTTGGTTGAAGCGGGTCTGGTCCACGCGGTCTTCCGGCGCAAAGCGGTCATTTTACCGTGCCGGCCTTCATTGACACTTTTTCAGCGCGGTATTACTCCGCCTTGAGCCGCAGGCGCTCGACAATCTCCCCGCCTTTGAGATGCCGCTCGATGATCTCGTTAAGGTCGCGCTCGTCGCGGTAGGTGTACCAGACCGCTTCCGGGTAGATCACGCTGACCGGCCCGAGGTCGCAGCGGTCCAGGCAACCGGCGGTGTTGACCCGGACGCCGCCCGGCCCGGCCAGTCCCGCGGCCCGGATCCGCGCTTTGGCATAGTCCCGCAAACGGGCCGAATCGCACCGCCCGCAGCTCGGCCGGCCGGACGATTCGGCCCGCAGGTTGGTACAGAAAAACCAATGGTGGCGGTAGTAACTCATTGAAATACCTTATGAAATACAAACAGCGATGCAAATTGAACGAAAAAGAAAGATTCGCAATATGGTTTGAGAGCCGGTTTCCTGGTCATATAACACACGGCAAGCCGCGCAACCGAATGAGGCCAAACGACAAGCAAGACGATGACGGCGATTCGGTCCGAATCGCGGCAGGATAAAGCCAAACCGCCGGCCACGGCGACCCCGATGGGCCAGCGGCGAGGTGAAAGGGATTGATTCCCTGCCTATGGAATGGGCAGGGGCGGTGTGAAACCGGAACCGCGGACGGCTGGGAATGCTCCGCGGGCGGCCGGTGGACCAGGGCAGGTCCAGGCAAGGAGAAAGACGATGAAGACGACGGCGAGGATAAGGAAATATCTGCCGGCAGCGTTGCTGCTGGTGGTCATGATGATACCGGCACCGGCCGGGGCGATCGAGGTGCGCGTGTCGATCAATCTTATCGATACGGCTGGCCTCTTGCACCATCCGGCGGGTGAACGGCAGCCCTCGGCGCTGGCCGCGTTGATGGCTGAAGAACGCCGTACGGCGGAGGCCGCGGCAGGATACGCGGCCTCCACAGCGCCAGTGCAGCCGGCGGTCCAGCGCTGTTACGAACAATTGCCGGCGGGCTACCGGGCGCTGCACGAAGCGCGTTTCGTCCGCCAATGGGGCGCCCTGGGCAGCGACGAAGTCATGACCCGGATGCTCGGCGAATGGCAGCGCCTGAATAGCTTGCCATGCGGCGAGACGATCCATGATCGTGGATGAACAGCCTCCCCCGCCCGTGTAGACACGCCGGCCTGCCTGTGCAGGTACGGCAAGACAGGGTGCACGCAGGAATCCAGTCAAAAACCTGTTAAAAGTCGATCTTGGGTACCGGGAAGCGGTTTTCCATGCCGTCTATGAGCAGGACTTCGGGCGGCCAGGGGTAGTTCAAGCACAGGGCGCCGGTGGGGGGGAGGGCGGTGCTTTGGTTGCAGCCGGGGTTGGTCGCCGCTTGCAGTTCCTGTTGTTGGAGGCCGATCGTGGCGCCGTCTGTGGCGGGCAGGGGATCGGCATATTGCAGCACGATGGCGCGGCTTTCGTGATAGAGCACGGCTTGAAAACCGAGGCCGTCAGGCGGGCCGTTCAGCACGCCCCAGTTGTTCCATTCGACGACGCTGCACGGCTCGTTGTTGACGGCGCCGGGCCGCGGGCAGGGGGCGAAAAACTGGGCGTGCAGCGTGCCGTTGGCGCCTGCGAGATCGTCGTGCAAGACCACAATCCGGCCGAGCCGGGTGGCGTTGTTTTCGGGCACTTTGGGCAACGGGCAGCCGTTGCGCCAATCGCCGCCGTCGTCTTCGGTGGTATCTGCGGCGAAGGCGAGGTAGCCGTTGGTCGAGACGATCAAGTCCCGTTCCAGTTGGCCGTAAAATTCGAACGGCTGGACGAGCGGCCAGCTTGCGGCGCCGTCGTCGGTCGCCGTTGCGCCGGCGGCGGCTTGCGGCACGAGCAGCGTGCCGGCCGTGGTATCGATCCATTGCCGTGGGCACTCCGGTTCGGTCGCGATCGTGTAACCGAAGCGGTCGGGCGAAAATGTCGTGTCGTCCTGGCGTTGCGCCACGGCCGGTCGATGTACCGTGGCGGCGAGCAGTAAAACGGCAGTCAGCAGCCGGGCGTTCATCAGTTCACCCTCCCTTCGAAGAGTTCGACATTGTTATCATTGGGACCGGTATTCTGGCCGAACGGATCGATGGCAGCGGTGAAATAGATCAGCGGGCCGCTGCCGCCGCGGGCGACCGTGAAACCATCCAGGCCGGGCACGTCGGCGACGAGCGGTGTCGAAATCTGGCTGACCATATCGACATGGACGATCTGGTTTGCGGAGGGCATCACCAGATCGAGACGTTCGAGCACCAGATCGTTACCGTTGTTCTCGTCCAGGATGCGGACCTGCGAAACCAGCGATAACGGATCGCTTTGACCGACCAGTACGGCCGTGCTTTGATTCATATCCCGGCGGAAGGCGGAAACGTTGCCGAAACTGTCCTCTGCGATATAAGCGACCAGGCTGCCGTCGGTGTTGATATCGACCACGTCGCTCAGCGCCGGGCCGGGATTATCGACCGGTACGAAACTGCCGCCGCCGGTGCGCGAAAAGCGGAAAACCCGCATTTCGCCGGCGGCGTTCAGATTGCCATGGTTGCAAGTCGAAGCGAAGGCGACGAAATTGCCGTTGTTCGCGCCGCTGACTTCCGGGTCGTAATCCATGCAGTCGGGGGCGCCTGTGTTGTTGATAAACGCACCGTTGTTCCACAACACCATCTTCGAGTTGCTGCCACCGTTGGTCAGGAATGCGGCACACGTGCTCAAAAAGGCGATCCGCAAGCCGTTGCCGTTGATCGATGGTTTGGTATTGTCGCACCCGGTGGTGTTGGTGATCTGCAAAATCGCGCCGTTGTTGCGGTCGATCCGGAAGATTTCCAGGTTGTCGCCGTCGGTGGCGCGCGCCGCGACCGCGATCCAGCGCCCGCCGCGGGCCAGGTCGAGATCCTCGACGATATTGTCGGGGTTGCTGTTGGTGAACGCGGTCAGACGGGTGAATGCGCCGGCGGTAAACGCATAGACCTGTTCGCTGAACAGCGGGTTGTCGCCGGTCAGGTTGCCGTTCGAGGCGAAGACAACGACGTTGCCGGTGCTTGACGACGCCGGCCGGCGGTTGGCGATGAAACGCTCCACCAGAGTGCCGTCTTTGACCTCGACCGGCATTTTCGTTGCCGTGATCGTCAATTGCTGCAGGGCAGGTGTGCCGGACGGGGCGCACGAGCGGTCGAGACGCACGTCGTCGATGATCAATCCGGAATCGAAGCCATTGTCGCCCTGATCGGCGACGAAAAACAGGGCCGGGATATTGTTGGCGCCGTTGACCGCGCCGGGAATATCGATACAAGCGCTGGAGATCGGCGCCATGCCGTTCTGGAAAACCGAACCGTTGGTCGGTCCGGTGCTGTTGATCACGACCTGGGGTAGAACACTGCTCGGCGCGTCGGGAAAAGGCGAGGCGCCGCCCGGTTTGTTGGTGCTGCCGCTGAAAACGAGTTGGTTGTTCAGAAACAAGCCAAAAATATCGTCGAAATTGAACGCTTCGTTCTGCTCCGAAGTCGGGAAGGCCCATTCGAAGCGCAGCACGGCCGGGGCGAAATCGAAGACCAAGGTGGTGCCCAGCGTCGTGACGTCATCTTCGTTGACGCCGTTGTTGTCGATATTGAACGCCGCGCCGCCGACGTTGCCGGGTCCGGTGCTGAGTAGGGCGACAAAGCTGCCGTCGGGCACCACCGGTGGGTTGCCGGTGAACGCTGCGGCGTCGAGGCTTTCGACGCGCTGTTGTATGCCGGGCGTCCAGCCGGTCAGGCCGCTTTCGAAGCTGCCGTTGGGCAGCGGCTGGGCGAGCGCGCCGCCGGCGGCGAATGCGGCCAAAAGCGCAGACACTAAGTCAAGGCGCACAATTTTTTGCGGATTCATCGGTCCTCCTCGCCGGGACATGCCAGATCCACGGCGATATCCTGATCGAAAACGAATTCAGTGTCCAGTGTGACTCCGTGCCCGGGGCGTTCGTCGCCGGTCAACCGCACCTGGTAATGGCCGGGCGGCAGGCCGTCGATCCGGTAGAAACCGAAGGCATTGGCCGTGGTGCGGCCGAGGACGGCCCCTTCGTCGTTGACGACTTCGAGCCCGGCGCGCGGCCACGGACAGCCGCCGGCACCGCTGACGCGGCCGGCGAAGCCGAGCCTAAGTTCGGTGGCGAACACGACATGGCTCACCGCGCCGGCTGTGACCTGGACCCAGAACTGATCTTTTACCGGGTGCAGCTCGAGCGGCAGACCGTCGAGGTCGAGCTTGACGCGGTACAGCCCCGGCGGCAGGAACGGAATGCTGAAGAGGCCGCCTTGTTCGGTGCGCGTTCTGATTTGATTATCGACCAGGATCGCGACGCCGCTGAGGTCGAACTTGCCTTTGACCCCGGCCGGCGGTTCGATCGCTCCGGTGATCGCGCCGCGATCGACCAACGCCCGGCGGAAGGCGCCGCGGCCGAGGCCGCCGCCGAGGCTGAAATCGGCCACCAGGCTGAGCGTCAAGACGGTATCGGGACCGAGCCCCGGCACTTTGGTGAACGGATCGCGAAACACTTCGGCGCGCGCTCGAAGACCGGGCACGAATTCGTAATCGCCCTGTACCAAAAAGCCGGGCTTTGAATTTCCGAACAAGACGCCGAGCGCAAAACCCAGACTGCGCACGCCACCGATGCCGCGCCGCCAGGTGACGCCGAGGCGCTCGCCGGCCAGGTCGCGGTCGATCGCCTGCACGAAAAGATTATCCCGCTCGGCGAAATTCCACACCCATTGGGCGCTGCTTTCGTCTTCGTTGTACACCGCGGTGAAATCGTGGCGGTCGGTCGGCCGCCAGAAGCCCTGCACGGTATAATCGCCGTCGAAGTCGGGACGGCCGCGGAGCAGCAGGCGGTCCGTCGGCCGGAAGTCGGCGGCCGGCAGCAGGTAATCGAAGCGTTCGTCGGCCGATTCGAAGTCGCGGCCGACGAGCGACACTTGCCATTGCTCGTTGAAGCGCCAGCCGGCTTCGCCGAACAGATCCTCGGTTTTACCCTCGCGGCCGAGCCAACCGTCGGGCTGGCGTTGCGCGAAGCCGCGCCAGAAGACGTGTTGTTGGCGGTTGTCGAGTTCGAAGCGCCAGCCGGTCAGCCCGCCTTCGCCGCGCGCCGCCTGCGCTGAGGCGAAGCCGAGCAGGCCGAGGTTGGCGTGCAGCGCGGCGAACCCGGTATCGATTTCGTCGGCGTGCTGGTAAATGGTTTGGAAGGTCAACCGGTCGGTCAGCGCGTATTGCGCATCGAAGAAGCCCGAGGCATCGAGTTCGGAATCCGGATCCTCGATCAGGTTGCCGTCGACGCCGGCCCCGCCCTGGACCAACAGCGTGCCTGCGGGCAGTGTCTGGTTGGTGTTGAAGCCGCTGAAATCCTGGATATCGACCGGCGATCCTTCCTGCCCTTGCTCGAACACCCAAACCTCGATCTTGACCACCGCGCCGCTCGGCAAATCGATGTCGCGGAACTCGAAGCGGCCGTCGAGGGCGATGATGTCGCGCGCCACCGGCCGGTCTTCGATGCGCAGTTCGGCGATGCCGCCCGGCGGTCCTTCACCGATGAAGGTGCGGACCGCGCCTTGTTGGTTGGCGATCAACTGCCCCTGCTGTACCTGGTCGGTGAATAGCCCGATCTGGCGGTTGGCGAAGGCCATCTGGCCGCCGGTGAATTCGAAGCCGCCGAGCAGCGTGGTCAGCGAGACGGTCTGGTTGCCGAGAAAATAACGCCGGCTGCCGGCGCTTTTGACCCAGGCATAGTCTTCGACGAACGGATCGTCTTCGATGTAGTCGCGCACCCGGGTCTGCCAGAAGCCACCGAACAGACTGCCGCCGGTATCGGTCAGGGCCGACGTGAAGTTCGACGAGCGGTCGTCGCGGTGGACGATTTCGGTGCGGAGGAACGAGACGTTCGCGGCGCCGGCTTCGATTTCCGCGGCGGCCGCGGGTTTGACGATTTCCTCGGGGCGGATCGCGGCGCGCGGCGGCCAGGCCAACTGGATGGCCAGGGCGAAAAGCTGGCGATCGAAGGCCATGGGGCTGGCCAGCCGCTCGCCGGCGAGCGTCAGCGGCAGCACGACCTGGCCGTCGATGTCGCGCCACTCGCCGGCGGTAAAGCGCGCCGGACCGAGTGGCGTGGTGAGCACGATTTCGTCGTCGCTGCGTTGCACGCCGAGTTCGAGTTCGCGCGCCAGACCCTCGACCTCGACGAATTCGGTACCCGTCGTCTGATCGATCGCGAGCAGAAGTTCGCCGCGCTCCTCGCGCCGATTGACGAGCAGCGGGGTGATGAACAGTTCCGGCGCCGCGCCATCCCACAGCGTTTGGGTTTCGAGCAGCAGTGCGGCGCGGGGCGCGGTGAACGGGGCGAGCACGAGCAGGGCCGCCGTGAAGCAGTGCGCGCAGGCCGCGGCGTAACGGCGTCGCGGGCGGCAGCGGTTGGGGTGGGCAGGAGCCGGAACGGCATCAGGATCAATGCGCGGCATCATCCACCTGGGTGACGTTCAGGACAGAATCGAGGACGACCTCACCCAGATGGCCATCCAGGTCCACGATCAGATCCGTCTCGTCCCCTGCGAGTGCGGGTAAAGTCAGGCGCACCGTGCGCCGGTCGCCGGGCAGCACCGGTGTGGTCGGCAGAGCGCCGGCGGCGAGCATGCCGGCGGGCAGCACGGCGTCGGGCCGGAGCAGCGCCGGGTCGGCCTGCGTCGCGGCGGCGCCGGGATAGGCGGCACGGCGCCAGATGGCCCATTGTCCAGCCAGGCGCACGTGACGGTTGCCGCGATTTTCGATTTCGAACCATAGTTCCGGCCCGGCGTTGCCGGCCTGGGCTTCGCCGGGCGGCGGCGTCAGACCGGAAGCAAGGAGGTCGGCGGCGAAGCGTTCTTCGCCCGTAAAGGCGTAGACCGCGGCCCCCAACCGGAAGCGCGAGCGGATTTTCGGCGGCTCGTCGGGCGGTGGCGGGGGCGGTATCTCGGTGAAATAGATCATCGCCCGGTATTCGCCGGCTGCCAGTTGCTGTTGCGGCCTGAAGGCCAGGCGCACCGTCTGCGACTGGCCGGCCGGTAGATCGAAACGGAGCGGGTTGACGATCAACCACTGATCCAGCGAATCGGGCGTCGAGGCGGCGACGATCGGGCGGTTGGCCTCGTCCATCGCAAAGTGGGCAACTTCGATTTCGACGGAGATGTCGGCCGGCGACAGGTTCAGCAGCCGGAAGCTGTGGCCGCGCGGGTTGTGGTCGAGATCGACAATCAAGATGCGTGGCGAGATGCCGATCTGCGCCGCCGCGGCCAGCGGCAGCAACGTCAGTAGGGCGGCGAGCCGGCGGGCGATGCAGCTTGACATGGTCAGATTCCGTTGGCGTCGATCCGGATTCTGCCGCGCAACGTACCTCCGGTCAATGCGCTGACAGGAATATCGAGAATGATGCCGCCTTCGATCACTTCGTAGCCGCCGCGGTCGCGCGAGCGGTGTTGGATCCACGGGCGGACCTGGATCCGGCCGCTGGCAAAGCGGGCGGTTTCGCTGCTGCCGGTGCCGTCATCGACTGTCTCCCAGGTTACTTCGATCGGATCGCGGCCGAGTGCGGCGCGGCCGGTCGGCTGCCGGATGCGCCACAGCAGCGGGATTTCGCGATGGACGAAGGGGGCCAGTTCCGGCACCGCCAGATTGCCCTGAAAATGGAGCCCGCCGCCGGACCCGGTGGCCGTGCCGGTGGTGGCGCCAAGCCGCTGTTCCGGGCCGCTCGCCAGTTCCAACACGCTGATCGGCGCGAGCGAGATGCGGCCGGCGTCGATCAGTGTCAGGATGATCCCGTCACGCCTGTCGCGAGTGCCCGAGGCGTCGAAGAACGCGTCGTCGGCCTGCATTTGAGCGATCGCCGGCGCCGCCGAAAACAGCAGCACTGGCAGCAGGTTCAGGGTGGGTTTGGGCATCGGTATCAACAACGTTTTCAGCGTTGGAACCGCGGTGGCCGGAGGTGGCACGGCGGGCCACCTCCCGTCCCCCAGGCCGGCGTATCAGGTGCCGGTGACTTCGATCGTGTACAGGAACGCGGCGCCGGCGCCGTCGTGCAGGCCGTCGTCGGTTACCTGGCTGAAGTCCAGATCCATCGACACACCGCCGCGCGTTGGGTTGCCGAGGCCCGGATCGGCGAACGAGCCGCCGGTCACTGCGATATTCGAGACGCTGATGATCGAGCCGCTGGGGCCGTCGAGCGTCGCATCGCCGGTGCCGGTGATGCCGACCGTGGTGTTGGCCGTCGTGCCGCCGATGGCGCGCACCGCCCAGACGTTGTTCAGCGTCAGAGGGACCGCCGAAACGTTGGTCAGCGCCGCCGGATTGATATTGGCATCGGCGTTCAGCGCCCCGGCCGAGACCGCCGGTGTGATATTGGCGATACCCGAGTCGCACTCTTGCGAGCCCAGGGCCCCGGCGGTACAGCCGGCGGGCGTGAACAGGGTGCCGAGTGTGGTCGAATCGATGTCCACCTGGATGTCGGTGAACGAATACAGGATCGTGATCGAGCCGAGTGTGATATCGACATCGACGTCGATCTGTGCACTGGCGTTCTGGCCAAGCGCCAGCGCGCCGATCAAAACCCCGGCCGCGGCCAGGCGTTGCATCGCATTTGTCATTTCAATCGTCCTCGAGTGGTTGGTTAGAAAGATATTCCATGCAGGAATATCGAGGCTGCATTCCAGCGCCACGAGCCGCGCTGCGGCTTGTGGTTATCCATGGAGTAGCAAGCTGGCCGGAATGCGGCCCGGGTCCTTATGAAGGGCGTATCCTCTGAATCCTCGCGTAGGAAGACGCCCGATCCCTGAAGAAACGAGGGGCAGTATATCAAGCGTTTAGGCGAGTATCAAGGTTTCAAATGTAACACATTGTAAAATGTTGATCCGTCAGGACAAGCCCATCGTGGGCTTGCCTGACGACGCAAAGTCCGGTCGCGGCCCGGACTTTGCTTCGTTCCGGCGCGCTGGAAGGCGCGCCGGAGCGGGCAAGCCATCCCTGGCTTGCGCCCAGGGCCCCAGGGCCAGTGCCGTGGCGTTTGGCGGGTATTTTTTACTTTCTTGTATCGTTCATCCGTCAGGACAAGCCCATCGTGGGCTTGCCTGACGACGCAAAGTCCGGTCGCG
>DAITQM010000021.1:0-43606 GCA_036832975.1 Pseudomonadota bacterium | reverse complement strand
ATCCGTCAGGACAAGCCCATCGTGGGCTTGCCTGACGACGCAAAGTCCGGTCGCGGCCCGGACTTTGCTTCGTTCCGGCGCGCTGGAAGGCGCGCCGGAGCGGGCAAGCCATCCCTGGCTTGCGCCCAGGGCCCCAGGGCCAGTGCCGTGGCGTTTGGCGGGTATTTTTTACTTTCTTGTATCGTTCATCCGTCAGGACAAGCCCATCGTGGGCTTGCCTGACGACGCAAGCCGTCCTAGCAGGCCGGTCGATTGTGAGATGGGTATTTGTACTCGTGCGCAGAATTTCCTTGGGAATCAGTTCTGGAGCGGGATCAGACGGTATCGGTCGTGGCGCAAGCCGATTTCAGCGCGGCGATCGTTTTCGTATAGTCCGGGCTGCCGAAGATCGCGGTGCCGGCGACGAAGGTGTCGGCGCCGGCGCGGGCGATTTGAGCGATGTTGTCGAGTTTGACGCCGCCGTCCACTTCGAGCCGGACCGGCTGCGATCCGCCATCGATCAACGCCCGAACGCGGCGGATTTTGTCCAGCGTACCGGGAATGAACGCCTGGCCGCCGAAGCCGGGGTTGACCGACATCAGTAGTACCAGGTCGAGATATTCGAGGCTGCCGTCGAGCCAGGCCAGCGGGGTCAGCGGGTTCAGCGCCAGCCCGGCCTGCATGCCGTGGTCGCGGATCAGTTGGATGGTCCGATGGACGTGGCGGGTTGCCTCGGGGTGGAAACTGATCAGCGTCGCTCCGGCGGCGGCGAACATCGGAATGAGCGCATCGACCGGCTCGACCATCAAGTGGACGTCGAGTGGCGCGCTGACGCCGTGGTCGCGCAACGCCTTGCAAACCAGCGGCCCGACGGTCAAGTTCGGGACGTAATGATTGTCCATCACGTCGCAATGGATCCATTCGGCGCCGGCGTTCAGCACCGCATCGACTTCGTCGCCAAGGCGGGCGAAATCGGCCGCCAGGATGGATGGGGAGAGGATCGGCGTTTGTTTGGCCATGCGGGTCAGAAGCCTTTGATTTCCCGCAGCCGGTCATAAGCGGCGCGGATCTCACGGGTGCGTTGTTCGGCCGCGGCAAGCGCTTCGCCGCCGGCGCCGGCCAGGCGGTCGGGGTGGTGGCGGGCCATCAATTGGCGATAGGCCTGTTTGATCGCCGCGGCATCGGCACCGGGGGCGACGCCGAGAATCGTACAGGCCGCTTCGAGCTGGTCGTCGCCGCCGGCCAGCACGGCGTTGAGCAGGTGGGCCGGGGCGCCGGCGGCCGCGGCGATATGCCGCAAGGCGGCGAGTTCGTCCGGCGCCCAGCGGGCGTTGCGCCGGGCTTGGTGGCGCAACGCGACGAGTTGTTCCAGCCACGGGCGATAGACGCCGGGCGTGCCGCGGCCGATCCGGTTGAACGGCGCGAGCAGGGCGTCAAGCGCGGCGCCGCCGGCCCGCCCCTGTTGGTGTGCCCGGATTGCTGCGTTGCGGGTTTGGGTGTCGAGCCGCATCGAGTCGAACCCGCGCGCTGCAGTGGCGATGTCGGCTTCGCTCACCCGGCCGGTGCTGCGCGCCAGCGCGCCGAGCGCGGCATAAAGCGCGACGATCGAGATGCGCTGCGGGGCGCTCCGCAAACGTGCCACCCCGCCGCGTTGTCTGAATTGCTGGTAGAGCAGGGCGGCGCCGATGACCAGGGCGGCGCCGGCCGCGCCGCGCCACAGGCCGGCGAGCGTCGCCGCGGCGCTCCACGCCAGCCAACGGGTGATGATTTTTTTATCCGGCGGGCCCGGATTCGAAGTCGCAGATGAGGGTCGGTGCACAGTCATCGCCGGAGTCGGTCATAATTCGCCGATGAGAAATCCGGCTTATTGTCGCAGATTCGCCGCGCCGAAACCCCGGCGCGGTCAGGGGCGGCCTTGAGCGCGCCCGATCTGCCGCTGCTGCACCGCGGCAAGGTGCGCGATGTGTACGATGCCGGTGGCGGCCGGCTGTTGATGGTCGCCAGCGACCGCTTGTCGGCGTTCGATGTCGTGCTGCCCGACGAAGTCCCGGGCAAGGGCGAAATCCTGACACAGCTCAGTCATTTCTGGTTCGCCAAAACGGCGCATCTTTGCCGCAACCATTTGACCGGTGTCGCCGTGCACGAGGTGGTTCCGGACCCCGCGGTGGCCGCTGCGCTGGCCCGCCGCGCGGTGGTTGTCGAGCGGCTCGAACCGCTGCCGATCGAGGCGGTGGTGCGCGGTTATCTGATCGGCTCGGGGTGGCGCGACTACCGGCAAAGCGGTCGAATCTGCGGCCTCGAACTGCCGCCTGATCTACCGCTTGCCGCCCGCCTGCCGGAACCTATTTACACCCCATCGACTAAAGCATCGGCCGGCCGGCACGACGAGAATATCGACTACGACGCGACCGTCTCGCTGCTCGGTGTCGGGCCCGCCGCGACGGTGCGCGACAAAAGCCTCGAGCTGTATCGTTTCGCCGCCGCCTATGCCCTTGAGTGCGGCATCATCATCGCCGACTGCAAGCTCGAATTCGGGCTGGATTCGCGCGGCGCAGTCGTCTTGATGGATGAAATTTTTACCCCCGACGCCGCCCGCTTCTGGCCCGCCGACCGCTACCGGCCGGGAACGAACCCGCCGAGCTTCGATAAGCAATATGTCCGCGATTACCTCGAAACCCTTAAGTGGGACAAAAAGCCGCCCGGCCCCCACCTGCCGCCGGAAGTGATCCACGCGACTTTCGCGCGCTACGCCGAGGCTTATCAGCGGCTGACCGGGCGCCCCTGGCCGCCGGCTGTCGGGGAAGCCGCCGAGGCGTGAGCCGGAATCCGGGTTTTCTGGCTGGATTCTCGCGTGCGCCTGTCTGCCGTGCCGGCCCAGACAGGCGGGAATGACGAAAAAAGTTGGGGACGACGAAAGAGAGCATCTGTCAAATGGCGATAGCGGTGCTCAATAACCCGCCGCCTGACCGTCTTTGCGCGCTTCCGAGGCGCCGTGGTAGACGCCGGTTTCGGGGTCGCGCCAGATCGCCTGGTAGCCACCGTAGGGGCCGATCGCTTCGCTGATCCGGTGGCCGCGCAGTTGCAGTTCGCGCACCGTCTCCCGCGAAAAACCGCTTTCCAGATTGACCACGCCGCCATCGGTCATGGAGTTTGCCTGGCCGACCGGGTCGGTCGAGCCGTCGTGGTGCAGGCGCGGCGCATCGCCGGCTTCCTGGATATTCATGCCGAAATCGATCAGGTTGGTGACGATCTGGACGTGGCCCTGCGGCTGCATCGCGCCGCCCATCACGCCGAAGCTGACCCACGGCGCGCCGTCTTTGGTGATGAACGCCGGAATGATGGTGTGGAACGGGCGTTTTCCGGGCGCGTAGCTGTTGGCGTGTCCTTCTTTGAGGACAAACATTTCGCCGCGGTCCTGAAGTATGAAACCGAGCCCGTCGGGCGCCATGCCCGAGCCCATGCCGCGGTAGTTGGATTGGATCCACGACACCATGTTGCCGTTGCGGTCGGCGGTGGTCAGATAAATGGTATCGCCCTGGTTGAGCTGCGCCGGTTCTTCGGGAATTTCGCGCAAGGCCCGTTCGGGGTCGATCAGACGGCGGCGCTCGGCGGCGTAAGTTTTAGACAGCAAACGGTCGAGCGGCGGCGGGAAAGCATCGGGGTCGGCATAGAAACGGGCGCGGTCTTCGAACGCCAGTTTTTTGGCTTCGATCAGGTAATGCAGATGGTCGGCGCTGCCGAAGCCCATCGCCTTGAGATCGTAAGCTTCCAGAATATTGAGCATCTGCAAGGCGGTGATGCCCTGGGTGTTGGGCGGCAGTTCCCAGACGTCGTAGCCGCGATAGTCGACGCCGACCGGCTCGACCCATTCGCCGTGGTGGGCGGCGAGATCCTCGGCACTCAGGAAACCCCCGTGGCGGGCCATGTATTCGCCTATGGCGAGCGCGATTTCGCCTTTGTAAAAGGCGTCGCGGCCGCCGGCGGCGATTTTTTCGAGCGTGGAGGCAAGGTTCGGATTGCGCCAGATTTCGCCGGCCCGCGGCGCCCGGCCGTCGATTGTGAACTGGTCGATAAAGCCCGGCCATTTGCCAAGCACCGGGACCGAGCGCTGCCAGTACCAGGCGATCAGCGGCGCGACGGGATGACCGTCGCGAGCGTAGCCGATGGCCGGGGCGAGCAATTCGCCCATCGGCAGCTTGCCGAAACGATCGTGTAACGCGAACCAGCCGTCCACGGCGCCCGGCACCGACACCGGCAACGGGCCGTGCGGCGGGATCGCGGTATAGCCGTTGTCGATGAACCATTGCAAGGTCAGGGCGCGGGGTGAGCGTCCCGAACCGTTGTAGCCGTACAGTTTTTTGCTCGCCGCGTCGTAAACGATCGCGAACAGATCGCCGCCGAGGCCGTTACCGGTCGGTTCCATCAGGCCGAGCGCGGCGTTGGCGGCGATCGCCGCATCGACGGCGCTGCCGCCTTTTTTGAGGATTTCGAGTCCGATCTGGGTCGCCAGCGGCTGGCTGGTGGCGACCATGCCGTGGGCGGCGATCACTTCGGAACGAGTAGCGAACGGTTTTCCGATGATGCGGTCGGCGGCCATGGTGTGGACTCCTGGAAGCATGAGCGCCAGGAACAAAGCGCTGCGTAGGGGAGACGGCGGGCGGTCGGCAAGATAGCGCATGGCAAAATTCCCGGCATTCAGGGATTGGGTAAAATAGCAAAGTCGCACCCCATTGTTGCCCCTCGGGCGGCGCCAGTCAATCGCCGAGTCCGGCGTTCGCCCCGCCTGCCCACACTGTCTGGAGTAGTCGATGAACCAGCCCATCCGCATCGCGATCACCGGCGCTGCCGGCCAGATCGGTTATCAGCTTTGTTTCCGCATCGCGGCCGGCGATCTACTCGGTCCCGACCAGCCGGTCATACTGCAATTGCTCGAAATACCCCAAGCCCGCCAGGCGCTCGATGGCGTGATCATGGAACTGGGCGATTGCGCCTTTCCGCTGCTCGCCGGGATCAGCGGCCACGACCAGGCGGAGGCGGCGTTCGACCAGGCCGGTGTGGCGATTCTGGTCGGCGCCAAGCCGCGCGGTCCGGGGATGGAGCGCAAGGATCTGCTCGGCGAGAACGGCAAAATCTTCGCCCCGCAGGGGCGGGCGCTGAATGCGGCGGCGAGCCGTGATGTCAAGGTGCTGGTCGTCGGCAATCCGGCGAACACCAACTGCCTTATCGCCCAGGCGAACGCCCCCGACCTCGACCCGGCGCAGTTCACGGCGATGACCCGTCTCGACCACAACCGGGCCGTGGCCCAGGTCGCATCGCGTACCGGGGTCACGGTACGCGAGGTCAGCAAAATGATCGTCTGGGGCAACCATTCGACGACCCAGGTGCCGGATCTCACTTATTGTCTGGCCGGCGAACGCCGCGCCCGCCAGGCGATCGGCGAGCAGGTTTATTTCGACGATTTCATTCCCACCGTGCAGCAGCGCGGCGCGGCGGTGATCAAGGCTCGCGGCGCGTCGAGCGCCGCGTCGGCGGCTTCGGCGGCGATCGACCACGTGCGCGACTGGGTGATGGGCAGCCGCGACGACGATTGGGTGTCGATGGCGGTGCCGGCTGACGGCAGCTACGATATCGCCCCGGGCGTGATCTATTCTTTCCCGTGCACGTGCCGCGCCGGCCGCTGGCAGATCGTCCACGGTCTCGGTATCGGCCACGACATCCTCGAACGCATGCAGGCCAGTGACCGCGAGTTGCGCGAGGAACGCGCCGCGGTCGAAACGCTGCTCGGCCAGGCGTAATGGTGGCGCTCTCTCCCGGCGCCCGGTTGCGTGCGGCGCTGGCCGCGGCGCGGCCGCTGCAAGTGGTCGGCACGATCAACGCCTACACCGCGAAGATGGCCGAAAAGATCGGCCATCGCGCGATCTATCTTTCCGGCGGCGGGCTGGCGGCTAATTCGCTCGGCGTACCCGATCTCGGTATCAGCCATCTCGAAGACGTGCTGATCGATGTGCGGCGGATCACCGATGCTTCATCCTTGCCGTTGCTGGTCGACGGCGACGTCGGTTTCGGCGGCGCCTTCAATATCGCGCGGACCATCCGTTCGTTGATCAAGGCCGGCGCCGCCGGCGTGCATATCGAGGACCAGGTGCTGGCCAAGCGCTGCGGTCACCGGCCGGGCAAGGCGATCGTCACGGGCGCTGAAATGGTCGATCGGATCAAGGCCGCGGTCGATGCCCGGCACGATCCGGATTTCGTCATCATGGCGCGCACCGACGCGCTGGCCGTCGACGGCGAGGAAGCGGCGCTCGAACGGGTCCGGGCCTGCGTCGAGGCCGGCGCCGACATGATCTTTCCCGAAGCGGTGGAAACGCTCGACCAGTATCGCCGCTTTCGCGACGCCGCCGGCGTCCCCATTCTTGCCAATATCACCGAATTCGGTAAGACGCCGCTGTTTACCACCGCCGAATTGGGCGCCGCCGGGGTCGATCTCGTGCTTTACTGCTGCGCCGCCTACCGGGCGATGAACAAGGCGGCCGAAACCGTTTATCGCACTTTGCTCGCCGCCGGCCACCAGCGCGACCTGATCGCCGCGATGCAGACCCGCGACGAACTGTACGGCTATCTCGATTATCACGCCTACGAACAAAAACTCGATGCGCTATTTACCCAATAGTCATGAAGGAAGGTGAGATGAATGTCTCTAAAACAACCGCCGGACTGCGCGGTCAGACAGCCGGCGAGACGGCGATTTGCACCGTCGGCGCGGCCGGCAACAGCCTCCGTTATCGCGGTTACGATGTCGCCGATCTGGCGGCGCGCGCCGGTTTCAATGAAACCGCCTACCTGATTCTCAAAGGCGAGTTGCCGAAGCGCGCCGAACTCGAGGCCTTCACCGGCCGCCTGCAACGGCTCCGCCACCTGCCCGCCGCGCTGCGCGAGGTGCTCGAACGCATCCCGGCGGCGGCACACCCGATGGATGTGCTGCGCACCGGATGCTCGTTCCTCGGCAATCTGGAAACCGAAACCGGCTTCGCCGGCCAGCAGGAACAAGCCGAACGGCTGCTCGCTGTTTTCCCGTCCATCATCGGCTACTGGTACCGTTACGCCCACGACGGCGTCAGGATCGAGGTCGAGACCGAGGACGACGAAATCGGGGCGCATTTTCTGCACTTGCTGCACGGCAAGGCACCGGCCCCGCTGCATGCCAAAGTCATGGATGTCTCGTTGATTCTTTACGCCGAACACGAATTCAACGCCTCGACGTTCACCGCCCGGGTGTGCGCCTCGACGATGTCCGACATCCACTCGTGTATCACCGCGGCGATCGGTTCGCTGCGCGGCCCGCTGCACGGCGGCGCCAACGAGGCGGCGATGGCGATGCTGGAACGTTACCGTTCGGTGGACGATGCCGTCGCCGACGTCAAGGCCAAACTGGCGGCCAAGGAAAAAATCATGGGTTTCGGGCACGCCGTCTATCGCGAAAAGGATCCGCGCAACGCGATCATCCGGGAATGGTCGCGCCAACTCGCCGCTGAAACCGGCGACCGGGTGCTGTTTGCAGTCTCCGAAGCCGTCGAAAAGCTGCTGTGGGATGAAAAGCGGCTGTTCGCCAATGCCGATTTCTATCACGCTTCGGCCTATCACTTCATGGGCATTCCGACGCCGCTGTTCACGCCGATTTTCGTGCTGTCGCGCATCACCGGCTGGTGCGCACACGTTTTCGAACAGCGCGCCAATAACCGCATCATCCGACCGGGCGCCGAATACACCGGCCCCGAGCCGCGCCCCGTTGTGCCGCTTGCTGAGCGCGGTTGAGTGTAAGGAAATAACTCCAATGTCTCACGATACCCAACGCAGCGCGGTGCGGCCGGCGTTCGACGATTTGCTGGTGACGATCGCCGATTACGTTATGGGCGGCGATGCCTTCAGCCCACAAGCGCGCCAAACCGCGCACTATTGCCTGCTCGACAGCATCGCCTGCGCCTTGATGGCGCTCTCTTTTCCCGAGTGCCGCCGGCTGCTCGGCCCTGTCGTGGCCGGTGCGGTATTGCCCGGCGGGGCGCGCGTTGCGGGCACCAACTACGAACTCGATCCGGCGCAGGCGGCGTTCAATTTCGGGGCGCTCGTCCGCTACCTCGATTTCAACGACACCTGGCTTGCCGCCGAATGGGGGCATCCTTCGGACAATCTGGGAGCCATCCTCACCGTCGCCGATTACCTGGCCCGCGCCCCGGCCCCGCACGGCCGGCCGCTGACCTGCGGCGACGTGCTGACGGCGATGATCCAGGCGCACGAAATCCAGGGTATTTTGGCGCTGGAAAACAGCTTCAACCGTGCCGGGCTCGACCACGTGTTGCTGGTCCGCGTCGCCAGCACGGCGGTCGTCACCCGCCTGCTCGGCGGCAGCCGCGACGACGTGCTGAACGCCTTGTCCCATGCCTGGATCGACGGCGGCGCACTGCGCACCTACCGCCACGCGCCGAACACCGGATCGCGTAAAAGTTGGGCGGCGGGCGACGCCTGCCGCCGGGCGGTGCAACTGGCGCTGCTGGCGGCCGGCGGCGAAATGGGTTATCCGTCCGCCCTCACGGCGAAGACCTGGGGCTTCCAGGATGTGCTGTTCGGCGGCCGGTCGTTGGTTCTGTCCCGACCGCTCGGCAGTTACGTGATGGAAAACGTGTTGTTCAAGATCGCCTTTCCCGCCGAGTTTCATGCCCAGACGGCGGTCGAATGCGCTTTGCAATTGCACGGCGAAGTCAAAGGCCGGCTCGATGAGATCGAAAAAATCGTCATCGAAACCCAGGAAGCCGGCGCCCGGATCATCGACAAGACCGGGCCGCTCGACAATTACGCCGATCGCGACCACTGCATCCAGTACATGGTCGCCGTGCCGCTGATTTTCGGCGAGTTGACCGCCGCGAGCTACGGCGACGATATCGCCGCCGATCCACGGATCGATGCCTTGCGGGCTAAAATGGAAGTTCGCGAAAACCCGGATTTCACGCGCGATTATTTCGCGCCGGAAAAACGCGCCATCGGCAACGCGGTGCAGATTTTCTATCGCGACGGTACGGCGAGCGAGCGGCTCGCGGTCGATTACCCGATCGGCCACCGGCGGCGGCGGGCCGAGGGCATCCCGCTGCTTCTCGCTAAATTCGAACGGGCCGTGCACGCCCATTATGCGGCGCGGCAGGCGGCGGCCGTGTGCAGCGCGCTGCGCGATCCCGAGCGCCTCGCAGCGCTGCCCGTCGCCCGCTTGCTCGATCTTCTGGCCACGCGATGAACCGGGCGCCGGCGACCTCTCCGGCGCCGGTCGATCGTTTGATCACCGCCGCCGACGGCCATCAGGCGCGGATCCGCTGGTTTGCCGCTGCCGGCCGGTGTCGCGCCGCGTTGTACTGGCTGCCGGCGCTCGGCGTCGGCTTGCGGCCGAATGACCGCTTCGCGGCGCTGCTCGCCGCCCGCGGCATTGCCGTGGCCGTGCACGAATGGCGCGGCCTGGGCGACAGCACCTGGCGCGCCGCCCGGAGATGCGATTGGGGCTATCGCGAACTCATTGCAGACGATATCCCCGCCGGTCTGGCCGCGGCCCGCGACTTCGCCCCGCAGGCCGTATGGCTGCTGGGCGGCCACAGCCTCGGTGCCCAGTTCGCGTTGCTTTATGCCGCATTGCACCGCACTGAATGGCCATGGGTCGTCAGTATCGCCGGCGGCCATCCGTGGTGGCGCGGCTTTCCCGGATCGAAAGGCTGGTTGTTTCGCGCCATGCTGCCGATCGTGCCGCTGGCCGGCGCGCTGGCCGGTTATTTTCCCGGCACGCGCCTCGGTTTCGCCGGCCGCGAGGCGCGCCGCCTGATGAACACCTGGGCCGCCACCGCCAGGACCGGCGGTTATCCGGCGGACATTCTCGACCTCAGCCCGGACCGGCCCGCCCCCGAGGCGGCGCTTGCTGCCTGGTCAGGCCGCGTATTCGCGGCCCATTTTCGCGATGACAAGCTGGTCAGCCGGCTGAGCCTTGGCCGCTTGCAGGCATTGATGCCCAAGGCCGAGTGGACGATTTTCGAATATCCCACCGCTCATCCCGGCCTGCTGCGCGCCGATCATTTCGGTTGGCTGAAAACCCCCGAACCGGTGGTCGCTCCGCTGACCGACTGGCTCGGCGGTAAAATCACGGCTTGATCCATTCTCCATCCGTCACTGCCATGCCCATCGATCCCAAATTGCTCGATATTCTGTGCTGCCCCTCCACCCATGTGCCATTGCGCATGCTCGAAGCCGGCCGACTGGCCAAGGTCAACGCCGCGATCGCCGCCGGTGGTGTCAAAAAAATCGACGGCGGCGACGTCACCGAGCCGCTCGATGAAGCGCTGATCACCCAGGACGGCAAACGACTCTACCCGATCCGCGACGGTATCCCGCACCTTCTGGTCGAAGAGGGCATCGCGACGTTGCAGATCGCCGATTTTTGATGGCCCGGCCGGCGCCGCCCGATCGGGCCATCGTCGCCGCCGACGTGCGGCGCGCGCTGGCCGAGGATCTGGGCCACGAAGCGGGCGAAGATTTCGCCGGCGGCGACCCGAGCGCCGGCTTGATCCCCGCCCAACAGCATGCCACCGCGGAACTCGTCACCCGCGACGACGGCATGCTGTGTGGCAGTGCCTGGTTCGCGGCGAGTTTTCATGCCCTCGATGCCGGGTGTCGAATTGCCTTCGCCGCCGCCGACGGCGAACCGGTGCACGCCGGGCAGCGCCTCGCAACGGTCGAAGGCAATGCCCGGGCACTGCTCGCCGCCGAACGCACGGCGCTGAATTTTCTGCAAACCCTATCCGGCACCGCCACCGCTGCGCGCCGGCTCGTGACCCTCGTCGAGCAGCTTGTCCCGCGACCGCGCGCCATGCTGCTCGATACGCGCAAAACCCTGCCCGGCCTGCGCTACGCACAAAAATACGCCACCCGCATCGGCGGTTTTCAAAATCACCGGATGGGTTTATACGATCGCGTGCTGTTGAAAGAAAACCACCTGCTCGCCGCCGGCTCGATCGCCGCCGCGGTCGGCACCCTGCGCCGCGACGAACCGGCGAAGTGGATCGAGGTCGAAGTCGAAAACGAGGCTCAGTTAGCCGAAGCTGTCGAAGCCGGCGCGAACCGCGCCCTGCTCGACAACTTTCCGCTCGCCGACCTAGCCGCCGTCGTCGCCCGCTGGCACGGCCGTATCGAGCTGGAAGTCTCCGGCGGCGTCGATGCTGCAAACCTGGCCACGATCGCCCAAACCGGCGTCGATTACATCTCGATCGGCGCCGTCACCAAACACCTCAAAGCCCTCGACCTGTCGCTCCGCCACCTGGAGTGAAAGATTTTATCCGCGTCACGGGTCACTGGCTGTGATGGCCGGCTTTCAGCCGTTTGTCCTCCGACAACTCCCCAAAAAAGCGGCCAGAGCGTTCGATGAGAGGAGCTGAACTTCAACTCAGGAGCCTTGAAATGATCCCGATCGTTCGTATTATCCACCCCATCGGTTGAACCGATTACAGACTCGCTGCTGCGGATGGATACTGATCAGTAGTCTTCTATTCAGCCCTTTGTCGCTGGCAGCGACCGATTTCAGTTGCGCCGAAATAGCCCCAAACAGATCCTGGCACTGCGCCCTCGCAGAAACGGGCACAACCCAACTTCAAATGGTGCAGTGGATCGCCTTCAGTCCGCTGGCGCTCAATTCTACGACCGATGACGGCACGATATTCGAAGCCGAGTTCGAGTGTGCCGGCACAACTGGAGACGGGCAGCTTCGTGCCAATTACAGTACAGTAAGCGGCGAGCAAGGCACCGCGATATTTACGACGGATTGTGATGGTGGCAGCAGTGGCGGTGGGTGTGATGCGTTTTTCTGTCTCCCCCCGCCTCCCTGCAACCCAAAATATGAATTTTGTCCAGAACCGGTACTCACGCCTGGAAATATTGACGAATAGATGTTCTATCACGAGCGGAGTATCACCCGAATCAACATGGGCCACCCTCTGGCTCTGCCGGAGGGTAGGTACTGGATTTTGACGATAGATCATAGTCAATGTGATATAAGATGCTGATGACGATGAAAACTGATCATCTCGCCATTTTATTCATATCGATCTTCCTGTTTTCCTGTGGGGCAGATAAAGTCACGAGAAACGATAACGACGATCTTGCCCGGACTGCGGACACGACGTTTGAAAATGCCGATTATGCGACAGCATTTACGAGTTATCTATCGCTCGCCAAGTCCGGAGACAAGTTCGCGCAATATCGCGTATCTTTGATGTATGAAAATGGGCTGGGCGTTCAACGGGATATTGTCGAGGCCTATGCTTGGTCAACTGTTGCAAACGAGTTTGTGAACGCAGATCTTCTGTCTTACTGGATGTCGGTAAGAAGCGAGATTCCAGAGGATATGCTAGATTTTGCAGAACAGAAATCCATCGAGTATTACCGGAAATACAGCAGTTTTGCGTTATCGCACGAGGCAGTGGTTACGCAGTATCTAGCTGATACTGGTACGTCTGGAAGTTCTAAAATAGAAAAGAGGAATGAATATCTTGCAGATCATGGCGCTAAAAAATTTCTTGGAAAGTATCATAATGATCCGGCGCTGCCGTGTGTTGTTGATGAGCTTTTTAATTCCGGCAACTACGAAGACTCGTTTTTATTATACTTAGAGGCGGCGAAGAAGGGTGATAAATTTGCGCAGTATCGTGTTTCGTATATGTATGCTAATGGCATTGGAACATCGAGAAACACAATCGAGGCTTATGCTTGGGCTGCAACAGCCGCTGAACTTGGATCGATTATTTATGTTGTTAACCTGCGTGACCTGGAGCATGGAATCGATCCTCATGACATAGCATCGGCTCGCGAATACGCTCAAGAATATATAGCAAAATACGGCATTTTAACATTAGCTGAAAAACGGCAAAAGGAACTGCGCAAGCGAAAATATTCATGCACTGGATCGCGGGTTGGTAACTGCAACAAACTTAGTATTCGCACATGTGATGGCCCGGGAAATTGTCGGACAGAATTAGGTTTTATCGAATTTCGGAAAATCACGGCTGAAATGAAAAAAATCGAATTTCTGACTGATACTTATATCCGGGTTTTTGGCCGAGTCATTCTCCGTGAACTTGAGCTGACTGAAACGCCGGCCCCTGATAGCGAAACAAGGTCACAAGATTAACCTAATCGTTGCATGAAACAGTAAGATGATGAACATAATCGCGACCATCATTTTAATGTTATCCGTATCTCATGGTTATGCCGAGTCTTCGTCAAATAAAGAAGCGAGTGAGATAACTGAACAGCCCGATTCCGCGTCATACAGCCGGGCGGAAGAGTTGGATAAATGCATTAAAAATCGCGCGAAAAGAGTATCGGTTACGGGTTCGCGCATACGTAGAGCCCCAAAGGGCACATGTGATGAAAACATCATAGCAGCATTGGAGAGAACAAAGAGAGATGCCGATATTCTTTTCGAGAATCAACAATTCGACGTGGCGTTGCCATTGTATGTCAGGGCCGCCGAGAAGGGTGATAAATTCTCTCAGTATCGTGCGGCTCTTATGTACGAAAACGGCATCGGCACTCAGCCCGATATCACCGTGGCTTATGCGTGGGCCTCGGTGGCGACGGAATTTAACTCGTATCCATTGGTGATCTATTGGTCTCAGATAAAGCAACAATTGACGGATGATGCCATGCCGGAAGCGAAAATGCTTGCATTCGAATATTATCGGCAGTATTCATCGACTGCGTTATCGAGCATACTGAATAAAACAACCACGTATGGCGATACCTTGATCGGTTATGCGAATCGGTTGTACATGGACGAAAAATATCGAAGAGCATTCAAAGTGTATCTTGGGATTGCAATAGCCGGTGATAAATTTTCTCAATATAGAGTTTCTTATATGTACCGGAATGGACTGGGCACTACCGCCGATTCGGCTAGTGCATATGCCTGGGCAACGTTGGCCGCGGAGCTTGGTGCGCCAATTATGGTCGATTATTTCAACGGTTTGGTTAATGAGCTCGGAGAGAACGAAATTTCGACAGGTAAAATACGGCTACGAGAAATATATAAAAAATCGAGTTTGCTGGCGCTTTCAAATAAGCGTGTCAAGACATTACGAGGAGCGTTATTGCAATGCCGGAAATCGTTTTCTTCTCGTCCGTGCCCCGAATTGATACAAGTGGTATGTCAGGACGAGGAAGATTGCGTTGACGAGACTGCTAACCGTCAAGTGATGGAAGGCCGCAATTTCGATACCCGGAATATACACGATACAAGAGATGTTAAAATCCTTTGTCTGGATAGCGGGGTTTGCGTTCACGGAAGATTTGATTATGCGCACATCGCAAAACCTGGCGTCAATATCTACAAAAAATATGAAGCTAAAGTCGCGCAAGTAAATGCCTTTATCGATCAATATCTTGAGACGTACGGCAACGTCATCCTCGGGGAATTAGAATTGATAGAGGATGAAAGTGAAAACGATACCACGCAGTCTGAAAACGATCACTGATAATGGATGATAATCATGAGCGTTAAATATCTTGCCGTTCTGTTGTTGTTCGTCGTTTTACTACACCAAATTGCAGGCTGCGCGACAAATACTCGGGTGAAAATTGCTGAGTATGAGGAAGAGGCTGAGCAGTTGTTTTCCGCCGGTCAATATGACTCGGCTTTCGAAAAATACCTGGCGACTGCCATGAGAGGTAAAAAAATATCTCAATACAACGTCTCGGCCATGTACGAACACGGTATTGGCGTCGATAGGGATCTGATACAAGCTTATGCCTGGGCTTCCGTTGCGGCGGAATTCGGCGTTTACGATATGGGGGCGCTATCGAATCTAATGCGGTTAAAACAGCAATTGAATGAGGAGAACCTGGCCACCGCAACGCAACTGGCATTCGAGTATGCGCGCTTGTACTCTTCTACGGCATTGGCCAGCGCGTTGAATATGATCACATCTTCAAATATGACAATACCAGATCTTGCCGATAAATACTACAGGAGAGGAAAATACAGACAGGCATTACGTTTCTATTCTAAATTAGCAGAAGCCGGAGACAAGTTTTCGCAATACCGATTATCGGTGATGTATCGCGATAGCGAGGGCGTCAATCGGGATCTTGCCCAGTCATATGCCTGGGCTTCATTGTCGGCGGAACTGGGTTATCCTGTCATGGTAGAGCACTTTAACCATCTGGTCGAATCGATGACCGATGGCGAGATCGAAAACGGCAAAATATATCTGAAGGAGATCTACAGAAAATCGAGCCTATTGGCATTGGCGAAACTGCGCATAAGAAACCTTCGTGGTTCACTACTTCAGTGTGCAAAAACAAAAACCCCTGGCCCATGTCCCGAGCTGGTGCAGGCGGTCTGTTTGGACGATCCTGAATGCACAGGTGATGAATCCCGCTATAATAATGCTCAAAGCCAGTCAATCACGGCAAGGACAATCAACACCTACGGTGAAATTAAGCAGCTTTGCATGGGAGATGGTGTATGCGTCTATGGGCGGTTCGACCATTCGGCTGGCGTGAAGCCTGGGGTGAATATTTATGAACGATATCGGTCTGAATTGGCGGGAGTTAATCAGTTTATCGATCATTACTTGGAAACGTACGGCAACGTCATCCTCGGGGAATTCGAATTGATAGAGGATGAAAGTGAAAACGATACTTCGCAGTTTGAAAACGATCGCTGATGTTATTTCGCCAGGACTGAAAAGATGGCATCAGGCGAAAGGGGGGCTTGAAAATGCCCCATTGCCTGCCATTCAGGCCATCGCCCGGATTGCGGCGCTGACGCCGTCGGCGATCATGGCGGTTTGGGTTTCGTCGATGATCAGTGGCGGCAACAAGCGGATGATGTTATCGCGGGTGACATTGATGAGCAGGCCGTTGGCCAGGGCGTGATCGCGGGCCGGGGTGGCCGGGCGGTCGAGTTCGATGCCGATCATCAGGCCCCTGCCGCGCACTTCGCGGACGATGGATAAGTCGTGGAGTTCGTCTTGCAGGGCGACGAGCAATTCGTTACCCAGGCGTTCGACACGTTCGGCGATGGTGTCACGTTCCATGATTTCGATGACTTTGCACGCCGTGCGACAGGCGAGCGGGTTACCGCCGAAGGTGGTGCCGTGGCTTCCCGGTGTGAAGGCCGCCGCCGCCGTACCGCGCGCCAGGCAGGCGGAAACCGGAAAGCCGTTGCCGAGGGCCTTGGCGACAGCGACGATATCGGGTATGACGCCGTCGTGCTGATAGGCGAACCAGCGCCCGGTGCGGCACATACCCGATTGCACTTCGTCGAGGATCAGCAGCAGATTGCGTTCGTCGCATAAGCGTCGTAACGCTGGAAGATAGCTCGGCGGCGGCGGCCGGATGCCGCCTTCGCCCTGGATGGTTTCGACGAGGATCGCGGCGATGTTCGGGTCGCTTTCGACCAGGCGCCGAGCGGCGTCGGCGTCGCCGTAGGGCATTCTGACAAAACCGCCGACCAGCGGCTCGAATCCGGCCTGGACCTTGCGGCTGCCGCTGGCGCTGATGCAGGCCAGCGTGCGGCCGTGAAAACTGTGCTCGGCGACGAGAATGGCCGGGCGGTCGATGCCGTGCAGGTGGCCGACCAGGCGAGTCAGTTTGAAGGCGCATTCGATCGCTTCGGCGCCGCTGTTGGCGACAAAGACTTTTTCCAGGCCGGAAATCTCGCACAGCCGCTCGCCGAGCGTTTCCTGCCACGGGATCTCGACGAGGTTGGAGGTGTGGAGCAGCGTTTTGGCCTGGTCGGCGATGGTGTCGGCGATTTCCGGATGGGCGTGGCCCAGACCGCAGACGCCGATGCCGGCGATGGCGTCGAGATAACGCTGACCCTGGTCATCGAAAAGCCAGGCGCCGTTGCCACGGACAAAGCGCACCGGGAGCCGGGCGTAAGTGTGCATCAGGTGATTCATGGGAACATCCGAATGAAAACGAATGCCAACTGCCGATGAGTATGGCGCCGTCAGTACCCAATTGTTGGAGAAAGCCGCGGACTCAGCCGCCGGCCAGCCGCTCGCCGGCAAAACGCCAGTTTACCAGATGCCAAAAAGCGTCCAGGTAAGCCCTCCGGTCGTCGCGATAGTCGATATAGTAGGCATGTTCCCAGACATCGCAGGCCAAAAGCGGCTTCTCGCTGGTGGTCAGCGGGTTGGCGGCGTTGGCGGTGCTGCGCACCGCCAGTTTGCCATCGGCGGCTTTGACCAGCCACACCCAGCCGGAGCCGAAGGTGGCGAGCGCCGCGGTGGTGAAGTGTTCACGGAACTCGCCGACCGAGCCGAAAGCGGCATCGAGCGCCGCCGCTAGTTCGCCTTCGGGTTCGCCCGGCGAGGCGCCGCCCGGTACCGCCAGGCACTGCCAGTAGAATGAATGGTTCCAGACCTGTGCCGCATTGTTGAAAATGCCCCCGCTCGACGAGCGGATGATGTTTTCCAGCGGTTGGTCGGCGAATTCGGTGCCGGCGATCAACTCGTTCAGCTTGTCGAGGTAGGCCTGATGGTGTTTGCCGTAGTGATAATCGATGGTCTCGGCCGACAGGTGCGGTTCGAGCGCGTCACGCGCGAAGGGCAAGGGGGGCAGAGTCAAAGACATCGGCTGCTCCTGATCGTATCCGGATCATGGGGTGTTTGTGGCGGAGCGGGTGGTGGTCCGGCTTTGTGCTGGTCGTTCTCTCGCCCGGCCATTGTAGCCGATGCGGGGCGCCGGTGAGCCTCGCGAGAAACTTTCCCGACCCGATCCGGCTCAGCCTGTTCGCCAGCCGCGCCGCGGCACTGTGCGAGGAGATGGGCGCCGCGCTGCACCGCACCGCGCTGTCGGTCAATATCCGCGACCGGCGCGATTATTCGTGCGCCCTGTTCGATCCGACCGGCGAAATGATCGCCCAGGCAACGCACATTCCGGTGCACCTCGGCAGCATGGCCTATGCCATGCGCTCTCTGGCCGCCGGCCGGACATGGCACTCTGGCGACGTGCTGATTCTCAACGACCCTTTCCAGGGCGGCACGCATCTGCCCGACGTGACGATGATCGAGCCACTGGTCGCGGACGGCGAAGTCCGCTGCTTTGTCGCCTGCCGCGCCCATTTCGCCGATATCGGGGCCGGCGAGACCGGTTCGATGGGGGTCGCGACCCGGCTGGCTGACGAAGGCGTGTTGATTCCACCGTCGCTGCTGGTCGCCGCCGGCCGGCCGAATCCCGATGTGCTGGCGCCGCTTTACGCCCGGGTGCGCGATCGGCGTCTGGTCGCCGGCGATATCGCGGCGCAAAGCGGGGCGTGTGAGGTGGGCATCCGGCGCGCCGCGGAGTGGATAGCGACGACGGGGGCCGAGGCGTTTGCGGCGCAGGTCGTGGCTTTGCAGGACTATTCGGCCACTCTGACTTCCCGGGCGTTGGCGGCTTTGCCCGCCGGCACGTACCGGGCGCGCGACTGGCTCGACGGCGGTCAGGAGGGGGTGGACATCCCGGTCGAGGTGACGGTCACGCTCGACGGCGGCATGCTGACCGCCGATTTCGGCGCCGGTCCGCCGATGGTTTCCGGCAATTTGAACTGCCCGCTGAGCGTCACCGCCGCGGCGGTGGTCTATGTCGTGCGCTGTTTGCTACCGGCCGAGGCGCCGAGCGCCGGAATCCTCAGCGCCGTCCGGATCAAGACGGCGCCCGGAACGCTGCTCGACGCCATGCCGCCGGCGGCGGTCGCGGCGGGCAACGTCGAAACCTCGACGCGCCTCGTCGATGTGCTGTTCCGCGCCCTCGCCCAGGCGGCGCCGGAGCGGATCGCGGCGGCGAGCCAGGGCACGATGAACAATCTGGCGATGGCCGGCGCCGGCTGGAGTTATTACGAAACGATCGCCGGCGGGGCCGGCGGCGGACCACGCCGCCCCGGAGCCGATGCGATCCACACGCATCTGACCAACACGTTGAACACCCCGGTCGAAATCCTCGAAACCCATTACCCGCTGCGCCTGCGCCGCTATCAGGTGCGGCGTGGTTCCGGCGGCGCGGGGGCGCGACCGGGCGGGTCGGGCGTGATCCGCGAATACGAGTTTCTCGCTCCGGCGCGCGTCGCGCTGATCGCCGAGCGCCGCCGGCGCGGGCCGTGGGGTCTGGCCGGCGGCCATGACGGCGCGCCGGGCCGGGATCTGCTCGACGGCACCGAGATTCCCGGCAGCGGCGAGTTCGATGTGCGTCCGGGTCAGGTGTTAACGGTGATGACGCCGGGCGGCGGCGGCCACGGGGCGCCGTGATCGTCCGTCGCGCCTACTGCCCTCGGCGATTCAGGTGCGCCGCTCGCCGATGATTTGCTCGCGCTCGACGTGGCGAACGAGGTTGTCCCAGCGGTTGACGATGGTACAGAACAACTGTGCGGTGCGTTCGACGTCGTAAAGCGCGGTATGCGCGGCGCGGCTGTCCCAATCGAGGCCGGCGGCGGTGACGGCGCGGGCCAGGACGGTCTGGCCGAAAGCCAGGCCCGCCAGCGTCGCGGTATCGAAGGCGCTGAACGGGTGAAACGGATTGCGCTTGTAGCCGGTGCGGCGAATCGCGGCGTTGACGAAGGCGAGATCGAACGCCGGGTTATGGGCGACCATTACGGCGCGCTGGCAATTTTCCTGACGCAGGGCGCGACGCACCGGTCGGAACAGCAGGCGTAGGGCCTCGATTTCGCTTTTCGCGTCGCGCAGCGGGTGGCCGGGATCGATGCCGGTGAATTCGAGCGATTTGGGATCGAGTTCGCCCCCGGGGAAGGGTTCGATGTTGCACTGCTGCACCTCGCCGGGGTGGAGTCTGCCATCGTCGTCCATTTCGATGATGCACACCGCCATTTCCAGCAACGCATGGCGTTCGGCGTCGAAGCCGCCGGTTTCGACATCGACGGCGACCGGCAGAAAGCCGCGAAAACGTTCGCAAATCGCAGACACGGAAATCCTTCAGGTCAAACCAAGCTCGGTGGGCATCTTACGCGAAACAAGAGGGCAAAGTTTTGCCGGCGCCGGGTGCGTCGAGTGGCCGATTTTGCCCCCATCCCCGCGGCGGCGGTTCGGGCGCTGCCCGGCCAGCGGTGGAGGGGGATCGTTCGGTACAATGCCGGTCCATGGAAGCGCTGGTGATCGGTATTTCGTCGCGGGCCCTGTTCGATCTCGACGACAGTCACGCCTTGTTCGAGCGCGCCGGCGTGGTCGAATACGCCGAGTACCAGATCGCACACGAAAACGAGCTGCTGGCCCCGGGAATTGCCTTCCCGCTGGTTCGCAAGCTTTTGGCCTTGAACGACGACGCTGTCGATCACCCGGCGATCGAGGTGGTCTTGATGTCGCGCAACAGCGCCGATACCGGCCTGCGCATCTTCAACTCGATCGAGTACCACGGCCTCAAGATCAGCCGCGCGGCGTTCACCAACGGCCAGAGTCCGCACGTTTATATCCAGCCGTTCGGCGTTGATTTGTTCCTGTCGGCCAACGAGGGCGACGTGCGGGCCGCACTCGAAGCCGGTTTCGCCGCGGCGCGCATTATGCCTTCGACGACCAGTAACACCGACCCCCGGCAATTGCGCATCGCTTTCGACGGCGACGCGGTGTTGTTCAGCGACGCCGCCGAGCGGATCTACCAGGAGCAAGGGCTGGCGGCGTTCGCTGCCGCCGAACGCGAGGCGGCGGCCGAACCGCTCGCCGCCGGGCCGTTCAAGCCGGTGCTCGAGGCACTGCACCGGATCCAGGCGGCCTATCCGGCTGACGACAACCCGATCCGCACGGCGCTGGTCACGGCCCGCTCGGCCCCGGCGCACAAGCGGGTGATCCTGACGCTGCGCGCTTGGGGCATCCGGATCGATGAGGCACTGTTTCTCGGCGGCCGCGACAAAGGCGAGTTTCTGCGTGCCTTCGGTGCCGATATCTTTTTCGACGACCAGCGCGAACACTGCGCCACCGCCAGCGGCCATGTCGCCACCGCCCACGTGCCGCACGGGGTGATGAATCGCCATTGACGGTAGGCGCGAGCGGCAACGGGCGTGTCGCCGCGCAAAAGGACAAAGGAACGGGAACGGGATGGGTGAATACGGCTATAATACTCGGCTGTCCCGGCCGGTTTGGTCGCGAATCGGCGGGGTCGTTTCGGGTTTGGCTGGTCGTCAGATCCCGATTTTGCGTCGCGGCGGCCTGCCGCTACATCGAATTTGGAGCATTCCATGTCACATCAATACGTTGTCGAGGTCGAATTGCGTGAGGGTGCGGGGAAGGGTGCGAGCCGCCGCCTGCGCCGTCTGGGCAAGGTCCCGGCCATTTTGTACGGCGGCCACCAGGAGGCCGTCGCCTTAACGCTCGATCACAACTACCTCATCCACCGGATAGCCGAGGAGGCGTTCCACAGTTCCGTCCTGGAACTCAAGCTGCCGGACGGCCGGACGCAGTCGGTGGTGCTGCGCGACGCTCAGCCGCACCCGCTCAAACCGCAGATCCTGCACGTCGATTTCCAGCGCGTGCTGGCCGACGAGGTGCTGCGCATGATGGTGCCTTTGCACTTCGTCAACGAGAAAACCTCGCCGGCGGGCAAGAAAGCGGGCGTCGTGATCGAGCACCAACTCACCGAAATTGACATCGAGGCCCTACCCAAGGATCTGCCCGAATTCATCGAGGTGGATCTGGGCGCGCTCGACGTCGGCCAGATCATCTACCTGGACGACCTGCAACTGCCCGCCGGCGTCCAGATCGCCGTGCTGGCGCACGGCGGCGAAGCGCATGTGCCGGTGGCCAGCGCGTCCTATGTCAGCGAAGCGGTCGAGCCCGCCGCCGAGGAAGAGGCGCCGCCGGCCGAAGTTCCGGCGACCAAACAGACCGGGGACAAGGAGTGACCGCCGCCCGGCGGGGCTGAGTTCGGCGTGGCGTCGCGGACGCTGGCGATCGTGGGCCTGGGCAATCCCGGCCCCGAGTATCGCGATACCCGGCACAATGCCGGTTTCCGGTTGGTCGATCGGCTGGCCGCCCGCCGCGGCTGGACTTTCAAACCGCGCCCGAAATTGAACGGCGAGGAATGTCGCGAGCGCTGGGACGCGGCGACGGTCGTCCTGTTCAAGCCCGCTACCTGGATGAATCACAGCGGCCAGGCGGTCCGCGCCCTGCTCGACTGGTACAAGCTGGCCCCGGCCGATCTCGTCGTCGTCCACGACGAACTGGATCTGCCGCCCGGCATCGCCCGGCTCAAGCAGGGCGGCGGCCACGGGGGGCACAACGGCCTGCGCGATATCGATCGCCACCTCGGATCCCAGGCTTATCTCCGGCTCAGGATCGGCATCGGCCATCCCGGTGACGCGGCGCGGGTCACGCCGTATGTGCTGAGCCGGGCGGCCCCCGCAGAACAGGAAATGATCGACGCCGCGCTCGACCGGGCGCTCGCCGTGCTGCCCTCGATCGTCGCCGGCGACGTGCCGCGGGCGATGAACGAATTGCACAGCACGCCGGCAGCGGACGCCGCCGGTTGATGCTGTAAGGATCATCATGGGTTTTCGCTGCGGTATTGTCGGCCTGCCGAATGTCGGCAAGTCCACGCTTTTTTCGGCGCTGACCCGCAGCCGGGTGGCGGCTGAGAATTATCCGTTCTGTACGATCGATCCGAACGTCGGCGTCGTGGCCGTACCCGACGAGCGGCTGGCGGCGATCGCCGCTCTTGTCAAACCGGCCAAAATCGTCCCGACGGTGATGGAGTTTGTCGATATCGCCGGTCTGGTCGCCGGCGCCAGCCGCGGCGAAGGTCTCGGCAATCAGTTTCTGGCCCACATCCGCGAAGTCGAGGCGATCGCCCACGTGGTACGTTGTTTTGCCGACGGCAACGTCGTTCACGTCGCCGGTCGGGTGGCGCCGCTCGACGATAGCGCGACGATCAATACCGAACTGGCGCTCGCCGATCTCGAACAAGTCGAGCGGGCGATGGCGCGCCTCGAACGGCAGGCCAAAAGCGGCGACAAGGAAAACGCGGCGCGGCTGGCTGCCCTCAAGCCGGTGCACGATGCGCTGGCCGCCGGACTTCCGGCGCGGCGCGCCGGCCTCGACGACGCGGCGCGGCGCATGGTCCGCGAATATAACCTGTTGACGCTAAAACCGATGCTGTATATCGCCAACCTCGGCGAAGGGCAGGATGCCGGCGATCCCGAAGTTCTTCGGCTCGCCGCCCAGGCCGCCGGCGAAGGGGCCGAGGTGGTGACCATCTCGGCGGCGCTGGAAGCCGAATTGGCGGCGCTCGATGATGCCGACCGGGCGCTGTTCATGGCCGAGATGGGATTGGCCGAGTCCGGACTCGACCGCGTGATTCGCGCCGGCTACCGCTTGCTCGATTTGCTGACGTTTTTCACCGCCGGTCCGAAAGAAGTCCGAGCCTGGACCGTGCGCCGCGGCGCCAAGGCCCCGGAAGCCGCCGGCTGCATCCACAGCGATTTCGAACGCGGCTTCATCCGCGCCGAAGTGATCGCTTATGACGACTTTATCCGCCTCGGCGGCGAGGCCGCAGCGCGCGAAGCCGGCAAGCTGCGCGTCGAAGGCCGCGACTACGTCGTCCATGAAGCGGATATCATGCACTTCCGGTTTAATGTCTAGCGGACAATCCGCTGCCTCCTTCCCGACCTTCTTCCGTCAACGGGGACAAGGTGGGTTCCCGCTTGCGGGGAAGTACTTTTATTTCACCCCCCCCCGCTTGCGGGGGAGGGCCGGGGAGGGGGAAAGTCGACTTCGACGATCGCACCCCCATCCTAACCTTCCCCCGCAAGCGGGGGACGAGTGTATGACTTCCCGCAAGCGGGAGACGAGGGGATGACTTCCCGCAAGCGGGAGACGAGGGGATGACTTCCCGCAAGCGGGAGACGAGGGGATGACTTCCCGCAAGCGGGGGACAGAGCACAGTGGGGGAAGGGGGGATTGCATTCCACTCGTAAAGCGGTAGCATAAACAACGGGCGTGACCCGCTCGATCGGCCGCTCTCCGGTAGCGGCCGGATCGGGCAGCGATTCTGCGTAAGCCCTCGATCGTGCACGGCATCTTTGTCAGCGACATGGCGAGTCTCGATGAGCGTCTAAAGCCGCCACGCGGGCCACAGCCGCCTGCCGGCGAGCGCGTGCCCGCGGGGGACGGCTCATCTGCGCAGAATATGCCGCCGCATGCGGTGCAGCGCAATCTGCCGACCTGGCGGAGAATCGAGGCGCTGCGCGAAAAGCGGGCGCTCAAAGCGGCGCTCGCCGATATCTGGAGCGACGATCCGGATGTCGATGAAGTGCTTTTCGGCCCCGAGTACGACGATGGTTTTTATATCTCGCCGGACGACGTGGACGAGGAGACCCTGCTCCAGGAAGCCGGCTTCAAGGTGGATGGGTCGTAGGACGGGGATAGAGGATCATTCGGTGGCGCTCTGTCGCGTGGGTGGGAGCGATGCGTCGCACGCCACGCCGTCCAGTTCGACCATCAGTTCGGCCCGGCAGATTTCGCCGTGCAGCGGGCGGATCGGCCAGTTGTGCCAGGGGCTGTCGGCCAACCGGCGGGCGATGACCGGCCAGGACGATGGGTCACGCAGATAAATCCGGAGGCCGCCGGGCGCGGCACGCCCGCCCATCCCCGCGGCATCGAGCAGCGCCCCCAGATTGGCGAGCATTTCAACGCTTTGCGCCGCGCTGTCGTCCGGGTGGCGGGAGCTGTGCTCGACGACGCTCGCCGTTCCCGAAATCAGAAACAGACCGTCGCCGGTGAGCAGTGTGCCGCGCGAAAAATTCGGGCTGACCGGACCGTATTGCCGAGGATAGCGCCAGGCGCTGGTTTGTCGCGGATTTTCGACATTGACGCCGGGGTGGGCGGCGGCCAACCAGTAAACGGTGAGCGGTAATTCATCGCCGGGAATGCCGATCGCCGTCGCCGCCGGCAGCGGCATCAGGTGCGGCGCCACGGCGCGCAGCGCCTGATCGCGGCCGGCGCAAAAGCGGCGATAGTTCTCGTCGTCGCCGGCGCCGCGGTTGATCGCCGGCAGGTAGTGCCAGATTTTCACCGGGCAGGGGTGGCGCGAGCCGGCGAGTTCGGTGAGCAGGCGTTCGTAGAGGGCGGCGATCGCTGTCTGGTATTGCTCGTCGGCGGGTGGCGGGCATTGCAGGCAACCGAACGTGTACTCGCGGCTGGTGGCAACCCACAGCCCGTCACGGCATTGCCGTTTCACAGGATCGCCGACACACCACAGCTCGTCGCCGGCCTCTGGTTCGTGGCCAGTATCGAGGGCGGCCAGCGGCAGCACCACGCCATCGACCGGGGGTGGAACGCGGGCGGGCGCCGCATGGAACGCAATGCGGGCCAGCACGTGCCGCCCCGGCGGCGGCGGGGCGCCGCGTGTCGCCCACCGCACTTCGAGTTTGCTCATTGAAGTTCTGACCGCTCGCGGAATAGATCCAGGGCTTCGGGGTTGGCCAGCGAATGGATATTGCGCACGGTGCGGCCGTGGATCACATCGCGCACCGCCAGTTCGCTGACCTTGCCGCTCAGCGTCCGCGGGATATCGGCGACTTGCAGGATCAGCGCCGGAACGTGGCGCGGCGTGGTGTTGGTCCGTATGCGCCGGCGGAGGGTGTCGATCAGCGAATCGTCGAGGGTCAGGCCGTCGCGCAGGCGGACGAACAGGATCACCCGCTGATCGCCGCCGATGTCCTGGCCAACGCAGACGCTGTCGATGACCTCTTCGATATCTTCGACCTGGCGGTAGATCTCGGCAGTGCCGATGCGGATGCCGCCGGGGTTCAACGTGGCGTCCGAGCGGCCGTAGATGATGACGCCGCCGGCCGGTGTCAACTCGGCGAAATCGCCCTGCGACCAGATGCCGGGATAGCGTTCGAAATAGGCGGCACGGTATTTGGCGCCACCGGGGTCGTTCCAGAAACCGACCGGCATCGACGGAAAAGGCAGTGCACAGGTCAACTCGCCGCATTGCCCGCTGACGACCCGGCCTTGGTCGTCGCGGATTTCGACTTTCATGCCGAGGCCGCGGCATTGCAGTTCGCCGCGCCGGACGGGCAGCAGCGGGTTGCCGAGGGCGAAGCACGAGACGATATCGGTGCCGCCGGAGATCGAACTCAAACAGACGTCTTGTTTGATCTTGCCGTAAACGTAGTCGAATTGTTCGGGGAGCAGCGGCGAGCCGGTCGACAAGATCGTGTGCAGCTTGTCCAGGCGGTGCGTGACCTTGGGTTCGACACCGGCTTTCTGCCAGGCGGCGATCGACTTGGCGCTGGTGCCGAACACGGTGATGCCGACTTCGTCGGCGAAATCGAACAGCCGGCGGGCGCGCGGGAAAAACGGCGAGCCGTCGTAAAGCACAACGGTCGCGCCGGTGGCCAGGCCCGAGGCCAGCCAGTTCCACATCATCCACCCGCACGTCGTGAAATAAAACAACCGGTCGCGGCGCTTGATATCGGTGTGCAGGATCAATTCTTTGAGATGCTGCAACAGCGTGCCGCCGGCGCCGTGCACGATGCACTTCGGCGCCCCGGTGGTGCCGGAGGAATAGAGTATGTAAAGCGGGTGATCGAACGGCAACCGGGCAAACGTCAAAGGCGGCGGATCGGCGGGCAGGAAATCGTTCCAGGCCACCGCCTTGCCGAAATCGTCCAGCGCGAGTTCGTCGGCAAGATAGGGGATGACGACGACTTTTTCGATCGCCGGGATGCGCTGTAACACTTCCCGGACGCGGTTCAGGTAACTGTAACGTTTGCCGGCGTAGCAATAGGCGCCGGCGATGAACAACACTTTCGGTTCGATCTGCCCGAAGCGGTCGCAGACGCCATCGGTGCCGAAATCAGGCGAGCACGAACTCCAGATCGCGCCGAGCGAGGCGGTGGCGAGCATCGCGATGAGCGCTTCGGGGATGTTCGGCAGATAACCGGCGACCCGGTCGCCGGCCGTGACCCCGGCGGCACTGAGCGCCGCCGCGGTCTGGGCCACCGCCCGGCGCAGTTCGCGGTAGGTGTAGCGCGTTTCGCTGTCCTGGTCGCGCTCGCAGCGGGCGATGATGGCTAATTGGTCATCGTCGTAGTGCAGCAGATTTTCGGCGAAATTGAGCCGGGCGCGGGGGAACCAGCGGGCGCCGGGCATGGCCGTTGGATCGGCCAACCACGGGCCGTCGCCCGGCTCGCCGATGACGCCGCAGAAATCCCACAGCAGGCGCCAGAAAGCGGCCGGTTCGCGGATCGACCAGTCGTAAAGTGCCGGGTAGTCATCGATGCCGGGGCCGTGCCGGCGTTGAGCTTCGGCGATAAAGCGGGTCAGATTCGCCGCCGCCCGGCGGTCGGCGCCGGCTTCCCAGAGGATAGCGCCGTTGTCGGCTGGCTGTTGCGGCGGGCCGGACATGGATTTACAACGCTTGTTCCAACTCGGGAATCACCTTGAACAAATCGCCGGCCAGTCCGAGGTCGGCGACCTCGAAAATCGGCGCGTCGGCGTCTTTGTTCACCGCGACGATCGTGCCGGCGTCCTTGATCCCGGTCAGGTGCTGGATGGCCCCGGAAATGCCGAAAGCGAAATAAAGCTCGGGGGCGATGATCTTGCCGGTCTGGCCGACTTGCAGTTCGTTGGGCACGTAACCGGCATCGACCGCGGCCCGCGAAGCGCCGACCGCGGCGTTTAATTTAGCCGCCAAGCCGTTAATCAGCGCAAAGTTTTCCTTGCTGCCGAGCGCCCGGCCGCCGGCGACGACGACGCGCGCGGTCTGCAAGTCCGGGCCCGCGCCGCCTCCGCTTTCAAGGGCGATGAAACGGGTGTGCGTGACCGTGTCGCCACCGGGTTCGAGGGTCTCGATCGGCGCCGGTTCGTCCTGTTCGCCGGCCGCCGGCCACGATGCGGTGCGGGCCGTGGCGACGACTTTGAGGCCGTCGGGCACGGTGACTTCGATGACCGCGTTGCCGGCGTAAATCGGCCGGCGGAAGCGGCGCGGGCCGAGGACGGCCATGACGTCGCTGACCTGGTTGACGCCGAGCAAGGCGGCGACGCGCGGCAAAAGATCTTTGCCGAACGTCGTCGACGGGGCGAGCACGTGGCTGTAGTCGGCCGCCAGACGGACGATCTCCGGCGCCAGAACCGCGGCCAGCGGGTGGGCGAAAGCGTTGCCGGCCATGGCCAGAACCCGGCTGACGCCGGCGATTTTCGCCGCCTCGGCGGCGATCGCGGCGGGCTCGGCGGCGAACACCACGATCGTGACGGCACCGCCGATGTCGGCGGCGCAGGCGGCGCAGCGCGCCGTCGCCGGGTGCAGCGTGCGGCCGTCGTGTTCGGCGACGATCAGGATGGAGTGGTTGATATCGTTCATAACAATCCGCGCTGTTTCAGCTCGCTGACGAGTTCAGCGGTCGAGGCCACCATTTTGCCGCGCTGGCGCGGTTCGGGCGGGACATAGTTGTCGAGCGCCAGGTCGCCCGCTGGTTGTACCGCCAATTCATCGAGGCCGAGCACGGCCAGCGGTTTGCTTTTGGCTTTCATGATTTCCGGCAGTTTGACAAAACGCGGCTCGTTAAGGCGCAGGTCGGTGCTGATCACCGCCGGCAGATCGATCTGGATGGTTTCGAGTCCGGCATCGACTTCGCGCGTGACGCGCGCCGTTTTGCCGTCGATCTCGATTTTCGAGGCGTAGGTCGCCTGCGGCCGGTCCCACAGCGCCGCCAGCATCTGCGGCGTCTGGTTGTGGTCGCCGTCGATCGACTGCTTGCCCATGATGACCAGTTCCGGCGCTTCTTTGCGCGCCAGGGCCAGCGCCGCGCGGGCCACGGTGAGCGGCTGCACCGCGTGGCCGGCACGGACAAGAATGGCACGGTCGGCGCCCATCGCCAGCGCCGTGCGCAATTGCTGCTGGGCCTCCTCGGGGCCGACCGTCGCGACGATCACCTCGCTCGCCGTACCGGCCTCCTTCAGGCGCAGCGCCGCTTCGATGGCGATTTCGTCGAACGGATTGATGCTCATCTTGACGCCGTCGAGATCGATGCCCGAATGGTCGTTTTTGACCTTGATGCGGACGTTGTAATCGACGACCCGCTTGATCAGGACCAGTATTTTCATCATCAGCAGGCGGCTCCGGGGATTCGTGTTGGGTGGCTGCGGGCCAGGCGGCCCGCCATTTTACCGCTTACCCGCCCTTGACGCCGAGGCGCTGTTGGAGGACCGGAGAAGTCGTGGTGTATTGCAAGAACACCTTTTTGTCGGGGTGGAGGTGCTGCTCGGCGGCGAAGGCGGCCAGTGCTGCCTCGTGAAAGCCCGACAAAATCAGCTTTTTTTTGCCCGGGTAGGTGTTGATATCGCCGACCGCGAAAATGCCCGGCACACTGGTCTGAAACTTTTCGGGATCGACCTTGATCTGTTTTTTCTCCATCTCCAGGCCCCACTCGGCCAGCGGCCCGAGATTCGGCGACAGCCCCCAGAAGACCAGCACCTCATTGCACGTCACTTTGCGGCGCACCCCGTCGCCGCCGATGATTTCGAGGCCGGACAGATGTTGGCCATCGCCGTGCACGGTGAGCACGTTGCCGTGCAGTTCCTGCATTTTGCCGGCCTCGACCAGGGCCTTCATTTTCTTGACTTGCGCCGGCTGGGCGCGGTATTCCGGCCGGCGGTGAGCGAGCAGCAGACTGTGGCAGCGCGGCTGCAGGGCCAATGTCCAGTCGAGCGCCGAATCGCCGCCGCCGAGGATCACCAGATCGCGCCCATCGTAGCGCGCCGGATCGCGCACCCGGTACTGGATAGCGCCGTCCTCGTAAGTTGCCGCGCCCTCGGCCCGCAAACGCCGTGGCTGAAAAGCGCCGAGCCCGGCGGCGAGGATCACCACGCCGGCGTCGAACGCCGTGCCTTTGCTGGTCGTCAACGTAAACCGCCCGTCAGGCCGCCGCTCCAGCCCCTCGACCTGCTGGCCGAAATGAAAGCCGGGGTGGAACGGCTTGATCTGTTCGAGCAGCCGATCGACCAGTTCCTGCGCGCCGCACACCGGAAGCGCCGGGATATCGTAGATCGGCTTGTCGGGGTACAACTCGGTACATTGCCCGCCGGGGCGCGGTAGCGCATCGATCACCTCGGCGTGCAAATCGAGCAGGCCGAGTTCGAATACCTGAAACAACCCCACCGGGCCCGCCCCGACAATCGCCGCGTCACAGTGGATCGGTCCGCTGGGGCAGGGCGCCCCGGTCTTTTGCACTGCCATCGAATCTCCTTCGAATGAGTTAACAGGTTGTTGAAAAAGGGCTCTCCTGCCCTTTTTCAAGTCGCCAGTCCGGTACATGCCCGGACTCGCTCTCGCCGGATCAAGCACTGACGCGCTTGATCCGCGTGCGGAACATCCCTGTTCCGCCTTAACCGGCTGTTTTTCAACAGCCTGTTAACCGGAAAATTTTGCATTATCCCATTCCCGCCGCGGCAAAAATTGAGCGAAATCATGCCGCGGGCGATCCGGCTTTGGAGGGAGATGTTGGGTCCTTTCTCCCGATGGGGCCAGGCGCTATCCGGCTTTCCTTCGTTTTACCGCACGGCCGGCCGGCAGGCGGGCGGCGAGGAAGCGGCCGGTGTGGGAGTGCGGTGTTTTGGCGATCTGTTCCGGGGTGCCGGTCGCGATGATGCGCCCACCGCCGGCGCCGCCTTCGGGGCCGAGGTCGATGATCCAGTCGGCGGTTTTGATGACTTCGAGGTTATGTTCGATGACGACAACGGTGTTGCCGTGTTCGCACAGCCGGTGCAGGACGCCGAGCAATTGTTTGACGTCGTGGAAATGCAGCCCGGTCGTCGGTTCATCGAGGATGTACACGGTGCGCCCGGTGTCGCGTTTGGACAGTTCGCGCGCCAGTTTGATGCGCTGCGCTTCGCCCCCGGACAGCGTCGTCGCGCTCTGCCCGAGCGTGATATACGACAGGCCGACGTCGAGCAAGGTCTGGAGCTTGCGGGCGACGGCCGGCACCGGGGCGAAAAAGTCCAGCGCGTCCTCGACGGTCATGGCCAGCACTTCGTGGATATTGCGTCCTTTGTAGGCGACGCTCAGGGTTTCGCGGTTGTAACGTCGGCCGTGGCAGACGTCGCACGGTACGAAAATGTCGGGCAGGAAGTGCATTTCGACGCGCAGTACGCCGTCGCCCTGGCAGGCTTCGCAGCGCCCACCTTTGACGTTGAAGCTGAAGCGGCCCGGGGAATAACCCCGCGACCGCGCTTCCTGGGTACCGGCGTACAGCTCGCGGATCGGCGTGAACAGTCCGGTGTAGGTCGCCGGATTGGAACGCGGCGTGCGGCCGATCGGGCTCTGGTCGATATCGACCACTTTGTCGAAATGCTCCAGCCCGTCCACGGCGCGATAGGGCGCCGGGTTCTCGCCGGCGCCGTTCAGTTCGCGCCCCAGCAGACGGTAAATCGTATCGTTGATGAGGGTCGATTTGCCCGAACCGGAAACGCCGGTGACGCAGGTGAAAAGGCCGGCCGGAATTTCGACATCGACGTCTTTTAGATTGTTGCCGCTGGCTCCGGTGAGGCGCAAGCGGCGCGCCGGATCGGGCGGCCGGCGGCGGGCCGGAACTTCGATCGTCGCGCTGCCGGCTAAATAGCGCCCGGTCAGCGAGGCGCTGCACCGCCGCAAACCGGCGACCTCGCCGCTGTATACGACGCGCCCGCCGTGGACGCCGGCCCCCGGCCCCATATCGACGACGTGGTCGGCGCTCAGGATCGCTTCTTCGTCGTGTTCGACGACGATCACGGTGTTGCCGAGGTCGCGCAGCCGAAACAGCGTGCCGAGCAGGCGCTCGTTGTCGCGCTGATGGAGGCCGATCGACGGTTCGTCGAGGACGTACATGACGCCGACCAGGCCGGCGCCGATCTGGCTCGCCAGGCGGATGCGTTGCGCTTCGCCGCCGGACAGCGTATCGGCCTGGCGGTCGAGGGTCAGATAATCGAGACCGACGTTGCTCAAAAAACGCAACCGGGCGGTGACTTCCTTGAGTATGCGTTCGGCGATCGGCGCCCGCCAGCCTTCCAGGCGGAGGGTGGCGAAGTGTTGCAGGCAGGCGTCGATCGCCCAGGCGCTGACCGTAGGCAGGCTCAAGCCGCCGAGCAGAACGTGGCGTGCCGCTTCGTTCAGGCGTTGGCCGCCGCACGCCGGGCACGGCCGGTTGCTGATGTAGCGCGCCAGTTCTTCGCGCACCAGATTGGAATCGGTTTCGCGGTAGCGGCGTTCGAGGACGTGCATGATGCCGGGAAACGGTTTGGCTTTATGCCGCGGACCGGCGTAACGCACCGCTTCGTCGCCGCTGCCGTACAACACGAGGCGCTTGATTCTCTCCGGCAGCCGGCGGAACGGCGTATCGACGCTGAAGCTAAAATGCCGGGCGAGTGACTGGATGGTCTCGAAATAATACGTGTTGCGCCGGTCCCAGCCGCGGATCGCGCCGCCGGCCAGGCTAAGGTCCGGGTTGTGCACGACGCGGGCCGGGTCGAAGTATTGGGTCACCCCGAGCCCGTCGCATTCCGGGCAAGCGCCGTTCGGGTTGTTGAACGAGAACATCCGGGGTTCGAGTTCGGCCAGGCTGTAATCGCATTCCGGGCAGGCGAAGCGGGCGCTGAACAGTAGCGGCGGCCGGTCGTCTTCGTCGAGCGGCCGAACGTGCGCGATGTCGTTGCCGAGCTTGAGCGCCACCTCGAACGATTCGGCGAGCCTGAGGCCCAGGTCGTCGCGGATCCGGAAACGGTCGATGACGACTTCGATCGTGTGCTTGCGGCGCAAATCGAGCGCCGGAGCGTCGTCCAGATCGACCAGCCGGCCGTCGATCCGCGCCCGAACGTAGCCCTGGGCGCGCAGTTTGGCGATCAGCTCGACGTACTCCCCCTTGCGGTTCTGGACCACCGGGGCGAGCAACATCCAACGGCTGCCGGCGGGCAGGGCGAGGACGCTGTCCACCATCTGGCTGACGGTTTGCGCGGCGAGCCCGGCGCCGTGCCGCGGGCAGTGCGGCGTGCCGGTCCGGGCGTAGAGCAGGCGCAGGTAGTCGTGGATTTCGGTGATCGTACCGACCGTCGAGCGCGGGTTGTGCGAGGTCGATTTTTGCTCGATCGAGATCGCTGGCGACAGCCCCTCGATGTGATCGACGTCGGGCTTTTCCATCAGCGACAGAAACTGCCGGGCATAGGCCGACAGGCTTTCGACATAGCGCCGCTGGCCTTCGGCATAGATCGTATCGAAGGCGAGCGACGATTTGCCCGAGCCGGACAGTCCGGTGATGACGATCAGCTTGTGGCGCGGCAGTTCGAGGTCGATATTGGCGAGGTTGTGGGTGCGCGCGCCGCGGATGACGATCGGGTTCATGGCCAGGGCCGGGTGGGGCGGTAAACCCTTTACTATACCCGTTTCGCGTTGCGCGGCACGGCCGGTATTACCGGTTCGCCCGGCGGGCGGCACGGCGGCCGGCGGGATGCTACACTTGGCATCCGAGCCCAGCTCGGATTGCCTTGATGTCTTCCCTGATCTTCGTCACCGGTGGTGTGGTTTCGTCCCTCGGCAAGGGTATCGCGGCCGCCTCCCTCGCTTCCCTGCTCGAATCGCGCGGCCTGAAGGTCACGCTGGTCAAGCTCGACCCCTATATCAACGTCGATCCGGGAACGATGAGCCCGTTCCAGCACGGCGAGGTGTTCGTCACCAAGGACGGCGCCGAAACCGACCTCGACCTCGGCCATTACGAGCGTTTCGTCCACACCCGGATGACGCGGCGCAACAATTTCACGACCGGCAAGATCTACTCGACGGTGATCGCCAAGGAGCGGCGTGGCGATTACCTCGGCGCCACGGTGCAGGTCATCCCGCATATCACCGACGAGATCAAACGCTCGGTGCTGGCCGCCGCCGAAGGCCACGACGTGACCATCGTCGAAATCGGCGGCACCGTCGGCGACATCGAATCTTTGCCGTTTCTCGAAGCGATCCGCCAACTCGGCGTCGAGCACCGCGGCCATACGGTGTTCGTCCACCTGACGCTGGTCCCCTATCTGCGCTCGGCCAACGAGATCAAGACCAAGCCGACGCAGCATTCGGTCAAGGAACTCAGGTCGATCGGCATCCAGCCCGATATCGTCCTGGCGCGCTGCGAGCGGGCCTTGAGCGTCGAGGAAAAAGCCAAGATCGCGTTGTTCACGAACGTCCCCGAAAGCGCCGTGATCGCGGCGGTCGATGCCGACTGCATCTACCGGATTCCGATCCTGTTGCACCGCCAGGGGCTCGACGATATCGCCCTCAACCGGCTCGGGATCACGGCCCGCGAGGCGGACGTCAGCCAATGGCAGCGGGTCGTCGATTCGCTGCTCGACCCCCGGCACACGGTCAAGATTGCCCTGGTCGGCAAGTATGTCGAACACTCCGATGCTTACAAATCGCTGACCGAGGCGTTGACCCACGGCGGTATCGAGCACCGGACCCGGGTCGTGATCGAGACCATCGATTCGGAGAGTCTGGCCGCCGGGGTCGGCGACCGGCTTGCCGGTTGTGCCGCGATCGTCGTTCCCGGCGGTTTCGGCGAACGTGGTTTCGAGGGCAAGATCAACGCCGTGCGTTACGCTCGCGAAAACGGCCTGCCCTATCTCGGCATCTGCTACGGCATGCACGCCGCGGTGGTGGAATTCGCCCGCCACATCTGTGGCCTGGAAGGGGCCAATACCACCGAAAACCAGCGCGCCACGCCGCACCCGGTCATTGCCCTGATCACCGAGTGGCACGACCGCGCCGGGACGCTCGAAAAACGCGACGAGCGTTCCGATTACGGCGGCACGATGCGCCTCGGGGCGCAGGAATGCCGGCTCGCCGAAGGGTCGCTGGCCCGGCGCCTGTATGGCAGCGAGCGGATTTTCGAGCGCCACCGCCACCGTTACGAATTCAACAATCGCTACCGCGAAATTCTGGAGCGCCAAGGGATGGCGTTCAGCGGCATTGCGGCGCACGAGGATCTGGTCGAGATCGTCGAGTTGCCCGCCCACCCGTGGTTCTTCGCCTGCCAGTTCCACCCGGAATTCACTTCCAATCCGCGCGACAGCCACCCGGTATTCCAAGGGTTGGTGGGCGCCGCCTTGGAATATCAGCGCCGCGGCGCGGCGGACAGCGAGGCCGGGTTCATGGCCGCCGGCCCGGGGCGGGCCGTGCACGGCGCAGGACTGGCGGCGCGGGGCGGCGCGTGAATGGACCGCAGCCCGAACTCCCCGACCTGGCTGGCCGCCCAGTCGGCGGCGAGCGGCCGTTTTTTCTGATCGCCGGGCCGTGCGTGATCGAAAGCGCCGACCTGACTTTGGAAGTGGCCGGCCGTTTGCAGGAAATCTGCGCGCCGCGCGGTATCCACCTGATCTTCAAGGCGTCGTTCGACAAAGCCAACCGGACCTCGGGCGCGAGCTTCCGCGGCCCGGGTCTCGAAGCTGGACTCAAGGTCCTCGAGGCGGTCAAACAGCGGTTTTCGCTGCCGGTGTTGACCGACGTCCATGAAACGACGCCGCTCGCCGAAGTGGCTGCGGTCGTCGACGTCTTGCAGACCCCGGCGTTTTTGTGCCGGCAGACCGATTTCATCCACCGCGTCGCCGCCGCCGGGCGGCCGGTGAATCTGAAAAAAGGGCAGTTCCTGGCGCCGTGGGATATGGTCCACGTCGTCGCCAAGGCCCGGGAGGCAGGCAATGACCGGTTGCTGGTCTGCGAGCGCGGCGCCAGTTTCGGCTATCACAATCTGGTGTTCGATCCGCGCTCGTTGATTGTCCTGCGCGAGACCGGCTGCCCGGTGGTTTTCGATGCGACCCATGCGGTGCAATTGCCCGGTGGGCAGGGCGGTCGTTCGGGGGGCGAGCGGCAGTTCATTCCGGCCCTGGCGCGTGCCGCGGTCGGGACCGGTATCGCCGGTCTGTTCATGGAAACCCACCCCCGGCCGGACGAAGCGCTGTCAGACGGTCCCAACGCCTGGCCGCTGGCGCAAATGGCGCCGCTGCTCGATACGCTGCTTGCCATCGACCGGGCGGCCAAAGACCAGGATCTTTAGACGGAACTGCAAAACAAATGACCACCATAGTCCATCTTAAAGCCCGCGAAATACTGGACTCCCGCGGCCAGCCGACACTCGAAGCGGATGTCGAACTGGCCGGCGGGGCGCAGGGGCGCGCCGCGGTACCGTCGGGCGCCTCGACCGGGACGCGCGAGGCGCTGGAGTTGCGCGACGGCGACCCAAAACGCTTCACCGGCAAGGGAGTGCTCAAAGCCGCCGGCCATGTCAACGGCGAAATCCGCGCCGCGCTCACCGGCTGCGACGCCGCCGACCAGGCGGCGATCGACCGGATCTTGCTCGAACTCGACGGCACGGCCGACAAATCCCGCCTCGGCGCCAACGCCATCCTCGCCGTCTCGCTGGCCGTGGCGCACGCCGCCGCGGCGGCGCGCGGTCTGCCGCTTTACCGCCATTTGAACCGCAACCCGGCGGTACTGGCGCTGCCGGTGCCGATGATGAACATCATCAACGGCGGGGCGCACGCCGACAACAACATCGACATCCAGGAATTCATGATCGTGCCGCTCGGCCTGCCCGATTACCCCACGGCGCTGCGCGCCGGGGCGGAAGTCTTCCAGGCCCTCAAAAGCGTGCTGCGCCAGCGGCGGTTGTCCACCGCGGTCGGCGACGAAGGCGGCTTCGCGCCCGATTTGCCGTCGAGCCGCGCGGCGCTCGAGGCGATCTGCGAAGCGATCGCGCAGGCCGGCTACCGCGCCGGCGGCGAGATCGCGCTGGCCCTCGATGTGGCGAGCAGTGAACTGTATCGCGACGGGCGCTACCGGCTGCCCGGCGAGGGTCTCGAGTTCGATGCCGCCGGCTTTGGCGAATACCTTGCGGCGCTCGGTGCCGATTTCCCGGTGGTCTCGATCGAAGACGGCATGGCCGAGGACGACTGGGAGGGCTGGGCGTTGCTCACCGCCCGCCTCGGCGCCAGCGTCCAGCTCGTCGGCGACGACTTGTTCGTGACCGATCCGGCGACAGTCCGTCGCGGCATCGACGCCGGCGTGGCCAACGCCGTGCTGGTCAAACCCAACCAGATCGGGACGCTGAGCGAGACGCTGGAAACGCTGGACGTCGCCGCCGCCGCCGGTTACCGGGCGGTGATCTCGCACCGCTCGGGCGAAACCGAGGATACGACGATCGCCGACCTGGCGGTGGCGACGAGCGCGACGCAGATCAAAACGGGCTCACTCAGCCGCACCGACCGGGTTGCGAAGTACAATCGGTTATTGCGCATCGCCGAGGAACTCGGCGGCGAGGCGCGCTACCCCGGCGCCGCCGCCCTGGCGCGCCGCAGTTGATGGAGGTGAGCCGATGCGCTGGGCGTTGGCGCTGTTGCTGATCTTGTTCGCCGCCTTGCAGTGGCAGCTTTGGGGCGAGTATCGCGAGTTGCGCACGTTGCGGGCACAGCTCGCCGCTGAGAGCGCCCAAAACGAACAACTGGCCGAACGCAACCGGGCGTTGGCCGCCGAGGTCGAGGATCTGCGCGCCGGTCTGGCGGCGATCGAGGAACGGGCGCGGTTGGAGTTCGGGCTGATCAAGGACGGCGAGACGTTTTATCAAGTGGTGGAGGAGCCGGTGCAATGAGTTTGTGGGGGGTCATTCCGGCGGCCGGTACCGGCAAACGGATGCCCGGCGAGATGGCCAAGCAGTACCGGCTGATCGACGGCGAACCGGTGCTGTTGCACGTGCTGCTCCGCCTCGAAGCGCTCGGTGCGCTCGACGGTTTTATTGTCGGCCTGACCCCCGATGACCGTTGCTGGTCGGCGTTGCCGAGCCGGATCAAGATCCCGACGATGACCTGCGAAGGCGGCGCGACCCGCGCCGAAACCATTTTGCGCTGCCTCGACGCACTGCACCACGCGGCGCTCGACGACGAGACGCAGGTTCTGATCCACGATGCGGTGCGTCCCTGCTTCCTCGCCGACCAGGTGCGCGAACTGATCTGCCGCGGCGGCGAAGACGAGCACGGCGCGCTGCTCGCCCAGCGGTTGGACAGTACGCTGAAACGCGAAGACGGCGACGGCCGGGTGATGGCGACCGTGCCTTCCACCGGGCTGTGGCTGGCCCAGACGCCGCAGGTCTACCGCCTCAGCATCCTCCGCGAAGCGCTGGCCCAGGCGGTGGCCGGCGGCCGGTATCCCGACCCCGCCGGCGCGATGGAGATGGCCGGCTTCCGGCCGCAATTGATCGCCGGCAGCCCCATCAACTTCAAAATCACCTTCGAGGAAGATCTGGCCATCGCGCGGCAGAGTATCGGCCAGAGCACCCATCCGAGCATGAAGTAAATGGTGGCGGCCGGTTCCGTGACGACGCAGATCGCGGGCCGGCTGTTTTTCGCGCTCTGGCCGCCGCCGAAATGGGCCGGTCGTCTTGGCGCGGTCGCCGAGGCGCTGGGCCGGCGACGCGGGGGACGGCCGGTGCCGGCCGGGAATATCCACCTGACGTTGGTGTTTGCCGGCGCGGTGGCTGTCGAACTCGGCGGGCGGGTCGCGGCGGCCGGCGAGGGCCTGGATGTTCCCCCGTTCGAATTGCACCTCGACGAATGGTTCGAGTGGCCGCGCAGCCGGGTAGCCGGGCTCGCTTGTTCGCAGCCGCCGCCGGGGCTCGGCCGCCTGGCCGGCGAGCTTGCGGCGCGGCTGGCGATGCTCGGTCTCAAGCTCGACCGCCGGCCGTTCGTGCCGCACATGACGTTGTGGCGTGGCGGTCGCCGGCGGGCCGGCGATGGCGCCCGCTTGCCCGGCGGACCGCCGGAATGGGAGCGAACCGACGGCCTGCCGTTTCGTTGGACGGTCCGTGATTTCGTGCTGGTTTCATCCCGGACAAAGCCCGCCGGCGCGCATTATGCGCTCCTGCGGCGTTATGAACTGGCGGCGCCGCAGTAGGAGGGGTGGTGAATAAGGCGGGGTAAGGGTTCGCGAAACAATAACTCCCGAGTTTTCGCGCCCAGTGGTGCGTCGAATGGGGTCGCGACGACCGAGCGAAACCGCAGGCGTAGCCGGGCCTACGTTGAGGATTTCGTGACCGAGGAGCGGCCGCAGGCGGCGTGCCAATGGGATGCGAAAATCGGTAGTTATTGTTTCGCGGACCCTATGTGGGACGGCCGGCGGCATCGATCAGGCCGGCGGTTCGCAACCAGTCGCGGGCATCGCTGCTGTCCGTCTCGAACCAGGCGCGGGCGCTGCCAAGCCGGAACGAATAGCCCCAGGTATCCATATCATCGAGCATCCGCGCCACGCCGATGGCGGGCAAAGTCCCGGCGAGCAGGATTTGCAGGTAACAGACGGCGCATTCTTCGAGATCGCTGCCGCCGGCGTCGGTGTCGAGTACCCGGCGGCGGGCCGGATCCATGCAAATGAAGTGGGCGGCTTCGTGCAGGACGGAATGGATCGGCGTATCGCTCCGGGCATATAAGCGGTTGCCTCGCAACCCGGCCTCGGGTTCGCCCCAGTAACTGCCGGGAATCGGTGCATGGTCCGCGATTTTGACCAGCGCCAAGCGGTAGCGGGCGAGCAGCGCGGCGAGCGGCGGCCACAGCTCACCGGCGCGCATGACTTCAGGGCCATGCACAGGGCGCGCCGATGGCGGACAATAAGTCGATGAGTCCTTGGTTTTGGTCAACGAGAGAGTGCCGTTCGGCGGCCGGTTTCGAGTGGGCATGATGGCCCATGATGCCGTGAAATCCGGCCTGCCACCACCGGCGGCGCGCCGCTTTCCGCCGAACCAGTTGCTGCGCTACGCCGGCCTGCTTTTATGGTTCAGCACGCTGCTGGTCGTTGCCCTGGCGCCGCTGGTCGTTAAAGAACCGCTGCTCTCTTGGCGCTGGTTCGGGCTGTGGGGTGCCGAATTACTGTTCGGGCTGTTGTATTGGTGGGATGTCCGCTCCTTGCAGGCCGAGCGCCGCGGCGGGCCGCTCTGGCGGCTCGGGGCGATGACGGTCCTGGCGCTGCTCGCCACCTGGCTCGGCCGTGGCGGCGGCATCGGCGGTCTATTGCTGGTCATCGTCGGCAGCCTTTTGCCGTGGCGCGTCAGGCCGGATATCGGCCTTGTGTGGATCGTCGTGCAGAGCGTCCTGCTCGGCCTCGGCCTGTCGTCGAATCCCGAAGTCAACGCCATCAACATCGTGCTGTTCTCGGCGATTTTCATGGCGCTGGGCTTGTTCGCCTATATCGCCTCATTGGTCGCGATGCGACACGCGCTGGCCCGCGAGGCGCTGCGCCAGGTGAACTCCGAATTGCGCGCCACCCAGGCGCTGCTCGCCGAAAACACCCGGATCGCCGAGCGCGTGCGCATCGCCCGCGAGTTGCACGACGTGGTCGGCCATCATTTGACCGCCCTGTCGTTGAACCTGGAGGTCGCGGCGCATCTGTGCGACGGCAAGCCGCTCGAACACGTGCAGCAGGCGCGGGCGATCGCCCGGTTGTTGCTCAGCGACGTGCGGGAAGTGGTCAGCGAACTCAGGCGCAGCGACCGGGTCGATCTCGCCCAGGCGTTGGCGGAGTTGGTCGAGGGTGTACCGCGGCCGAAGATCCACTTGGCGCTGCCGCCCGGCATCGCCGCCGTCGATCCGAGTCAGGCGCAGGTACTGCTGCGCTGTGCCCAGGAGATCATCTCCAATACAGCGCGCCACGCCCGGGCCGAGAATCTGTGGCTGACGATCGAAGAGCAGCCGGTGGGCTTGCAACTTGTCGCTCGCGACGACGGCTGTGGCGCCGCCGAAACGGTACCCGGCAACGGCCTCAACGGCATGGCCGAACGGGTACGGCAGGTCGGCGGCAAGCTCAATATCGAAACACGGCCGGGCGCCGGCTTCACGGTGCGCGCCTGGTTGCCGCGCCCGATCGCGGCGTGAGACTCGGATGTGGAACGATCAGAGGGCCGATCAGGGGACAGCGGGGCTCGGGGGGCCGGCCAGGCAACCGCCAGTGATCCGGCCGAGTCGAGGACAGTCATGATCCGCGTCATGTTGGTCGACGACCAGACCCTGGTGCGCCAGGGCGTGCGCAGTCTGCTCGGTCTCGCCCCGGAAATAGAAGTCGTGGCCGAGGCCGTGGACGGGGCGCAGGCGCTGGCGACGATCGACCAGGCCCGCCCCGACGTGCTACTGCTCGATCTGCGCATGCCGGGCCTGTCCGGGATCGAAGTCCTGCGCACCCTGGACGACGAACACCGCCTGCCGCCGACCATCATCCTGACCACCTTCGATGACGACGAATTGATCCTCGCCGGCATCCGGGCCGGGGCCCGCGGCTACCTGTTGAAGGATGTCTCGCTCGAAGAACTGGTCGCCGCGATCAAGGCGGTGGCGGCCGGCGAGTCGATCGTCAAACCGGTGGTCAGCGAGCGCCTGCTGAAGGGCCTCAAGAGCATGCGCAACGAGTTCGCCAGCCTCGACCAGCCCGACCCGTTGACGCCGCGCGAGACTGAGATCCTGCGTCTGATGGCCGCCGGATTCAGCAACAAGGAGATCGCCAATTCGCTGCGCGTCGCCGAGGGCACGGTCAAAAATCACGTCTCCAACATCCTGTCCAAGATGGGTGTCCGCGACCGGACGCGGGCCGTGCTCAAGGCCTTCGAACTCGGCGCCATCTGAGAGCGGATCGAAAGCGCCGTCCGGCGGGGAACACCGGGGCGTTTGCGTGGTCCATGACAAACGGTTGCGCCGGCGGCCCGATTGGGCGGCACTATTGAAACGGGCGGCGGGTGTCCCGATATCCGGCCGTGCTTGGCGGCGTCCGGAGCGCCTCGCGCGGGCATGAATTCTATGGGAGTCCTTCATGATTGAAGTCAAATCGCTGACCCGGCGCTTCGGGCCGTTCACCGCGGTGGACCGCCTGACCTTCAGCGTCGGGGCAGGTGAAGTATTGGGTTTTCTCGGGCCGAACGGCGCCGGTAAATCGACGACGATGAAAATGCTGACCGGCTTTCTCGAGCCGAGTGCGGGCACGGCGACGATTCTCGGCCACGACATCCGGCGCGACCGCCTCGCGGCGCAGCGCGAGATCGGCTACCTGCCGGAAGGGGCGCCGTTGTACGGCGAAATGACCGTCCTCCAGTTCCTCGAGTTCATCGCTGAGGTGCGCGGCTTTCACGGCGTGGAACGGCGCGCGAAAATGGCGGCGGCGATGGCCCGTTTGCAGCTCGACGGCGTCGCCGGGCAAACGATCGAAACACTGTCCAAGGGCTTCAAACGCCGCGTCGGCCTGGCGCAGGCGATATTGCACGACCCGCGCGTGCTGATCCTCGACGAGCCGACCGACGGCCTCGATCCCAATCAGAAACACGAAGTCCGCAAATTGATCGGCGAGATGGCCGCCGAGCGCATCATCGTCATCTCGACCCACATCCTCGAAGAGGTGCACGCCGTGTGCACGCGGGCGATGATCATCGCCGCCGGGCGGCTGGTCGCCGACGATACTCCCGACGGCTTGGCGCGCCAGTCGCGTTACTACGGAGCGCTGACCTTCCAGGTCGACGCGCCGCAACAGGCGGCCAGCGAACTGGCGTCGCTCGCCGTGGCCGGGGCGGTCGAAGTCAACGGTAACGAAGTCACGGTGTTTCCCAAGAACGGCGGCGATCTGCTCGGCGCCGTGCAAAAGCGCATCGCCGAGCGCGGTTGGCAGGTCGGCGGCCTGCGCCTCGAAAACGGTCGCCTCGATGAAGTGTTCCGCAATATCACCCGCGACGCGCTCGCCGGTGACGAAGTGAAGGAGGCGGCGTGATGGCGGCGATCGGCATTTTGTTGCGCCGCGAACTCGGCGCTTATTTCATGACCCCGGTGGCCTGGGTGTTTATCGTCATCTTCCTGATGCTGTCGGCGGGGATGACGTTCTTTTTCGGCGGTTTTTACGAACGCGGCATCGCCGACCTCGAGCCGTTTTTTCGTTTTTTGCCCTGGCTGTACCTGTTTCTGGTGCCGGCGATCGCGATGCGGTTGTGGGCCGAGGAGCGCAAATCGGGGACGATCGAACTGTTGCTCACCCTGCCGATCACCCCGGCGCAAGCGGTGGTCGCGAAATATCTCGCCGCCTGGGCCTTCATCGGCATCGCGCTGGCGCTGACTTTTCCGCTGTGGATCACCGTCGCCGTCCTCGGCGACCCCGACAACGGCGCGATCCTGACCGCCTATCTCGGCAGTTGGCTGCTGGCCGGTTCTTACCTGGCGATCGGCAGTTGCCTGTCGGCCCTGACCCGCAACCAGGTGGTGGCCTTCATCCTTGCCGTCGTCGTTTGCTTCGGCGTCCTGTTGATCGGTTATCCGGCGTTCGTCGAAGTGCTGCACCGCCTGCTGCCGGGCGCCTTCGCCGATGGCATCGCCGGACTCAGCCTGCTGGCCCATTTCGATTCCTTTTCCAAAGGTGTGATCGACTTACACGATCTGGCCTATTTCTTGCTGGTCATCACCTTCTGGCTGTTCGCCAACCGCATCGTCATCGAGCTTAGAAAAGCAGGGTAAACCCAATTGTTGCATAGATTCCCGGAATTCTCGGTCAAGATGGCGAGTGCAGCTTGTCTGATTCCCCGAAAAACCGTAGTAATTCTACGGTTCGA
>DAITQM010000020.1:0-61312 GCA_036832975.1 Pseudomonadota bacterium | reverse complement strand
ATGCGTCGGGAACGCAATTTGAACCGCGAAGCGGGCCCGAAGGGCGAGGGCAGGACAGCCCGAGTACAAATGCGTCGGGAACGCAATTTGAACCGCGAAGCGGGCCCGAAGGGCGAGGGCAGGACAGCCCGAGTACAAATGCGTCGGGAACGCAATTTGAACCGCGAAGCGGGCCCGAAGGGCGAGGGCAGGATTGCCCAAGTAAATCGAGCAAAATTTATGCAACTATTGGGTAAAAACAAGGCGGCCATGCGCTGCCCGGGTTCGGGCTATTCGTTTTCTTCGCTGCGCTGCCGTTCCTGAACCTGACGCAGCAGCAGGAACACTTCGCGCAGTCGGGCTTCGGGATCGTCGATTTCGAGCACCGACTGGCGCTCCATCAGTTCGAGCGGCAACAGTTCGGCGAGGCGGTGGGCGACGAACGAGGCGTCATCGAAATCGCGCTCTTCGACCCCGGGAATTTCGATTTCGATCTGTTCGATGATCTGGCGAAGCAGCGTCACCAGCACCGAACAATCGGGCGGCACCGTGCAAGGTGCTTCATCGAGCCAGGCGACTTTGGCGCACAATAGGCCGTTCGGCTGGGCCCAGGTCCGCTCCAGGCGGTAGCGACGCTCGCCGGTGGCGACGATGCCGAGCAGGCCATCGTCGCGCGTGAACCAATCCGATATCCGGGCGCTGGTGCCGTAAGCGGCCATTCCGACCGGGCCCTCGCCTTCGGTGGTCACCAGGCAGACGCCGAACCGGCCGTCGTCGCGGACGCAGTCGCGCACCATGTCGAGGTAGCGCTGTTCGAAAACTTTTAAGGACAACTGGCCGCGTGGGAACAGCACTGTGCGTAGCGGAAAGAGGGGCAGTTCTTTCATCGTCGCGGCGGTACCGGGGCGACTCAGTCGGCGTGCCGAGCCGCGCGCTCGGTCAGCCATGTGATCAGTCGGGCCGGAACCCCACCGGCGCCGGCGTTGCTGAGAAAGATCACGTGGTCGCCGCGGTTCGCCATGGCGGTCAAAGCCCCAAGCAAATCATCCGGTGAAGTGTAAAGCATTGCCCGCGGCGACAGGGATTCGACGACCGGACTCAGATCGAAATCGAGCGTTCTGGGGGCATAAAACAATACCTTTTGGGCGGCGGCCAGGGCCGGTGTCCACTGTTCGCGGTGGGTGCCGAGGCGCATGGTCCGGCTCGCCAGTTCGACGACCGCAATGATCCGGGCGCCGCCGGCGATGCCGCTGAGGGCGCCGAGGGTGGCCGCGATGGCAGTCGGATGATGGGCGAAATCGTCGTAAACCCGGATGCCGCCGGCCACGGCGCGTAGTTCCAGCCGGCGCTTGACGCCGCGGAAAGCGGCGAGCGCCGCGATCCCCCGTTCCGGCGCGACGCCGAATGCCGCCGCTGCGGCCAGCGCGGCGAGCGCGTTTTCGGCGTTGTGCCGGCCATAGTGGGCCCATTCGAGCCGGCCAAGCTGCGTGCCGCGGTGCCGGAAACTCAAGGTACGGCCGTCGGGGGTTTCGAGATGGACCTGCCAGTCGCTTCCGGCGCCCAGCCCGAAGCGGCTGACCGGCGTCCAGACACCGCGCGCCAGCACCGCGTCGAGCGCCGCATCGGGGGCGTGGACCAGCAGCGTGCCGGAGGCCGGCACGGTGCGGATTAAGTGGTGAAATTGGGTCTGGATCGCTGCAAGATCGGGGTAGATGTCGGCATGATCGAATTCGAGATTGTTCAATACCGCGATCGTGGGACGGTAATGGACGAATTTGGCCCGCTTGTCGAAAAAAGCGGTATCGTATTCGTCGGCTTCGACGACGAACGGGCCGCGCCCGAGGCGCGCCGAGACCGGAAAATCGAGCGGTACGCCGCCGATCAAAAATCCCGGTTCGAGGCCGGCGCGATCGAGGATCCAGGCCAGCATGGCGCTGGTCGTCGTTTTGCCGTGGGTACCGGCAATAGCCATCACGGTGCGGCCGCGCAGCACGTTTTCGGCGAGCCACTGGGCGCCGGAGGTGTAATCGAGGCCGCGGTTGAGCAGGGCCTCGATCGCCGGGTTGCCGCGGCTGAGGGCGTTGCCGACGATGACCTGATCCGGGGGTGAGTCGAAGACCGCGGCGTCGTACCCATCGTGCAGGGCGATGCCGAGCGCGGCGAGTTGCTCGCTCATCGGCGGATAGACGCCCTCGTCGCTGCCGGTGACTTCATGCCCGGCCTCACGGGCGAGCGCCGCCAGGCCGCCCATGAAGGTGCCACAGATGCCCAATAGGTGAAGTTTCAACGCGGCGCGACCCACGGGGCGAGCGCCGCGAATTGCAGAAACGACACGGTCAGCGCCGCGAACAGTCCGGCGCCCGGTCCGCGCTCGAGCGCCCGTTGATAAATTCGCGCATCGACGAGCAGCGACCAGACCCCGAGGCCGAGCAAAAACCACAGCGTCGCCGGCGGCGGCTGCTCTTTCCAGTCGATCTCGTGGATGGATAGGTCGGGGGAGACAAGTCCCGGCAGGCGGCCAGCGAGGGCAAAGACGACGGCGGTCGAGAATAGGGCGTTCAGCGTTTGCGGGATGCGGGCGGCGTGGCCTGTCAGGTTCAGTAGCAAGGCGGTGACGGCGAGCAGCGAGAGCACCTGCAAGGCGGCCGGCAAGACTGCTGGTGCGGGCGCCAGGGCGGTGTGCAGCGCGTAGAATGTCACTCCGGCGTAAGCGCCGGCGGCGATCATCAGCGTTCCCGGCGCCGCCGGCATATCCTCGGGTCCCCGCCGGAACAGACAAAGGCCGAGCACATTGGCAAGCCAGTTCAACATGGAAATTCAGCACCGCGCCGGGTGGGGCGCGCTGGGCGCCGGACGTCCGGCATGAGTACCGAGCGTGGCGCCGGCGCCGTGGAGGTGACAATCGATGCCCGCGGCCTGCGCTGCCCGCGGCCGCTGCTTGCGGTCCGCCAGGCGATCGCGCGCCTGGCTGCCGGGCAATGTCTCAAAGTGTACGCCGACGATCCGCATGCGCCCTATGACCTCGAGGTCTATTGTCTGCGCAGCGGCCACCGCCTGCGAACGCAACGGGCCGAGCGCGGCGTGTTCGAGTTGGTGATCGAGAAAACCGGGAGTGGCACGACGACCTAGTTTATACGTCCGTCGGGCTTTCAGCATCGCTGGCCGGCACTCAGCGCCTCGGTGATGCGCCGTTGGATGTCATCGATATCGCCGCGGCCGTCGATGCGCTGGAGTTTGTGTTGGCGGGAGTAGTATTCGATGACCGGCGCGGTCTGCGCGGCATACACTTCGAGTCGTTTGCGCACGACCTCCGGATCGTCGTCGCTGCGCCCCTCGACCGCGGCGCGGTGGGCGAGACGCTCGACGATTTGCCGGTCGGTGACGTCGATCTGCAAGGCGTGTTCGACCGGTGTGCCGCGGCGGGCGAGCATGGCGTCGAGGGCCTCGGCCTGGGCCAGGTTGCGCGGGTAGCCGTCGAGGATAAAACCCCGTTGGGCGTCCGCGGCGGCGAGGCGTTCGGCGAGCAGTTCCAGAATCAGATCGTCGGGTACCAGCTCGCCGCAGTTCATCAAGGCCTCGGCCCGGCGGCCGTGCGCCGTGCCGGCCCGAACGGCCTCGCGCAGCAGGACGCCGGTCGAGATATGCGGCAACGACAGCGCCTGGCGCAGCAGTTCCGCCTGGGTGCCCTTGCCCGACCCCGGCGCGCCGAGTAGGACGATACGCATCGGTTAGAATTCCCCGCAAGAAAAAGCGCTACGCTACCTTTTGCCGCGCGACAAGTCAAACCCCGTACCCATACGGACATGCGCTTCCGGGAGAGATCGATATGAAAACGCTACGCAAAGGCAACCTGTTGTATGCCCAGTCCGGCGGTGTGACACCGGTCATCAACGCCACCGCCGGGGCGGTGATCGAGCGCGCGCGGCGCCATCCGGAGCGCGTCCGCCGGGTTTATGCGGCGGCTGACGGCATCCTCGGGGCGCTCAACGAGCGACTGATCGACACGACACAGGTCAGCGACCAGGCGATCGCCGCGCTCAGCCACACCCCTGGCGGCGCTTTCGGCTCGTGCCGCTATAAGTTGAAGGATTTTCGCACCGCCCGGGCCGAATACGAGCGCCTGATCACGGTCTTTGCGGTACACGAGATCCGCTATTTTCTGTACAACGGCGGCGGCGATTCGGCCGATACGGCGCACAAGATCGCGACCTTCGCCGCGCAGGTCGGCTATCCGCTGTGCTGCATCGGGGTGCCCAAAACCATCGACAACGACCTGCCGCTCACCGACGTCAGCCCCGGTTTTCCGACGGTCGCCAAATACGTCGCGGTCGCGACGCTCGAAGCGAGCCTCGACGTCAAGTCGATGGCTTCCTCCTCGACCAAAGTGTTCGTGCTGGAAGTGATGGGCCGCCACGCCGGCTGGATCGCCGCCGCCGCCGGTGTGGTCCGGCGCCGCAAGGGCGACCCGCCGCACCTCATTCTGTTTCCGGAAATCCCGTTCGACGAGGCGGCGTTTCTGGCGCAGGTCAAAGCATCCGTCGAGCGCTGCGGCTACTGCACGATCGTCGTCTCGGAAGGCGTCAAAGACCGCGACGGCCGCTTTCTTTCCGAAGCCGGCAGCCGCGATGCGTTCGGCCATGCCCAGCTCGGCGGCGTCGGGCCGCGCATCGCCTCGCTGGTCAAGGAACGGCTCGGTTACAAGTACCACTGGGCGGTGGCCGACTACCTGCAACGCTCGGCCCGCCACCTGGCATCCAAGGTCGATGTCGAACAGGCCCGGGCCGTAGGCGAGGCGGCGGTGGAATACGCCCTGGCCGGGCAGACCGCGGTGATGCCGGTGATCAAGCGCCTGGCCGGCGAGCCGTACCGCTGGTGCGTCGAATCGGCGCCGCTCGGCCGGATCGCCAACCGGGAGAAAAAACTGCCGCGCTCGTACATCAGCCGTGACGGCTTCGGTATCACCCCGGCCTGCCGGCGCTACCTGGCGCCGTTGATCGCCGGCGAGGATTATCCGCCCTATACCCCGGACGGCCTGCCGGACTACGTCCAGATCAAAGGCCGGAAGGTCAAACCCCTGTTACCGCCGTGGAAACACTGAGCATGGATCTCAAACTGCTGGCCACCGTCTTTGCCACCGTATTCGTCGCCGAACTCGGCGACAAGACCCAACTCGCCACCTTGCTGTTCGCCGCCGGGCGACAGGATCAAGCCTGGACGGTGTTTGTCGCCGCCGCCGCGGCGTTGGTGCTGTCAGCGGCGCTCGGCGTGCTCGCCGGAAGCTGGCTCGGCACCTGGCTCAACCCGCGCTGGCTCGGCATCATCGCCGGCAGCGGTTTTATCGCGATCGGCGCCTGGACGCTGGTCAGCGCCCTCGGACAAAGCGCTTGACAAGCGCCGTGGTGGCGCCAGCCAGTTGCCGTCTGGGGTTTGCAAGACGCGCGAGCCGTCCTCGAGTTCGAGCAGCGCGATCGTGGCCGTCGTCTGACCGGCGCGCCGGAAGTGGTGGGCGGTGACCGGAATCAGCCGCCGCCGGCGGCCGTTTTCTTGCTGCGTGTAAAGCAGGCCATCTGCACTGCCGATCTTAAGCCGCCGTTGGTCCCAGCCGGGGCGGGGAAAACGGACGCTGGCCGAACGGTACCAGCCGCGCCAAAGCTCAAGCGTGGCCGGCGGTATGGCCGCCGGCGGTGGTTCGGGAACCGGTGGCAAAGGCGCCACCAGCCAGTCGGCGGCGAGGTCGGTCATCGCGTTCAGCGGGGCGTGATTGAACGCCGTGATGACGATGAAATAACCCCGCCCGGCGGCCGGACTGTAAGCGAAGCGGGCGAGATAACCGTCGCCGTCGCCGCCGTGGGTATAGAGCGTATGGCCGTGGTGCTGGGCGGCGTAGATGCCGAGCCCATAGCCGTAGTCGAGGCCGCTTTTGGCGGCCAGCGTCGTCGTCGGCGTCTCGAGGCGCCGCACCTGGGCCGGGCTGAGATAAGGCCGGCCATCGTGCCGGCCGTGGGCGAGCAGCATGGACAAGAAAGGCGCCATATCGCGCGGCCGGAGATTGAGCCCACCGGCCGGCCGGTAAACGATGTGCCAATACGGAATCGGCGTTTTGCCGTCGCGATCGTAGCCTTGCACCAGATGGGCCCGGGTTGGGGCGTCGAGCAGCAAGGTCGCACTTGCCATGCCGAGCGGCCGGAAGACCTCGCGGTCGATGAAATTCTCGAAGCGCTCGCCGCTCACCTGTTCGAGCACGTAAGCGGCGACGCCCAGCCCGGAATTGGAATATTCGGCGTACATGCCGGGCGGCCAGTGACTCTGCCGCGAGACGGGGGAGAGCGCCAGCGCCTCGGCCAGCGTGAGCGGTTGCGGATCGCGCGAATCGAATTCCGCGCGGCTCATGTCGTACCAGCCGGCGGTGTGTTCTAGCAACATCGCCGTCGTCAGCGGCCGGGTTTTTTCCCACGGATTGGTATATGGCGGCACGGCGAGCAGTTCGTTGAGCGGTTGGTCTAAGCGGAGCAGGCCGCGCGCCTCGGCCTTGAGCAATGCGATGCCGGTAAACACCTTGGAGATCGAGCCGACTTTGTAGCGGCTTTCGGCATCGACCGGCCGGCCGCTCGCCCAGTCGGTGACGCCGAACGTCCGGTCGAGAACCACCTGCTCGCCCTCGACCAGGAGCAACGCCGCCGAACTCACCCCAGAGGCCACGCGGATCGCCTCGACCTGGGCGGCGATTTCCGCCGGTCCCGGCGCGCCGGCCGCCGCGCCACAAGACGACAGCGCCACCGCCCCGCCGATGAAGATCTTGAACATTTCAGTGAACATCGTGGCAATAGACCCCAACGCCGGGAAAAGATCGCACCGGACGAGGCCGCGACGCAAAAAACAGTAACATCGGCGAAAAAACCAGCGAGTCTCGGTTTCGGGATCGACACAGCAAGACCGCTGAATGGGAGATGAGATGACTTACAAATCCGTCTTGGCGCTGCTCGCCGGTGGCCTGCCGCTGCTTGCCGCCGGTCATGCCCCGAACCTGCCGGGCCATCCGGCGGCCGACAGCGGCGTCGAGCAATTCAGCACTTTCTGGCGCCGCTACCTCGACAGCGATGCCTATGCCAGGGCAGTCAGCGGCGAAGGGCCGGAGTTGATGTTCAGCGTCCCTGCCGATCCGGACGACAAAGTCTGCGCTGAACAACTCGAGCCGATCGAGCGGCTGCTGATCGAGCACCCGCCGTACCCGCTGTTACACGACGTCGCCCGCCGCTGCCACCTGTTACGCGGCGAAACCGCCGACGCCGATATCCACCGCGCATACATCGCCGCCTGGCATGCGGTGATGTGCAAGGATGGCGACGGGAGCAGCGAGACGGCCTTGTTGTGGGCGGCTACGGTACAGGACGCCCGCCACTATCTCGAGTACCGTGGCGAGCGGGTGATCGACACCGAGTATCGCATCGCCGATTCCGGCGAGCGTATTCTTTACCTGGTTTATACCGAATCGGCGGCCGGTCGCGACGAAGTGCGATATTTCGACGGCACCGACATCATCCTGAGCGTCATGAAGGCGCACCAGCGGCTCGGCTCCAGCGGTTTCCGGCTGGCTGAACTCGCCTGGTCGGAAACCTACGGCAACTCAACGGCATTGCTGTGGCTGGCGGCCAACAAAGATCCGGGCGCGGCGATCTTCTTCGGCGATCTCATTGCCGCTCAGGGACTTGATAACCGCAATAATTTGGAAAGCGCCTTGCTGTCTTATCTGTGGGCGGCGGAAAACAGCAGCGCCATCGGCGCCACTCGATTTGCCAGAACCGTCTTTCGCTATGAATTGGTCGATCTCCAGAAAGACGCTGTTAAACGACTGGCATCGGCGGCGGACGCCCATTACTGCGACGCTGTAATCACGCTGCTGCAAGTCGACGAACTTCGTTTGGCTCGCAAATCGCGGCTCCCCGACCTGACCGCGCCGCGGCGGCGCTGCGCCGAGAAAAGTCCGGGAGGCGGCTTCGAATACCGAATCGCCGCATCGTATTTTGCCGGTAAAGGCAAATTGCGCAGCACCAAGCGGGCGTTTCACTATTGGCGTCAGGCCGCTGCGCAGGGTCACAGGGATGGCAAATGGCGGTTGGCGCGAGCTTATCTGTCAGGCTGGGGGACCGTTGTTGACCCGGCCGCCGGTTTGGCGTTACTGCACGAGCTTGCCGCGGCGGACGACATGGATGCCGTGGTCGATATGGGATATTACCTGGCGCGCCATCCCGAATATCAGAAACAATACGGGTTGCCCTATGAATATGACGCGCGAGCGGCGGCGGCGGGAGAGAAAGTCGGTCAATACAATCTCGCCGTTGCCTTGCACTACGGCCAGGGCGGGGCGCAGGTCGATACCGAACGGGCTTTGTACTGGTACCGGCAGTCGGCGGCACAGGGCGATAGTTCGGCGCAGCGGGCATTGGCGGAACTCCTTCTCACAGACGGGCGCGACGAAGATGTACAGGAAGGCGTCGGACTTATGCACGCCGCCGCCGAGCAGGGCGATGCACAGGCGCAGAATTTACTGGGAAGCTGGTATGAAACCGGGCGCGGTGTGGGGAAAGACCTGGTGCGAGCCCGTTATTGGTATCTGCAGGCGGTGGACGACAGCGTGGCGGCGAAGATCAATTATCATCTCGCCGGTTTCCGCCGTGCCGCGCCGCTGATCGATGACGATCGATTGCTCGAGCAGATCTATACCAGGGCTAAGAACGGCGATCCTGAGGCGCTGACGGCGCTCGTTATTTACCGCAAGCATCGTTTTCTGTCGGGCGATTACAAGCCGCTGGCCGACAAGGCGCTCAATCGAGCCATGAAAATGGATTATGCGCCAGCGTATTACGTCCACGATGCGGGGACGGTGGCGTACAGAACCCGGGCTTCGACCAAGGCACCGCGCTGGTCGCTGAAAAACATCGCTCGGTCCGCGGAGTTGGGTTATCCATATGCCCATCTGCTGCTTGCCGAGTACTACGGTAATTTTGTCGAAATGAACAATGACGAAAAAGCCGTTCTCGCCTTCAATCACTACTCGACCGCCGCCGAAGCGGGGATCAATCGCGCCATGTATCAGTTGGCCCACCGATATGAAAACGGCATCGGCACGGCAGCCGATATGGAGCGCGCTTATTACTGGTATCACAAAGCCGCAGAAAACGGCGTCACCGCGGCGAAGAACGACATCGCCGCCTTGCTGCTCAATGGCAAAGGGACGGATAAGGACCCTGCGGCCGCCGTCAAGTGGCTCGAAGAAGCGGCCAATGACGGCGTCGCCTTGGCCATGCGCAACCTGGGCCATCTTTACAAGCGCGGCGCAGTCGTCGAACGCAATATCGAGGTGGCATTCAACTGGTATCTAAAGGCGAGCGAGAAAAAAGATATCGTCGCCGACCTCCGACTCGGTGAGATGCTGATCGTCGAGCCCGAATTCGGCCATAACACCGGATTGGCCAAAATCTATCTGGAGGACGCAGCCAACAACGGCAATACCGAGGCGGCGTTCTGGTTGGCGCGGGCGTACGAAATCGAAGCCGAACAAGCGGCGGCCGGCGACGATGAGGCGACGGCGGAACAAATCGAGGCGATCTACCGTTTCGCCGCCGACCGGGGTTCAGCACCGGCGCTCAACAATCTGGCGATCCGCTATCTCAAATCCGGGAAAGGCTCAACGCGCAAAGGCCGGCGCCTGCTCGAACAAGCAGCCGAGTCAGGCAACAAGATCGTGCTGGCAAACCTGGCGTACTGTTACGAGCACGGTCTCGGCAGTAAAAAAGATTTCAACCGCGCCCTGGCGTTGTACCGTGAGTCGGCGGCGGCCGGTTCGCCTTTTGCGCTGAAACGACTCAGCGACCTTTACGGCAGTGTAGATTCGGAACTGTTCGATCCGGTGGCCGCCGCCGATTACGCCCGCCGGCTGGGGAAAGCACTGCTCGATTATTACACGCTGATCGCGACGAGTTCGATGATCGATCCGCTTGAAAGCAACGACGGCAGGACATACGATTATGTCGAACCGGGCATCAGTTAACAGCTTCATCAGCCATTCGAATCCCGTGTATCGACGATGAAATCGTACGCCTTGATTCTGCTGATCGCCGGGCTGGTGGCGCCGCCTGTTGGGGCACTGGAGTTGCAATGGGCCGGTGAATTTCAGGTCGGTGAGGCGCCGCACCAGATCGCTTTTGCGGACGACGGGCAGCGGGCGTTTATTGCCGCGGCGGGCAGCGCGCGGATCGGCATTGTCGATACGGCATCGTTGCGGGTGCTGCCGGCGGTGGCTTTCGAAGGCGTGCCGCTCGGCGTGGCGCCGCTGGCCGCGGACCGGTTGCTGGTCAGCCGCTTCGACGGCCGTTCGGTCAGCGAAGTGGCGCTTCCGGGCGGCGCGCGGGTCGCGACGATTGAGGTCGGCGGGGCGCCTTCGTTGTGGACCGCATTGCCCGGCGGTCGCTTTTTGATCGCCAGCGAAAAAGCCGACCGGGTCACACTGGTGGCAGCCGATCCGCTGCGTGAGGTGGCGCGGTTGGCGACCGGCCGGCGGCCCTTTCCGGTTACCTATTCGGAGTCACGCCACACGGTTTATGTCCCGGAATACGATGACGGCACAGTCGGCGTCATCGACCTGGCGGCGGGCCGGACCGTGGCCCGTCTGGCCGCCGGCGAACGGCCGAGCGGCGCATCGGTATTCGATGACGATCGCAAGCTGGCGGTTGCGGTACGCGGCGAAAACAAGATCGCCCTGTTCGATCTCGATACCTTGCAACCGCTCGGCGCGATCGTCGCAGGGATCGGCGACGGCCCGTTCTCGCTGGTCGCGACGCCCGATCGGCGCTGGCTGTTCGTCAACAACACGCGCTCGCACGATGTGTCGGTGATCGATGCTAAGACATTGCGCGTCGTCAAACGGCAGCCGGTGTGCGAGATTCCGATCGTGCTGGCGATCGAACAAAGCCGCTCCCGCTTGTGGGTGGCCTGCGAAGGCGAGATGGACCATCGCGTGCAGGTCTTCGACATCGGCGATGAGACCGGCAGTGATGATCCGGAATCGGTCATACAACGCCGCGCCGTCGCCGAAGTTCGCCAATTGCACCGCTTTTTCGCGCGCTGGATGCGCGGCGAACTGCCCGCTGACGATGCGACGTTCGCGCGTTTCACCGCTGTACTGGCGGCCGATATGAGCTTTATCTCACCGGCCGGCCGTGAAATCCCCCGCCCCGATTTGATCGCCGCTGTCCGCGATTCGCACGGCACGGCGCAGGACGATCCGGGGGCGCGCATCTGGACCAGCGATGAACGGATCGAAACGCTGGCTGCCGGCCTGTACCTGGTGACTTATCGCGAACACCAGGACATCGCCGGGCAATATCGGGTTCGGCAATCGAGCGCGGTGCTGCGCCGCAACGATGCACTGCCGGACGGCTTCGAGTGGCGGCACGTCCACGAGACCTGGAGCGAACCGGCAGCGGAGCAGGCGAAGGGACCGGTGTCCAATCCCTAGCGGCTACCCCGCCCGGCGATAGATCTCGCCGCCGCTGGCGGCAAATTCGCCGGCTTTTTCTTCGAGGCCGCGTTCGACCGCATCGGCCGCGCTGTAACCGTGGCGGGCGGCATAATCGCGGACTTCGCGGGTGATCTGCATCGAGCAGAATTTCGGGCCGCACATCGAGCAGAAATGGGCCAGCTTGTGACCTTCCTTGGGCAAGGTCTGGTCGTGGAACTGGCGCGCCTTGTGGGGATCGAGCGCCAGGTTGAACTGGTCTTCCCAGCGGAATTCGAAACGGGCCCGCGACAGGGCGTCGTCGCGGGCCTGCGCCGCCGGATGGCCTTTGGCCAGATCGGCGGCGTGGGCGGCGATCTTGTAGGCGATGATGCCGTCGCGCACGTCGTTCTTGTCGGGCAGTCCGAGGTGTTCTTTGGGCGTGACGTAACACAAAAGCGCCGTGCCATACCAGCCGATCAGCGCCGCGCCGATAGCGCTGGTGATGTGGTCGTAACCCGGAGCGATATCGGTGGTCAGCGGACCGAGCGTGTAAAACGGCGCTTCATGGCACAGCCTGAGCTGCTCGTCCATGTTGTGCTTGATCAGGTGCAGCGGAACGTGCCCCGGGCCTTCGATCATCACCTGGCAATCGTGCGCCCAGGCGATCCGGGTCAGTTCGCCGAGGGTCGCCAATTCGGCCATCTGCGCCTCGTCGTTGGCGTCGGCGATGCAGCCGGGGCGCAGGCCGTCGCCGAGCGAGAAGCTGACGTCGTAAGCGCGCATGATTTCGCAGATTTCGGCGAAATGGGTATAAAGAAAACTTTCGCGGTGGTGCGCCAGGCACCACTTGGCGACGATCGAGCCGCCGCGCGAGACGATCCCGGTGACCCGGCCCGCGGTCAGCGGGATGAACGGCAGGCGCACGCCGGCGTGGATCGTGAAATAATCGACGCCTTGCTCGGCCTGTTCGAGCAGCGTGTCGCGGAAAACCTCCCAGCTCAGGTCTTCGGCGCGGCCCTCGACTTTCTCCAATGCCTGGTAGATCGGCACCGTGCCGATCGGCACCGGGCTCGACCGGATAATCCACTCGCGGGTGTCGTGGATGTGCCGGCCGGTGGATAGATCCATCACCGTATCGGCGCCCCAACGCACCGCCCAGACCAGTTTTTCGACTTCTTCGGCGATCGACGAGGTGACCGCCGAGTTGCCGATGTTGGCGTTGATCTTGGTCAGGAAATTACGCCCGATGACCATCGGTTCGAGTTCGGGGTGGTTGATATTGGCCGGCAGGATGGCGCGGCCGCGGGCGATTTCGTCGCGCACGAACTCCGGCGTGACCGTGCCTGGGATCGTGGCGCCGAGCGGTGCCCCACGGCGTGGCGCGGCATCCGCTGCCGCTTCGCGTTGGAGATTTTCGCGGCACGCGGCAAATGCCATTTCCGCGGTAACGATGCCGCGCCGGGCGTAGTGCATCTGCGTCACGCCGTGGCCCGCTGTGGCGCGTCGCACCCGGTGTGGCGTGGGAAAGGCATCGGGCCGCGATGCGGCGGGCGGCGCGACTGGCGGTGCCACGTCGCTGTCGCGGCGCGCCGCGAGCCACGCCTCGCGCAGCGGCGGCAGACCCGCGGCCAGGTCGATCGTCACGGCGGGATCGGTGTACGGCCCCGAAGTGTCATAAACGGTCAACGTGGACACGCCGTCGTTGCCGGGGCCGCGGGCCGGGGTTTCGCGGGTCGCGATCTCCCGCATCGGCACGCGGCAGGCGCCGTCACGGCAGGTCACGTGGATTTTCCGCGACCCGGGCAGCGGCGTCATGAGTTCGGGGTCGAGGGCGAGAATCTGGGGGGCGTCAGGTTCGGTCATCGGGGCATCGTGAGCAGAGGAAAACAGGGCCGGAGCCGGGTTCGCGGGCGCGCGGGCGGCGGGCGAACGGCGAATCAGAGTATCATATCCATCCGGCCGAAACGGCCCGCCGGCCTCCTTCCCCGCCGTCGATTCAATCCGCCGCCCGCGCCGCGGGCGCTTTTGTGACTTCCGGCACTTGGGCTTTACGGCACCGGCTGGATAATGCACTTTGTTCGCCGGCCGCCCGCCTGCCGGCGGACCTGGCACAGGAAATCGTCGAGATGAATATCGATCAAGCCCGTTTCAATATGGTCGAGCAGCAGGTCAGACCCTGGGAAGTGCTCGATCCGGCAACCCTCGAGACGCTGAGCGCCGTGCCGCGCGAGGCGTTCGTTCCGCCGCGTTATGCGCGTCTGGCATTCGCTGACCTGATGCTGCCGCTGGCGCACGATCAGGTGATGATGCGCCCGGTGATCGAAGGGCGGATGTTGCAGGCGCTGGCCGTCGAGCCCGGGGAAAGCGTGCTCGAAATCGGTACCGGCAGCGGATTTATCGCCGCCTGTCTGGGGCAGCGGGCGGCGCGCGTCACCAGTGTCGATTGCTTCGCCGATCTCACCGCCCGCGCCGGCGAGGTGTTGGCCGAATTGAAGATCGGTAACGTCGAACTCGCCACTGGCGACGTGATGCTGGGTTGGCGGCCGGCGGAACGATTCGATGCACTCGCAGTCACTGCATCGGCGCCGTATCTGCCGGAGCATTTTCTCGACTGGCTGAAGCCCGGCGGCCGGATGTTCATCATCATCGGCGAAGCGCCGCTGATGCACGCCCGGCTGTACCGGCTCGACGCCGATCGCCGGGTGGCTGATGAGGATTTGTTCGAGACCGACCTCAAACCGCTGGTCCACTGCGTCAAAGCGCCCACCTTCGAGTTTTAGCAGGCTGTTGAAAAACAGCCTGCTAATCCGGGCCACGGATGGCCCGGCGAAATCAGGCGCTGCTCAGTGGCTGATTTCGGGAGCGCAGCGAAAGTCGCGCCTTTCGCAAGCGACGTTGAAAAACGCCAGGATGGCGTTTTTCAACAACCTGTTAACCGCGACCGGCGCCCGGCCGGCCGCCTGAGAGAGAGCACGATCCATGAAACGAATACTGGCTGTCTTGCCGCTGCTGCCGGTCGCCTGGGCGATCCCTCCGTCACACGCCGTCGATTTGCTCGATATCCACGACGCAGCACTGGCCTTCGATCCGCAATTGCAGGCCGCGGCGTACCGCCGCGACGCAGGGCATGAACTGCACACCCAAGCGATCCGCGGTTTTCTGCCAACGCTGTCCGGCACCGCCAACCGGACGTTCGGCAATAACCGCTTTTTGCAGCCAGAATTCAGCGGAATGGCAGCCGACGGAACGTCGTTTAGTTCCCCTCCCATCGATACGCGCAGTACGTCTGAGACAGAGGCGTATTCAGTCGAAATCCGACAAAAGATCTTCCGTTACGAAGATATCGTAGCGCTCAAGCAATCCCGTTTTCAGGTCAGCCAGGCGGATGCCGATTACGAGACCGCCTATCAGGCCTTTTTGCTGCGCGTCGCCGAACGTTATTTCGGCGTGCTGACCGCCGAAGACAGCCTGCGTTTCGCCGAAGCCGAGGAAGTGGCGCTGAAGCGCCAGTTCGAGCAGGCCGAACAGCGCTTCGAAGTCGGGCTGACCGCGGTGACCGATGTCCACGAGGCCCGGGCCACTTACGACAACGCCCGCGCCAACACGATTATCGCCCGCAATGACCTGGACGACGCTTTCGAGGCGCTGCGCGAGATCACCAGCGATTTCTATACCGAACTCGACAAGCTCAACGAGAACGTCCCGCTCGACCGCCCCGACCCGGCCGATGCCAAGGAGTGGGTATATTTAGCGCTAACCAACAATCCGGAACTTGAAAGTATTCGCCAGCAGCGCGATGTAGCTAGTCAGGATATTCGCATCCGTCGTTCGGCAATCTACCCGCAATTCGACTTTGTCGCCGAATATGACCGGTTTACCGATAATGCCGTAGAAATTCGCGACAATCCAGGTAATATCATCGGTAGTTCTACCAGGTCCGTTCGCGACCGCCAGATATCGCTGCAATTAACCTGGCCGATTTTCCAGGGTGGCGTGGTCTGGTCACGGACCCGCCAGGCGCGCTTAGAATTCCAGGCCGCCGACAAGGACTTGCTCGCCCAGGAACAGTTGACGATCCGCAACACCGAAAACGCCTACCGCGCCGTGATCGCCGGCATCCGCGAAGTCGAGGCCCGGCGTCAGGCGCTGGTTTCAGCGAAAAGCGCGCTGGACGCGACGCAGGCCGGTTTCGAAGTCGGCACCCGGACCATCGTCGATGTGCTGCTCAGCGAACAGAGCTTCTTCCAGGCGCAGCGCGACTATTCCACCGCCCGCCACAATTTCATTCTCGATCACCTGCGCCTGCGCCAGGCATCGGGTATTTTGAAAGGCGCCGACTTAGTCGATGTCAACCGCTTGCTCGGCAGCGGTTGAGCGCCGGGGTTGGTTGCGAGGCTGGGCCAGGAGGAAGTCCGCTCCGGTTCACGAAATGCGGATCTGAAAATCAGGACTACTCCGGGTAAGCCGCAAAGCGCTCTCGGCATTTTGGCGAGCGAGATCAGGGTGTTCGATTCAGCAACGGCGCCAAGGCTGCGATCGTCCGCGCCACCGCGCCGCGTGCCCGGTGGACGGCGTCGCGCGCGGCGTTGCCTTGTCGCTCTCGCCGCTCGGGGTCGGCGAGCAGGGCCGCGAGCTTATCTTCCAATGCTTTGACATTGCCTACCACCTGCGCTCCACCGGCGTCGGCGAGCAGCGCCGTCAGCGCCGCGAAGTTTTCGTGGTGCGGGCCGATCAGCACCGGCTTGCCGAGCGCCGCCGGCTCCAGCAGATTGTGGCCGCCGATCGTCGCGACCAGGCTGCCGCCGACGAACACGACATCGACCGCGGCGGCGTAGCGCAGCAACACGCCGAGCGCATCGACCAGCAGCACATCGCAAACCGCCGCCGCTTCGGCGGTCAAGCGGCTGTGCCGGCCCAAGCGAAAGCCGGCGCTTTCGATCGCCGCGACCAATCGCCCGGAGCGCTCCGGATGGCGTGGGATCAGCACCAATAACAAACCGGGGAAGCAAGCTTGCAGGCGCCGGTGCACGGCGAGCAGCCGGCTTTCCTCGTCGGGGTGGGTGCTTGCCGCGAGCCACATGAGGCGCCGCTCGCCGAGCCGCCGCCGGAGGTCCGCGCCCTGTTCGGTGAGTCCGGCCGGTAGCTCGATATCGCATTTCAGATTGCCGGTGACTTCGAGCCGGGTGGCGGGGGCGCCGGCGGCGCGCAGGCGTTCGGCGTCGGTCGTGCTTTGCGCTAGTACCAGCGCGGTGCGCTGCAGCGCCCGGCGGGCTTGCGGCAGCAGGCGGCGATAGCCGCGGGCCGAGCGAGCCGACAAGCGGGCGTTGACCAGCACGATCGGAATGCCGCGGCGCTCGGCGGTGCGGAACAGGTTGGGCCAGATCTCGGTTTCCATCACGATCAGCAAGGCGGGGTCGAGACGCGCCAGAAAACGCCGCATTGCGCCGGGCAGATCGAGCGGCAGGAACTGCAAGTGAACCTCGCTACCGGTGCATTCACGGGCCCTGGCCATGCCGCTCGGCGTCGTCGTGGTCAGGGTCAGCGGTAATGACGGCCAGCGCGCTTTGAGCGCCGCGAGCAGCGGCAGCGCGCCATTGACCTCGCCAAGCGAAACGGCGTGCAGCACGATGCCGCCAGCCGGCGGGCGGGCGCCCGGCAGGCCGAAACGCGCTTTCCAACCGGCGAAATAACGGCGATCGGCAAGCCCGCGCCAGGCGAAATAGCCGAGGATCAGCGGCGTTGCGAGATAGAATGCGGCCGAATATGTCCAGTGCAGCACAGTGTGCAGCACAGATTCGCCGGGTGGGTGGCGGGGAAGGTGCATGGCAGTGGGATAATGAGTCCAGTCGGTATTATCGCCCGAGGGACGACAGGATCGGAGGGCCGTGCCGGCGGATTTGGGGGCTGTCACAATACTCCGATGCGCGCTCCATCGCCCTACGATCCGCGTCACTGGCCGGGCTGGCTGACGGTCGGTCTGTTGTCGTTGTTGGCCCGCTTGCCGCGCCGCGCCGGACTCGCCGCCGGGGCCGGCGGCGGCCTTCTGCTGTATGCCGTGCTGCGTCGCCGGCGGCGTATCGCGGCGATCAATCTCGCGCGCTGTTTCCCCGGGAAAAGCGATGCCGAGCGGCGGGCGCTCGAGCGCCGCTTGTTCGGCAATCTCGGGCGGACTTTGATCGAAAGCGCCTGGGCCTGGTCGTTGACTGATGTTGAGCGTCTGCCGCCGGTCGAGATTGAGGGTTTCGAGCGGCTGGTCGCCGCACGGTCCGCCGGTCGCGGCGTGCTGCTCGTCACCGGACATTTCACGTCGCTGGAGATCGGCGGCCGGCTGCTTTCCGAACGCCTGCGTTTGAGCGGCGTTTATCGGCCGTTCCGCGACCCGGTGCTGGAATGGTGGCAGAACTGCGGTCGCGGCCGCTACACGGGGCGGATGATCCCGAAAAACGATTTTCGCGCCGCGCGCCGGGCGTTGGCCGCAGGCGAGGTGCTGTGGTACGCACCGGACCAGGATTTCGGCGCCGGCCGTTCGCGCTTCGTGCCGTTTTTCGGACACCCGGCGGCGACCTTGAAAGCGACCTGGACCCTGGCCCGAGCGGCCGGGGCCGTGGTGTTATCGATGGCCGTCCGGCGCCGGGACGACGGTTCGTACCGGGTGACGATTAGCGGCCCGCTTAAGGTCGGTGGCGAACCCGAGCCGTTTCTGGCGGCGGTCAACAGCGAGCTGGAGCGCGCGATCCGCGAAGATCCCGCCCAGTATTGGTGGGTCCACCGCCGCTTCAAGACCCGGCCGCCGGGCGAACGCGACTGGTACTAGCAGGTTGTTGAAAAACGCCAGTATGGCGTTTTTCAACAACCTGCTAGACCGGCGGTTCGTGATAGCGGGCGCGGCGGCTGTCGATCAGGTCGGGGGCACGGGGCTGGCGGTCGTCGTAACGCTTGGCGTCTTTCAGGAAGGCCTGAAAGGCGCTGCTCCGGGCGGCGATGAAACCGGCCCAGCCGTTGACGAATTGCCGGCGCAGCAGATATTCGCGCCAAAAGGCGAAGGTCGGATAAAACAGCATTCTCAAACGCAGAAAGCGCCGGCCGGGGGCGGCGCGCACGGTGCCGCTGGTGTAGGCGTTGATTTTGCCGACTTTGAGATGCAGGTCGGTTTCGCCGTAGTGCAGGATGACGCCCTTAAGCCGCCCGGCTTTTCCGGCCGCCGCCACCGCGGCGTGGATCGGTGTGGTCGCGAGCCGGGCGGCGCGGCGGTCGAACAACCGGATGGCGTCCACCAGCCGGGTTCCCGGCCGCTGCCAGCGCCAGAAAAGTTGCTCGCGGCGGCGGCAGCGCCAGGCCGGTTGCGGCGGCGGGGTGGCGAGCAACGCCATGATCTCGGCGGCGAGTTCAACCGTCACGACCTCGTCGGCATCGAGCAACAGCACCCAGTCGTGTGCTGCTCGATCGACGGCGTATTGCTTTTGCGCCCCGTAACCGCTGAACGGATGGTGCACGAGGCGGGCACCGGCGGCGCGGGCGATTTCGATGGTTCGATCGGTGCTGCCCGAATCGACGACGACGATCTCGTCGGCGAAGGACAGGCTCGCCAGGCAGCGGCCGAGCGTTGTGGCGTTGTTCCAGGTGGTGACGACGGCGCTGAGCGGGGTGCGGGTCACGAAAGATCCGGGTCCAAGGAACGGTACAGATCGAGCGTGCGCTCGATGGTCCACTCGAGGGGATAAGGCTGCGTGTCGGGCACCTGCGGCGGGGCGGTCAAAAGACGGCGGGCGGTGTCGGCCAGTGCCGCGTCATCGCCGAACGGCACGAGACCGGCCGGATACATGCGGCCAAGAATTTCGCCGCTGCCGCCGTTCGCCCAGCCGGCCGCCGGCACACCGAGGGCGAGCGCTTCGAGCAACGTCCGGCCGAAGGCTTCGGGTTTGCTGCTCAGATTCACGACCAGATTCGAGGTGGCGATGATTTCGCGGGTGTCGGTGCGCTCACCGATGAAGTGTAGTGCAGAGGCGACACCGAGTTCGGCCGCCTGCCGTTGCAGTTCGGTCAGATAATGCCGGCGGCGCGGCGCAAAGCCGCCGACCAGCAGGCCGTGCACGTCGCACCCCAAGCGTCTGAGCGCCGCGATCAAGCGGATGAACGCGGCGTGATTTTTAAGTCGCGTCCCACGGGCCACCAACGTCACGAGCCGGGTTGTTGGCTGAACGCCGAGGGTCGCGCGGAAGGCCGCGAGCCATTCCGCCTCTGGCCGCCAACCGTGGCGGTAATGCCGCGGGTCGATGCCGCCGGGGATCACGGCAACACGCCCCCGGCACCCGGGATCGAGCCGGCCGAGATAGTCCTCGATGCTGGCGGAGACGGCGATCACCCGCTCGCCACGGGTCATCACGCGGCTGTAAACGCCGATCGAATAGTGGCCGTGTACCGTGCTGACCAGATGCGGCCGGCGGCCGGCTGGCAGCGTGCGCCAGGCAAGATACGCCAGCCAGCCGGGCAGCCGGGCCTGAAGATGCAAGATGTCCGGTCGGCGGTGGGCGAGCCACGCTCTCAGGCGAGGCACCCAAAGCAGCGTGCGTGCGCGTTTGCGGCCGATCGCCCAAGGCAGTATTTCGATCCCGGCCGCCGCCGCGCGCGGCGCGAGTGGTCCGGGCGCGGCGATCAAAGTGACCCGGTGGCCGCGCGCTGCCAGGCCCTCGGCGAGTTCGAGTGTCGCCAGTTCCGAGCCACCGAGATCGAGGGCAGCGAGACAGTAAACGATATGAAAACGAGGTTCGCCCATGATGCAGCAGGCGATCGGCTGGGTCTGGCCCAGGGCGGTGGCGCGGCGGTTAATTTTTCAGCACGAAAAGCGCACTGCAATAGGGGCAACGCGCCTCGCCGGTTTTTTCGATCGGCAGGTAGACGCGCGGGTGGGCGTTCCACAGGCGCATCGCCGGCGTCGGGCAACTGAGCGGCAGATCGGCGCGCGTCACTTCGTAGCGCTGCTGGGCGCTGGCCTGGGTGAGTTCGGTGCGGTCGGCGTCGGTGACAGTGGCCATCATGGATTCCGGGTGACTTTGGCTGATCAGCGGTTATTGTAGCGGGATGGACGAGATGACCTCTGGCGGCAGCAAACCGGCAACACCGGGCCTGCCGCTTTGGCGCCTGAGCGACGGCCGCACCGGTCACGACCGGCAGGCGGCGGCGCTAGCCGCTGAGTTAGGCGGTGGCGAGACCGTGCTGCCGGTGGCCTGGCCGATACCGTGGCGCTGGGCTGCGCCGCATTTGCTGTGCGGAATGGACCGCCTATGCCGCGACTGGCCGGAGCCGGCCGGCCAAACGCTGATCATCGGTTGCGGCCGGCGGGCGGCGCTCGCTAACCGCTGGTTCAAACGCCGATATGGCCGGCGCGTGTTCACGGTGCAGATCCTCGACCCGCGCGCCGGACGCGATGAATTCGACGTGCTGATCGTCCCCGCACACGACGGCCTGAGCGGCCCGAATGTATTGCCGGTCAGCGGCGGTCTGCACCCGATCGACGGTGCTTGGCTCGCCGCGGCGCGAGTGGCTTGGCGGGCAACGTTCGAAGCGCTGCCCCCGCCGCGCCGTCTGGTCCTGATCGGTGGCGGTGGGCGGCGCGCTCTGTGGCGGCTGATGGCCCCGGCGGTCGAGGCCGCGCGCCAATCCGGCGGCAGCGTGCTGGTCAGCTTCTCGCGCCGCACCCCTGCCCGGCTGGCCGGCATCGCGCGCAACTGGCTGAGCGCGGTGCCGCATTTTTTGTATACCGCGGGCGAACCGAATCCTTACTCCGGCATGCTGGCCTGGGCCGACCGGATCCGCGTCACCGCGGACAGCGTGAATATGATCAGCGAAGCGCTGGCCTGTGGTGTCCCGGTCGAGATGATCGGCCGGCCGCCGTCCCGCCGCCACCGGCGATTTGTCAATAAACTGTGTCCCGTCGGACTGTTGGGAACGGTTGCCGTTCCGGGAAAAACACCATGCGCACCCCTACGTGAAACCGCTGGAGTTGCGCTTCACATCCGCCGGTTATGGGAAGCAACGGACCGGCCGTACCGTTTATGACGGGGCCGCGTACGCGGCCCCGTTTATGCCATTGGATTTAACCGGTACGATATTTGCGGAACAAGGCCATACCTGCTACGGCCAGTAACAAGACCGCCAACAGCCATAAGGACGGGCCGCTGAGGGTGGGTACCTCAGCGGGTTCGGGCATCGGTTGGCCGGGATTGCCGAATTGCAGGTTATCCATCAACTCACCGCCGCCGTTTGCTGCGGCAACATCGATGCTGGCAACCGGCGTCGCGCTGGTGAAACCCACGAATTCGCTGACGTTGGTGGCGCCGGTAGTCACCGTAACCGATCCGATCATGACTGCACCGGCGTCAAAAGCAGTCACAGTGACATCACCCGCCGCCGGCGACCCGCTGAAAACATCGAGGGCCACTGCCAATATGGGCGGATTGAAGGTGGTAATGGTCGTTTCGGCAAAAGTATTGGCACCGATCACCGCGGTGGGTTGGCCAATGAAGCCGTCGCCCAGCACCACGACACCGCCGCCGCCGCTGGACGTGACTCCGAAACCCGGAATAAGATCCCCGGGCGTGAAACAGACATCATTGGAAGCGCTGTTCACCGGTTCGATGCAGGTATTGACTGCACCGGGGCCGGTAAAACCGCCGTCGAAAGTCTCCACGGTAAAACCCCCGCCCGTGGCTGCCTGAAAACTGGCCAGATCGGCAAAAACCGTCAAACCGCCTAGGATGGCGGGCGGCGCCGCGACCGCCGGTAAAGTGAAATCCGGCTTGCCGGCAGCGGCCCAGTCGGCGTAGTTTGATTGCGCCCAGCACGGAACGGCAAAGATTACGGCCAATAACCAAGTAGTGAATCGATGCATGACACTCTCCCCGTTACTGAATATGATGTGATCATCCAGTCTAACTCCCATTAAGCCTTTCTGACTTAATCTGAGCTAATCTATTATACCTTATTCGATCCCCAATGTACGTGAATTGATTGCCGGTCAGCGGCGGTCTGCACCCGATCGACGGTGCTTGGCTTGCCGCGGCGCGAGAGGCTTGGCGGGCAACGTTTGAAGCGCTGCCCCCGCCGCGCCATCTGGTCCTGATCGGTGGCGGTGGGCGGCGCGCTCTGTGGCGGCTGATGGCCCCGGCGGTCGAGGCCGCGCGCCAATCCGGCGGCAGCGTGCTGGTCAGCTTCTCGCGCCGCACCCCTGCCCGGCTGGCCGGCATCGCGCGCAACTGGCTGAGCGAGGTGCCGCATTTTTTGTATACCGCGGGCGAACCGAATCCTTACCCCGGCATGCTGGCCTGGGCCGACCGGATCCGCGTCCCCGCCGACAGCGTGAATATGATCAGCGAAGCGCTGGCCTGTGGCGTCCCGGTCGAGATGATCGGCCGGCCGCCGTCCCGCCGCCACCGGCGGTTCGTCGCCATGCTCCGTGCCGCCGACCGCTTGGCGGCGGACACCGATGCAACAATGGCGGCGCGGGAACCGCTGCGCGAAACCGCCGAAATCGCGCGGCTCATCCGCCGGCGCTGGCCGAACTCCTGATCGATACGCCTGATCAAAATGGGGCCGCTGATGCGGCCCCATGTACTACCCAAACGGGGTCAAACGCTGCGGCGGCGGTACAGGATCAGTCCGGCGGCGACCAGTAGCATCGCGGTCAGCAGCCCCAACGCGGGCGCATCGAGAGCCGGTACCGCGGCGGGGGGCGGCAGCGCCTGGCCGGCGGCGGCGACCTGAACATTGTCTAGTTCGAAAAACGCGGGTCCGGTAAAATTTTCTGGGACATTCCAGACAAAATTCACCCGCACGCCCTGACCGGCGAAGCTGGTGAGATCGACAGCGCCGCTCTGCGGGCCGGTATCGAGATTGATGGTGTCGCCTAGTGCCGTCAGAATCACGTCGGTCTGCAGCGCCGCGCCTCCGCCGGAAGGCTCGACGTGCACTTCGAAAGTTCGTGCTTGGGCGCCGTCCGAAAAAGTGTCCAGATCCCAGGCAGCGCGATAGTCGAAATTCAAAGTGACCGTACCGCCCGACGGCAGTGTCACGTCCTGACCGAGTTCGATGGTTCCCGGGCCATCGCCATCGAATCCGGTGAGTGCCGAAACCGTGCCTTCGGTCGGGGCACTGGTGAAAAAACCGTAGCCGATATTAGTCGGCCCGGCGACTTGCAGTGGGAAGAACGGGGTCGTCAAATCCTGCGCCACCCAATTCGTGAAATCGCCGGTCTCGAAACTGCAATTGAGGATAGGATTGCCCGGATCGGTACAATTAAACGCTCCGGCAGGAGCCGGGGCTGGCGCCTCGGCCAGGGGCTGCGCTGGCCCATATTCGCCCAGAATCACAAGGTTGTTATCGCTCATCGGAATACTCCTCCCCTGATTTAGGAATGACGTTGAAATCGCCTTGAACGTATAATTTACACTATATCGAACCGCGTGGCAAATGATACGCGACTTCCACGACCTTGTCGGCGGCGGTCAACACTTCCGGGCAGCGGATGCTCGGGAGAGCCGCAACCGCGAACAATTCCTGTATGGCGTTTTCGAAACGCAAAAATGCTGCCGGCTCTCCGGTTCGCAGATCCACCACCCAGATGCCGCACTGGCGTCCATCCAGCGCGCGCAGCAACCCGGCGTCGGTCAATACTGCCGAATCGCGGACTTGTGACAAGCCGACGAAGGCATAGGGGCCGAGGAAATCGAGGCCCCGTGTATAACCAGGCAGGCGGGCAGTGACCTCAAGCCGCCCACTACCCAGATCGACTGCTGCCAGTGTGCCTGTACCGGATTCCAGCACCCACAATCGCTTCTGGTGCCAGCGTGGCGAATGCGGCATGCACAGCCCGGTTGCGACCGGTTCGCCGGACTCCACGTCGAGAATGACTCCGCCTTTGAGCTTGTTGTCCCGCCACCCTTCGGCGCTGTCCGTGGTCCCGAGGGCTGTCACATAGCGTGGCCGTCCGTCCACGACGGCCAAACCATTGAGATGGCAGCGGTCTTCCGGCGCGTATGCTGTGATGAAAGGCGGTCGCCAGCGGGGCACGAAACTGTGGTTGTTATCGAGTGTGCATAAGCAGGAAAATCGCGTGTTGACGAGCCACAATTCATCACCGGCCCAAGCCAGGTCGTGGATATCGATATTTCCGGTCAGGTGACCGCTGCGTGGCACGTACACCGCATCGTAACGACCGGGTGGTTGCAGGCGGGAAGCAACTTCGGGCATGTTGCGGTGTTGTTCGATCGCGATCATGGTGCCGATGGCCAGGCGGCCGCGATCGACGGCCAGGCCCATAGGATGATTGTATGTTCGAAAGTGAGTATTGATCTTGTTGCCGTCGGCTCGAATCACCACCAGCTTGTCGGCTTGATAGGTGGTCACCAGTAAAGAACTCTTCATGTGGTTGAGTAGCGCCGGAAAACTCGGCGTATGCACGCTGCGGAGGTGCATGGCAGCAGGGGTGCTGGAGCCGGGGGAAGGCATACGATTTTCGCTTGTTGAAGACGGTGGTTCAGTTGATATCAAACGCCTAGCGTGCCGTCCACAATGGCGGCAACGCGGGCGAGGGTGTCTTTGTGGTCTACTTCATCGCGGCCGGTCAGTTCGAGGCCATAGCGGGCATTTTGCAGTTCCAGCCACGCGGCGTGCAAGACCGCGGCATCGGCGGCCAGTTCGGGTGCGGCGGCGGGTAAGCGCCTGAGCAGTTCGCCGGTGTGAGCCGGCTCAACCAATGCCGGGTGCCGCGCAGCCAGCGAAAGGTGATGGAACTGGGCGATAAACTGGATATCGAGCAGGGCGCCTTGACCGTGCTTCAAGGGCTCTGCGCCCTGGTGCGCGGCGCGCAGTTTGTCGCGCATCGCGCGCAGGTCGCGACGCAGTGCCGCGGCCGGCCGCGGCCGGGTCAGGACGGTGCGGCGAACGGCATTGAACGCCGCGGCGACGCTCTGGTCGCCGGCGACCGGCCGGGCCCGTGCCAGCGCTTGTATTTCCCAGGTCCAGGCCTTGGTTTTTTGATATTCGGCGAAGGCGGCGTTGCTGCTGACCAGTTGACCGCTTTGGCCGTTCGGTCTGAGGCGGGTGTCGATCGGATAAAGCTTGCCGCCCGGTCCGTCGAGCGTCAGCCAATGCAGCAGACGCCGCGCCAGCCCGGTCGCGCCAGCTTCGCTGAGCCGTGCCGGATCATAAAGAAAGATCAGATCGAGATCGGAAGTGAAATGCAATTCCCCGGCGCCGAGTGCGCCATAGCCGATCACCGCCAAGCCGCAGGCGTCAAGCTCTGTGGCAGGGGGTTTGCCGGCGGCGAGCAGGATGCGCAGCAGGGTCGCAACGACGCTTTCCGCAGCCTGGGTCAGGTGGTGCATGACGTCTTGGGCGGTGAGCGCACCGCTCAGAAACCCGGCGGCAGCCTTGAAGCGCAGACTGTCGCGAACCGCGGTCAGCGCTGCGTGCTGGCGCTCGGGATCGCCGCCGGCGGGGGCGAGGCGGATCTGCATTTGTTCATCGAGTGCAGCGCGATCGGGCAGTTCGCAGCCGAGCGCCGGGTCGAGCAAATCGTCGAGCAGGGCCGGTTGGCGGCTGACCCAAGCGGTGAGAGTGGCGCTCTGTGCCAGGAGCCCGACCAGGCGATCGAGTGCCTCCTGTTTTTCAATTAGAAGAGATAAATAAGCGCTGCGCCTGACAATCTTGACGACCAGTTCCAGACAGCGCGCCAGGGCGATCGCGCCGCTGTCTTGGGCCGCGGTTTTCTGCAGCAGCAGCGGTAATAGCCGCTCGAGGCGGCGGCGCGCCGTGGCGCCGAGCGGCGCGGCGTCGAGTTCAGCCAGCCCCGTGCGCAAGTGCTGCCACGCAGCCTGATCGTCGCCAGCCTGGAAACCCAGCGATTGCATCGCGCGGCGGCCCGCGTCTTCGTCATCCTGCCCACCCGCCGCCTGCCGTGCGCGGCGCAACAGTTCGTGCCATTGCCGGCCGGGCTGGTGCGGATCTTTGAAATGCCGTTCGAACAGGACGCCGACCGCCCGCCGGCAGGCGCCGGTATCGGCCACGACCGCGGGCCACGGCTGCCCCATCAGAACGGCGAGCCGGCGCTGGATCTCGTCGTTGCCGGGGAGGCGATGGGTTTGACGGTCATCGAGCATTTGCAGCCGGTTCTCGAGCGTGCGCAGTGCCCGATAAGCATGATCGAGGGTCTCGGCGTCGGCGCCTGAGATCAGCCGCCGGCGGCGCAGCACCGCCAGTGCGGCCAGCGTCTTGGGCGTTTGCAGTTCGGTGTCCTGGCCGCCGCGCAAAAGCTGTTGGCTTTGCACCAGAAATTCGATTTCGCGGATGCCGCCGGGTCCGCGCTTGAGATCGTCCAAATGGCCGTGGCGGCGGGCCTCACCGAGGATATCGGCGTGAATACTCCTGACCCCTTCGAGCAGGCCGTAATCGAGGTAGCGGCGATAAACAAACGGCCGGGTCATGGCGCAGAATCGGGCGCCGAGCGCCTCGTCACCGGCGATCGGTCGCGCCTTGAGCAACGCATACCGCTCCCACTCGCGGCCGGCGCTTTGGTAATACTGCTCGGCGGCGGCCAGCGACCAGACCAGCGCGCCGGCGGTGCCGTGCGGCCGAAGCCGGGTATCGACCCGCCAGACATGCCCCCGGACACCGACCGTATCGAGTAGCGCGATGCAGCGCTGCGCCAGTTTCAGGTGATATTCGGCGGCCGACAAGGCGCGCGGCCCAGGGCAGACGCCATCGCCCGATTCGACGAACAGCAGATCGACATCGGACGAAAAATTGAGATCCTGGCCGCCGAGCTTGCCGAGGGCGATCACTGCTAAACGACAAGGCCGGCCGCCGGCATCGACCGGCACTGCCCATCGGCTCTCGATGTCCAGCCGCGCGAAGTCCAATGCCCGGCGGATATTTTCCGTGGCCAGCGCCGCGAGCGCCTCGCCGGTTTGTGCCGTGTCCTGCAGGCCGGCAACATCACGCCAGGCGATCCTGAGGGCGTGCAATTGCCGGTGACGGCGCAGGATAGACGCTGGCTCGGTGAGCGGGAATTCGGCCAATATCCGGTCGATCGCCGCCGCCTCAGGCGCGGCAAACCCGCCGGCCAAAAAAATCGCCTCGCTCTCCGCCGCCCACCATTCGAGCGTGCGGGTCGCGAAACGGCTGGCGCCGAGAAACGTGTTCCAGTCGGGCGGCGATGACATCCAAGCAGTGTAACGTGCCGCCGCAAACCGGCAGGGTGTCTGGGTTATTGCACCGGTGGAAGAAGGGTATCGGTGGGGGCTGGTGGCTACGGGTGGACTTGAACCACCGACCTCAGCATTATGAGTGCCGCGCTCTAACCAGCTGAGCTACGTAGCCGTGAGGGGCGGATATTGTCGCTTTGCCGGTGGTGGGTGTCAAGCCAGTACCGTCAGGTCATCGAGCGTCGCGTACCGTGCGCCCGACTCCTCAGCTCCACCTCCGAATCACATTTCCTCTCCCTCTGGGAGAGCGGGGTGAGGGTATCGCCGACGGGCGATATGTCTGGACCGTGAGCAATCTGCCAACCGGCGCTCTGGAACCATTCGAGGGCGGGCGATCACGGGAGGAATAATACCATGAAAATCCCGCATAGAATACGGGTTTTTCATGGTCCAGCCGGCGCGGCTCCGCCACGCGCCGGCGCAACTCGGCAGCCGGCACCCGCCGGTAGGGGCGAGACCGATTACTCAGCATAGTGAGTAATTTTGCTCAATGTGTTGCGCGCCGCGATCGGCACCTCCGCGTGGATGGTCCTGTGAGCTTGCGGAAGGCGCCCTCAAGCGCCTCGGCGGGAAGGTCGGGATTGAGGCGCGCAAGCGCGTCGCGAAGGTGACATTGCCGCGCACGGTCTCGACCAGCTCGCGGGCGATGCCGCGTAAAGTTTTATCGCCCAATATCTTGACCGCACTGTCGTTGGTCTTCAGCGCGTCGTAGAACACAAGTTCGTCATCACTGAGCACTAGTGTGTTCCGTTTTAGCAATAGCCGGCGTCAGCCGTTGGCTCGTTCTTCGTATGTCAACCCGAACACCGTGTCTGTCAGCCAACGTTTGAACGATTCATTGTCCATGAATTGCTTGAACAGCTCCGTGTCGTCTTTGAGCACCGCAGTCATGACACGTGCCAGCGCTTTGTCGTGCTCGATGCGGGCGTTCTGTTTGTCGGAGTTCTGCCGTGCGTTTTGATACGCTTTGTCCTCCGCGACGCGGTTCGGGATGTCTTCCGTAATGAGCTTGTGCACGCGGTCCTTGTCGGTCCACGGGATGTTCCCGAACTGATCATTGAAGGTTTTGAGGATGTTCGACAGCCGATCGAGTTCCGTTTCGGGCTTGTGGCGGCCGCCGGTGGTCGGTACAGGCTCGATCGTCGCATCCGCGTCGGGGAGCTGGATCTTCACCGCCGACTGCTTCTCCACGCGGTAGCTGTCCATGTCGATCGCCTCGAGGATCCCCTTGGACAGGTCCTCTTCGACAGGTGCGGGTAACTTGGGTACGAGGAAGGTGAGGAAGATCGAGAGCCTTTCCCAGTCGGCGTTGGTGTAGGGCAGGATCGATGAGAGAAAACCGTAGGCCCGCAGGAAGGCCTTGGCCTTGCCCTTGAAGTCCACCTGCCCGTCTTCGTCGAGCCGCTCCCGGTAGTCGGCGACGCAGGCATCGAGGATCGGATCGAGCCGATCGCGGTCCGCCCCGCCCAAGTAGAGCGCCACGAGGTCGCCCACCTGCGCCGGCGCATAGACCTGGTAGCCGTCCAGCGCCGCCTTCAGGTCGTGCAGCTTGTTCGGGTCGGTCTCCTCGGCCAGCACCGTCGTGCGGTAGTAGTCAGCGAACGCCTCCTGGATGGTGTCCGTATCGTTCATGAAGTCGAGCACGAACACGTCGTGCTTCTTCGGGTGGGCGCGGTTGAGCCGCGAGAGGGTCTGCACCGCCTTGATGCCCGAGAGCACTTTGTCCACGTACATCGTGTGCAGCAGTGGTTCGTCGTAACCCGTCTGGAACTTGTCGGCGCAGATCAGGAACCGGTACGGATCCTGCTTGATCTTGTCGGCGATCTGGCTCGAAGGAAAGCCATTGAGCGACGCCTCACTGATTCTCGCGCCGCCGTACTCGTGCTCACCGGAGAACGCCACGATCGCCTGGTAGCGGCTCTTGCGTTCGGTGAGGTAGTCGCGGATCGCGTGGTAGTACTGGATTGCGCGCTCGATGCCGCTGGTGACCACCATCGCCCGCGCATCGCCGCCGATCTTGTTCAGCGCCAGCACTTGTTCGTGGAAATGATCGACCATGATTTCGGCCTTGAGGCGGATGGCATGGTCGTGACTCTCGACGTAGCGGCGCAACTTTTTCTTCGCGCGCTTGGTGTCGAACTCGGGGTCGCCCTCCACCTTCTTGACCAGCTTGTAATAGCTCTCGACCGGCGTGTAGTGCTTGAGCACATCCAGGATGAAGCCTTCCTGGATCGCTTGTTTCATCGTGTAGCTGTGGAACGGCCGGTGCTTCACCGTGCCGTCGGCCTGCGGATCGGGCTCGCCGAAGATCTCCAGCGTCTTGTTCTTGGGCGTGGCGGTGAAGGCGAAGTAGCTGGCGTTGGGCAATAGCTTCTTTGCCTGCATCAGCCGGTTGATCGTGTCTTCGAGCGTCTCGTCGTCCTCCTCGGCGCCGGCTGTTGAGAGCGCCACCGATAGCGCGGCTGACGTGCGCCCGCCCTGGCTCGAGTGCGCCTCGTCGATCACGATGGCGAAGCGCCGGCCGCGATGTTCGCTGCCGATTTCGTCGAGGATGAACGGAAACTTCTGCACCGTTGAGATGATGATCTTCTTCCCCTCGGCGATGAACTTACGCAGGTCGCCGGAGTGCTCGGCGTGGCCGACCGTGGCACCCACCTGGGCGAACTGCCTGATCGTGTCCTTGATCTGCTGGTCGAGGATGCGCCGGTCGGTGACGACGATGATCGAATCGAACACCGTCGCCTCGTCCCTCTTCAGGCCGATCAACTGGTGCGCCAGCCAGGCAATCGAGTTCGATTTGCCGCTGCCCGCCGAATGCTGGATCAAGTAGCGTCGTCCCGCGCCGTGCGCGCCCGCGTCGGCCAGAAGCTTGCGCACCACGTCGAGCTGGTGGAAGCGCGGCCAGATCTGCGCCGCCTTCTTCCTGCCGGTCTTCTCGTCCCTGGTTTCAACGACCTGCGCGTAGTTCTCGAGGATGTCGGTCAGGCCGCCCCTGGTGAGGAGGCGCTTCCACAGGTAGTCGGTCTTCAGCCCGTTCGGGTTGGGCGGGTTGCCGGCGCCGTCGTTCCACCCCTGGTTGAAGGGCAGGAACCACGAGGCTTTGCCCTTCAAGTGCGTGCAGAAGCGCACTTCGTGGTCGTCCACGGCGAAGTGCACCACACAGCGGCCGAACTCGAACAACTTCTCACGCGGATCGCGATCGCGCCGGTACTGCTCGACGGCGTCTTCGACCGTCTGCTTGGTCAGGCTGTTCTTCAGCTCGTAGGTGGCGACCGGCAGGCCGTTGATGAACAACCCCAGATCGAGCGCGCGCTGCGTGTCGTCGCGGCTGTAGCGTAGCTGCCGCGTCACGCTGAAACGGTTGGCGGCGTAACGCTCCGCGGCCTTGGCGTTGCCCGGCGACGGCGTGCCGTAGAAGAGGTCGATCTGGTGCGGCCCGTGCTTGAGCCCGTGGCGCAGCACGTCGATCGTGCCGCGTTTGGTGACCTCGCCCTGCAGGCGCGCCAGGAACTTGCGTCGCGTCGGCCCGTCCTGGCCGAGATCGAGCGCCTCGCACACCTCCGGCTGCGTCTCGCGGAGGAAAGCGGCAAGCTGAGCCAGGTCCACGCAGTACTCACGCTCGTAATCCTCCGGCAGACCGCCGATCCAGCCCGCCCCGTACTCCGCGGGCCGCTCGTGCACCTGCGCCGCCGGCACCGTGCCCGCATCGCAGGCCGCACCGGTCAGCGCGGTGCAGATCAGCCGTTCGAGGCCGCGCTCGGAGGTGTCGGTACTCATGACGTCATCCGGTCAACCACCAATCAACTACCCGTCAACTAAGTGAGCTTGCAACATGTCTTTGAATATCAAGGCCTTATCCATCTTGGCGGCCCGTTTTCAAGGCGTTCGACCAACTATCCATCAACCAAGCACTCATGCCCAGAAGGGCACGTACGCCCGCAGCTTGTCGGCCACCCCCTCGCTTTCCAGCTGGATGGCGCCGGCGTCCAAAGCCTCCCGTATCAGCCGCGACGCCATCGCCTTGTTGACCGGATCGATACCGAAGCGTTCGCGAACGGAGGTGTTCGTCATCGGCTCGCGCATCACGTAGCGCAGACAAGCATGGAGGTAACACGCCCGCACCCGGTCCGCCTTGTCCATCTTCGTAAGAGAACGATGCGCGAACAGAACAACCCGCGTCGATCCGGGAGGCACCTCGAACAAGGGAGCCGGCAACTGGAATAGCTCAATCTGCGAGATCACCTTGTCGATCCCGCTGCCGCGCTCCTCGCAGATGCGGAAGCGGCGCATCAGCGAGGCCAGCGTTTCGTTCCGGGACTTAGGCGCCGTATCGACGAAGCGCTGCGTATCCACCAGCGGCTCGCCGGGGTTCGTAATCTCAACCCGGCCGTCGAAGATCTCCACCATCGGCCCGGCACCGGTGACGAAGAAGTCCTGGTGGATAAGTGCGTTGGCGACCAGCTCGCGCACGGCCAGCTCGGGATACATTGGCACGCTCTTGCGCAGCGCCTCGCCGATCACCTCGTTGGCCGGAAGCAGACCGTTGATGTATCCGATCAGGCCCTCGAAGCCGCAGGCGTAGCCCTTCCCGCCAACCTGCTCCCTGAGCGTTTCCGTCCGACCGGTGCCGCGATACTGTATGACGCGCATCGCCTTGCGACGCAGCGTATGGAAGGCTTCCAGCCGCTTGGCGAACAGGATAGCGCCGAGGTTGGTGATGTCCCAGCCGCCGGCCTCGCCGCGGCGGATCAGACGATCCTCGGCCAGCGCCGCCAGGATCCCGTCACGATCCGCCGGGAGCGGCCGCTCCAGCAGATCGAAGTAGGCCGGGTAGTCGAGCAGTCGTAGCACGTCGTCGTCCGTCGCGCGCTCCTGCGTGATGCCGTCCTCGAAAGGTGTCCGGTCGAAGATGCGCCACAGCGCCCGTTCCTTCTCGGGGAAGTCCTTCAGCTTCTTCTTGTAGGTGCCGACGCGGATGAACTCCTGGCCCGAGAAACGCACCGGGCGGCGGGCGGCCCGCGCGATTTCCAACAGAACGATGCGGCGTCCGTCGAGTTCGGCCGTGAAGAAACGAAAATCGATCTTGGGCTCCAGCAGACGCAGCAACCAGCTCTCCAGCTCCTCGTTGCCGACCCGCGCCACGTGCGGATCGAAAGTCGTGCCCACCACGGTATGGTCCTCGTCACGCACACCCCACACCAGGTACGCGAAGGCCTTGCCAACCAGGGCAGCGGCGTTGGCTAATGCAGAGATGTACTCGCCGATCCCCTGCGGCTCGGCCTCGTTGAGCTTGAACTCGATCCATTCCGTCTCGCGCGGCAGCGCGCGCAGCTCGTTCACGAGGCTCACGAGATAGGCGTCGGAGCGATTGCTGGTCACGTCTCGGCCTCTTCGGGCGCGGCGTCGACGTCATCGGACGATTCCTCTTCGTCTTCCGTCATGCCGTCAGCTTCGTCAAGCGGCTCGGGCTCCTCGGCCTCGTCCGGTAAGCGCGCGGCCGCCTCGCGCACATCGAGCTTGCCGGTGACCATGTCGGCGATCAGGCGGGTGCGGTATTCGCGGAGGAGGGCGATTTCGCGACTCGCGCGGTCTATAGCCTTTGCAAGATCGACTGTGTCTTCGTCGGCGTAGCGGAGGATGGATTCCTGCTCAGTTACGGAGGGCATCGCGAGTGGAAGCCGGGACACCACACTCCCGTCGAGTATGGGAATAGTGGCCGTTGATGCAGTCGAGCGCAGCCAGCGCTCAGCGCCTCGAAGCTGGTGCAGAACGAAGCGAGGGAACACTCGTTGCGTTCGCAGTTCGTGCGAAGTGATTTGCTGATTGGTAGCACCGTCGTGAGCGAGCAGCGCCATCCGCCCCGCAGTTGCTCCAATCACAACCACCAGCAACGCAGGACCATGAATGAGCCTCGCACGCCCAGCAGCGAAGGCTGCCTCGGCTAGATGGCGCACGGGTGCCTTCACGAATTCGCCGTGCGCGCAGCTTGAGGGGCCGTACCACGGCACGGTGCCGTTTTCGTAGAAAGCGGCCTCCGAAGTAGAGGGCGTTGCGCCGTTCTGAATGTGCGCGGACACAAACTTCAGCGGAAGCACCTCCCAATGCTCCGGCACATCCCCCAGCCACTCCACGCCGGAGGGCTTGAGGTGGACGTTGGGGTCGAGGCCGCGGGTGACGGCGCGGTGGATGGTGGCCTGCTTCTGCTCCTCCAGCAGCTTGATCAGCTTCTGTTTGGCGTGGATGTACCGCCGAATCCGCCGGTCCGCGTGGTTAAGGAAGCGGACGATGGCGGCTTGTTCGGGAAGGGACGGGATAGCGACGCGGTGCGTCCTCACGATCGTCGAGTTGATGAGCGGCTGCGCAGTCCGAATCGCCATCCGGTTGAGGTCCGCGTGTTCAAGCACCAAGGCGAGGAACTCGAGATTGACGTGCGTTTGCGGGATCACACGTAGGGCGTGCTCCGATGCCCAGAACGGCCCATCAACTAGATGCACACAGCCGCACTTGGTTCCAACTCTCCCGAGTAGGATCGTCGGTCCCTGCGAATTCGGCTTGAACGTATATCCACGGATCCCATTTCCGCCGTAGATCGGCACACCGATCTCACGCTCGTCATCAGGCGAAATCATGTCGCCACTTTTCACCCGAAGCGTGCGACCCAGCGGCTGAATCTCCCAATGCTCCGGCACCTCCCCCAGCCACGGCACGCCCGCGTCCTTCATCGAGGGATAAGAGTTGAGCGCGCCGATCATAGCGCAGCCTTCTGGACTCGCGACCCCATCGGCTGCTCTTGCTCCACGTCAATCCTAGGCGTTAGGCCCCACTTCGGCGGGTACCACTGCGGGATCGGCGCCGGACGCGGCGTGAACTTCTGCTTAATGCGGGTTCGCCCGGACTCGCCTTCGACGTCCGGATGAGCCACGCGCGCGTACTTGCTGACCTCGCAAAACACGTTCTGGCAGTCGATGAGCTGCAGGCTCCGACCCCACAGCTTCTGGAACTTCATGCCCAGTCGATCGAACTCGTCGCTCGCGCGCTCGGCCATGATCTGGATGACCTCGGCCTCCGTCAGGCCCGCCGTGTCCGTGAAGCACTTGCGAAGACCATCCCGTGCGCCAGGCCCAGCGACGACGAACTCCATCTCCGAGAAGTCGATTAGCTCGCTGTAGTTGAGGTCGATCGTGAACTGGAACGCGAGGAAGTCGCCCAGCGAAGGATAGCCGCGTAGCAGATCGAAGACTCCGTGCAGCGACGTCATCTTGGCGAGTTTGCGCGCGGCACCGTCGGCCATCATGTGCTCGACGAGTCGGAGGTGGTTCCGATGCTTCCGAGGGCTTCCGAACGACGGCGACGGCATGATGTACGCAGCCGAGTAGATGCGCTGGCCGTCGTCGAGCAGCCGATCCAGCACCTTTGCATAGGCGTCGAATGTGAACTCCCGCCAGTTCACCGCCCCCATCTCCGCGCGCAGAGCCTCCCACGTGACGATGCGGTTGAAGAGCTTGAACAGGATCGTTCGGAAAAAGACCTCCTCGGGCTTCTGCGAACCCTCGTAGATCACGTGGCGGATCAGGTATTGGCTCACCCGGTCCGACGCTCGGTACGTGTTCGTGAAGCGATGCGCGCTGAGGATCGGGTCCTCGGTCCACGGCGGCGTGAGTCCCGTAACACGTCGCATGAACATCTCCTGGCGCTCCGAGGCAAAGCGCCAGTAGGTATCGAACACGGGCGTCGTCTTGAGCACGCGCCCACCTTGAAGCCGGATCTCGTAGGGCGTTCGCATGCTCAATCCGTCCGCGCGTCGCCAGTGCGATTCTTGCCGAACGACGCTCGAGAGTTGTCTGGCTGCTCCGAGCTCCTTCGAAGATACGCCTGATGAACCCAGTCCTGGACGGTTGTGGCGTCCTGCGACCAATTGTTAATGCTTGCAAAGCCACACTCGATGTTGTCGTGGAGTCGAAGCGAAATCGTCCTGGAGTTGTACTTGGACTTGTCGGCACGCGGGTAGGTCGGCAGCACGATGCCGAGTAGACCGGAGCGAGGATTTGCGCTGGTGTCTCGGATCGACGAACCGATCTCCCAGTCGAGGTGCTTCCGCTGCCAGGTCTGCGCAACGATCAACACGACAGTCACCGACGTATCGCGGAAGTACTCATCGCGGATCTTCTGCCGGATGGTTTCGGTCGGTAGGTTCGGGTCGATGTCGCCGTCGTTTACCGAGCCCGGCACTATAGCCCCAAACGCGTTCCCGAAGCGCAGCTCGAAGATCTTCTTGTATGACTCGTCGAGCGCGTGGTGATCGCTGATGAAGACCCTATGTCTGTTGCTCATGTCGTTCCTCGCGAAGATGAAGGCAGCCCCTGCTTGGCACGCTCGTCGTGTGTGGCGTGTGGAGAATAGGTGAGCCGGCGCTCGAACAGATCGAGCGTCACGCGGCCACCACCGCCGTCGCGTAACGCGCGAAAGACGCGGTAGCCGTCGAGGATGGCTGCCTCCCACTGCCACAGCGGCACGGCAGCGACCTCGAAGCCCTCGACGAACTCCCCGACGGTCTTCAGCAGGTCGAAGTCGACGTGGTCCAGTCCCTCGAAGAACTTGAGCTGCTTCGCTCTGCTGAAGATGATGGCTGAGACCGCTTCCTCGATGATGCCCGCGCGTGCGCCGTCCTGTGCCTCGTCGATCTTCGGGTCGCTCTTGCGCTTGGTCCGCATGAGCGCGCGCACCACGGGCGACCAGCCGAGATGGAGCGCGTAGGCGAAGTGGAAGATGTCGTGGAAGCGGTACCCGTCCGGATCCTCGATATTGTCGGTGAGACGGTCGCCGAAATTGATGTCGTTGCACCGCAGGAAGACGGCCCTCTGCGTCCCGCGTGATCGCTCCAGGAACTCCACGCGAAGGCGCCGAGGGAGCTGTTCCTCCACAGGGAAGCCGTCATCGAAGAGGGGCGCGTAGCGCTTCTCGTCAGGCCAGCGGCTCCTTGTCTTCGCTGTGTTGCGGTCGGCCGCGTCGCTCAGCGAAATGCCGACGTCCCCGCTGACTGTGTTCAACAGCGACCACGTCCGACGGAGGCGCGGTCTGACGTCGCCAACGGTTGGGGAGCTGATCGTCGCGAGGATCTCGCCCACGGATGCACCGAAATCGAGATGCTCCGTGAGTTTGGGACCGGCTGCCGCTGGGGGCGAACTCGCCTCTGCGCCATGAATCTCATCAAGCAGGCCAGGAGCGACGACATCTGCCAGGCGGACGAAGTACCAGAGGAAATCGCCAACCTCCTCAATCGTTCTCTGCCGGTACACCGGATACGCCTCTCGCTCGCGGCGCGCCTTCTTCAACTCTGCGATGATGCTTCCCGTTTCGCCGATCAGGCCCGCAGCCAGCAATGCGGCGTGGTCATCCTTACCCACGAAGTGGTCGGTCTTCGCGGCCAGGTCGGCGAACCTGTGAAGCCAACTCACGGATGTCCCCTCGCTCATCTCGCGCTCCTTCGGGCGGCTCGCCGCCCAGCAGGAGGAGGCTTGCGTGGTGGTGCGCTGCTGGGCGCCACAGTCGTCGTGCGTTTGTGCTTGGCGAACTCCAGGGGCTCGCCCTGGAAGCCCCACTTGCCCCGCTGCTCCAGCCAGCTTGCGAAGGCGGTGGTGAGTTCCTGCCCGAACACGCGATGGCCTTGAGCCTTGCAGCAGATGTCCTCGTTCGTTTTGCGGTACGGCCGGAACTGTTTCGGGATCGTCGGTGCGGATTTCCCCCAGTAGACGAACTTCGTGGCGACGAGCAGGCGATCGACTCCGGTGTCCCACGCGATGTTGGCCGTGTTGGGACGGCCGTTCTCCAAGCTGTGGTGGGAATCGGCCTGCACCCAGCGCTTCCCCACACGATGGTAGATGTTGTCTCCGTAGATGACCTTCAGGCTGCCGTTGAGGTCGGGCCGCTTCAGGATGAACCGCGGATCATTCCAGTAGGTGTCGAAGTCGAGGATCTCGCTCACCTGCATCGCGTAGATGAGACGCCCGGCGAAGTCGTACCTCGACTTTGCTCCCGTTCCGACGATCCAGTCACCGACGCTCGCACCGGCGCGGATCTTCGGCTTGCACGTTGCCAACGTGCAGAACCCGTAGAACGGGTTCGGAGCGAAGCCGAAGTCACGCGCGACGATGTACGAGTAGAGCTTCATCCGCAGCTGTACCTCTTCACCACCCAGTCAGGCGTAGCGCGCGGGTTCCCAGTGGCGGGGTCGTCCCAGCCACGGAGCTTGCCGCAGATCGCGTCGACGACCCGTTCGCTCTGCCAGCCGACGACGGCGGCATCGCCGTGTTTCCGAAGCTCATCGGGGATGTCGGCGTCCATCGCGCCCCGCGCGAACACGCCGACGACGTTCTTTCCTTGCTCGACCGCATGCTCGATCTCCCGGTTCACCCAGTCGCTCTGTGCAGTGTCGCGCGTGATGAGAACGACCAGCGTGCTGGCCCATTGGATTCGAGGAGCGATGATCTCACGCATGATGTAGTCCTCGTTGTGCGCCGCGTTGGGCTTGTCGCTGTTGATGGAGCCATCGCGGACCTCCATGCCGGCTTTCGAGATGAGGTCTTTCAGCTTCGGCAATAGGTCGTCGTCCTCGTGAACGTGAGAGATGAAGATGTTCTTCTTGTCCGACATGCTTGTCACTCCGCGTTGCCAGCGGCTGCCGGCGGGTAGCACTGCTGAAGGCCGTGGAGCACTAGTTCCACGATGCGTTCGGCCGAACGCGACGTCGCGAGTTCACGGTTCTCTTCGACCGTCAGCCCGTTTCTGAGGCCCGAGATGCCGCACGCCTTCAGCTCGGCAGCTATGTTCTCAAACTCGTCCCATGTGACCTTGCGGTCTGCATAGAGCTTCTTCAGCTCGCGCGTGTTCGGCAGCGCCTCATGGTACGCCGAAGTCAGCTCCGCTCGCGGGATGCCGTCGAGCGCGTCGATGACAAGTCGGGCGCAGCCGCCGAACGCTCCCACCAGGAAGACGGGGCGCTGAGCACGAATGCCGAGGAGTGCCTCCTCGAGAACACCCGGCATGCGTCCTAGATAGGAGTCCTCGGCGCGCCCGAGCTTTCCGCCGACCCCGACGCGCGCGCTCACTGCGTTCGTCTGGCGCTCACGCATCATGGTGAGCCCTCTCGACCACGCGAAGCGACGTAGGGCGGTGTCGGACGGAACCTCAATCTCGGGCTTCCTGACGAAACTCGGATCCAGCGCCTCGTCGATGTCAGAGGGCCGGTCACAGCGAACCATGTCTACGAGTGAACCGAGGCGAGCTTCATCACGCACCGAAGCAAGCATGGGCCACGGGAGGTACGTGACGAGCTCAGCGGCAGCCTGCACCGAACTCGGCGTGCCGCGGAGTTGCCCCAGGATTGGATCACGCAGAAGGTCCGCGAGACGCAGGGTGTAACCATCCGCGCCGAGGTGGCCTCCGTATGCCAGTCGGACGCCGGCCACGAGCAAGTAACGGGACAGTTCGAGGAGGATCGAGTCTAGGTGGGCTCGTCTCAGTCCGTATACACCAAGGTCCTCCGCGCCCGAGACCGACAGCGCCACCGTGAGATTGCGCGCACGAAGGTCGTGTGCAAGTGCGTGCCGTTGGAGAGGAGTCTCGACGCGCACGCCCGTACGTTCGAGGACCTCCAGTTCTTCCGGCCCGAGGGGCGGATCAGGGTAGAGAACTATGGGCTGGCCCTTCTCCTTCCTATGGTGGACGATCGTCACCAACTCCGGTCCTGCAGGCAGGACCACGTCTCCATGACGCTTGCGCTGTTTCAGGCTCTCTTCGGCGTAGGCGTGCCGTAGGACCTCGCGAAGGAGAAGGTCCACGACACCTTGAGCGTCCTGATCGCGTCCCCTCCATCGGATCACCGGCGTGTTGCCGGAGTATGGGAACCGACGAATCTCACGGTCCTGGACGGCATCGACGATGACGACCGGCCGTTGATGGTGTTTTGCGAGGAGCACCTCCCTCCGACACCACGATCGCGATGAATACGAGTCGGTCACGATCGCCAGCAATGCCGTGTCCTTGACTCCCTTCTCGATCTCGTGCGCGAACAGTGAGCCTGTCGAGATGTCGCCGCTGTCGAACCAGGTCTTCTCCGGCTGGGTCGCCGTCAAGTGCGCGAGCAGTGTCTTCACGACGCGCGGCTCGTGTTCGAGGTCCATCTTCGTGTGGCTGAGGAAGATGGTGACCGGCGGCGCGTCCTCGTTTTCAGGTCGAGGTCGTAGCCGACGAATCAGAAGGTGAACGAGACGTCGCGCGATGAACTTGTGCCGCTCTTCGACCCCGTCGATTGCCCATGCTCGAAGAAAGGTCATGTCGTCGAGCCGCTTGTCGATGGGGTACGCGCTCTCAGTAAGTTGGACCGGCATGAACCGATGACCAGCTGACTCGGTGATTGACCGCAGCTCCGTCGCGTAGTCACCCCATGTCATGCCGCTCTTCGTCGACCTGCGCGCAGAAACGGCCAGATTGTCGTCGGCCAGCAGGACCACCAGCACCCGATCTGCCTCGTTCGCCAAGCGAGGTTCGGGCGGCTCCCCGGAGCCGTCATTGGGCGTGAAGTACGTCGGGACCTGAAGACCGGGGACCGCCGGATCCGCGTTCAGTACGCCGTGCAGGTACTCGGCGGCGGCCGCCGCCTCCTTTGACGCCGGGTGGAGTTCGAACTGCACGAGAAGGGGGAACTTCGGCGACACATGTCCCGGGGAGGAAGTCATTGGCCGCCTCCGCCGATGATCTCGCCCAGCAACCCTTCCGTCTCCTTCTCCAGCGCCAGAATATCCGCCCGGATCTCCTCAAGCGTGCGCAGCGGCTGCGGCTTGTAGAAGTAGCGGGTGAAGCTGATCTCGTAGCCGGTCTTCACGCTGTCGGGCACGTACCAGGCGTCGGGGGCGTGGGGCAGCACTTCCCGCCGGAAGAACGCCTCGATGCCGCCATCTTCCAGGAGCGGCACCTGCTCGGTGTCGCGCAGGTCGGGGTCGGGCTCGTACTCGACCACGGCGCGCTGGCCCTCACCCCCGACCCCTCTCCCGCTCGCGGGAGAGGGGAGTATGACCTCGAACAACCCGCGTAGGGAATCGGGGGCCGTGCCCTTCTTGTGGATCTTCTTGATGACCGGCGGCGCGTCGTCCGCGCGCTGGTGGTTTTCTTTCAGCTTCTTGATCTCCGCCGCCTTGTAGGCACGCTCAGCATCGATTCCGGCCAGGCGAAGCGGACGTTCTACGGTCACCTTCCAGTAGCCGAAGGCTTCATTCGGAAATATTTTCGACTGCTCGGTTTCCTCGAAGGCGAGGAAGGTGTCGCAAATGCGCTGAATGTCCTCCGCGGACAGCTCGCAGTTCTTCTTGCCGAGGTTCTTGCGCAGCGGCTTGTACCACTGCGTCGCGTCGATGAGCTGCACCTTGCCCTTGCGGTGCGCCGGCTTGCGATTCGACAGCACCCAGATGTAGGTCGCGATGCCGGTGTTGTAGAACAGGTTGAGGGGCAGGGCGACGATGGCTTCGAGCCAATCGTTCTCGATGATCCAGCGGCGGATGTTGCTCTCGCCCTGGCCGGCGTCGCCGGTGAACAGCGAGCTGCCGTTGTGCACCTCGGCGATGCGGCTGCCGAGCGCGGTGGCATGCTTCATCTTGGAGAGCATGCTGGCCAGGAACAGCATCTGGCCGTCGCTCGAGCGGGTGACGAGCGAGTACTCGGCGTCGCCGGCGTGCTCGATCAGAAAGCGCGCGTCCTTGAGGCCACCCTTGCCGCCCATGCGCTCGAGGTCGGTCTTCCAGCTTTTGCCGTAAGGCGGGTTCGAGAGCATGAAGTCGAACTCGTGCGCGGGGAAGGCATCGTTGGCGAGTGTCGAGTGCTCCGGGCCACCGACGATGTTGTCCGCCGCGTCGCCTTCGCCCTTGAGCAGCAGGTCTGCCTTGCAGATGGCGTAGGTTTCGGCATTGATCTCCTGGCCGTATAGGTGGGTCGCGACCTCCTTGCCGTGCTCCTTGGCAAGCGCCTGGAGCGTCTCCTCCGCGACCGTGAGCATGCCGCCTGTACCACAGGCGCCGTCGTAGAGTAGGTAGGTGCCCGACTTGATCCGGTCGGCGATGGGCAGGAAGATCAGCTTCGCCATGAGCCGCACGGCGTCGCGCGGCGTCCAGTGCTCGCCGGCCTCCTCGTTGTTCTCCTCGTTGAAGCGGCGCACCAGCTCCTCGAACACCGTTCCCATGCCGTGGTTGTCGAGGCCGGGGTGCTTCACGGAGCCGTCGCCGTTCTGCACCGGGTTGGGGCTAAGGTTAATGTCGGGCGAGAGGAGCTTTTCGATCAGCGTGCCCAGCGCATCGGCTTTCGAGAGCCGCGGGATCTGGTTGCGGAACTCGAAGTTGTCGAGGATGTCCTGGACGTTCGGTGAGAAGCCGTCGAGGTAGGCCTCGAAGTCCGCCTTGAGTTGCTGCCGGCTGGCGCGGGCCATGAGATCGCGCAGCGTGAACTTCGAGGTGTTGAAGAAGGCCTGCCCGGCGGCTTGGCGTAATGCCTGGTCCTGCTGGACGATTTTTTTCCGGTCGAGCAGGGCCTTCATGTCCAGAACCGCCTGCTTGGTTGGCTCCAGCACGGCGTCGAGCCGCCGCAATACGGTCATCGGCAGGATCACGTCGCGGTACTTGCCGCGGACGTAGAGATCGCGCAGGACGTCATCGGCGATGCCCCAGATGAAGTTGGCGATCCAGTTCAGTTGAGATGAATCCATGTCGGGTCCCGTGCACTGCTACGAGAGTTCACCGCTTTCTGGCGCTCGCCATACTGCCAGAACTTGTCGCCGGCCAGTCGCTGTCTGATGCACATTTCCCTGAATTGCCTTCACAACGGTTCGGTCCCTTCGTTGAGGATTGCGATATAGCGATCGTAGGCGAACACGCGATCGCGCTTGCGGCCGGTAATTTCGCGTGCGATGCCGAGTGTGGTGAGCGATTCCATCGACTTGGCCGCCGTGGGGTAAGTCACACCGGTGCGCTCGGCGAGATCGGTGACGGTGGCGATCGGTCTGGCGCGCAAGGCGTCGAAAATACGCAGGGCATTGGCAGCGCTTCGCCCCAGCGTCTGGATGCGCTCGGCGTCCTCGCGAAAGAGCGCCAGCAGACGATGCGCCGTATCCACGGCGGAACCTGCGGTTTGCGTGACGCCTTCGAGGAAAAAGTCCAGCCAGGTTTCCCAGTCTCCGTCTTGGCGGACTTTGTCGAGCAAGCGGTAATATTCGTTGCGATGTTGTTTGAAATAGAGGCTGAGGTAGAGCAGCGGCTGACGTAGCACGCCGTCGTGATGCAAAAGCAGCGCGATCAAGAGCCGGCCGACGCGGCCGTTGCCGTCGAGGAAGGGGTGGATCGTCTCGAACTGCACGTGGGCGAGCGCCGCCTTGACGAGGGCGCCGGGAGCGGCGTCAACGTGAAGGAAGCGCTCCAGCGCCGCCATGCAGGGTTCGACCTGCGGCGGCGGAGGCGGCACGTATTGCGCATTGCCCGGCCGCGTGCCGCCGATCCAGTTCTGCGAGCGGCGGAACGATCCGGAGGATTTGTTCGCGCCGCGGCCACGGGCCAGAAGCCGCTCGTGAATGTCCCGCAGCAGCCGGTTGGACAGCGGAAACCCCTCGCGCAGGCGCGCCAGGCCATATTCGAGCGCCGCCACGTAGTTGGAAACCTCCACCACGTCGTCGAAAGGCACGCCAGAGGCTTCTTCGAGTTCGAATAGCAGCAGATCGGACAGCGAGGACTGCGTACCTTCGATCTGCGAAGACAGCACCGCCTCGCGGCGCACGTAGGCGTAGAGAAAGAGATCCGGATCCGGCAGCAAAGCGGAGATGCCATCGAGTCGCCCGCAGGCCAGCAACGCCTGTTCCAGAAGAGTCTGGCGCGTGCCGGACAGGTCGATAGGTGGTGACGGCGGCAGCGGTTCCGGCACGAAGGCGCGCACGGCTTCGCCGCTCGTGGTGGTCACTTCGTAACGCCCGCTGGGTCCCCGGTTCACTCGTTCCGCCCGTTGTTCAAGTTGGGTTTAATACGCGTCAGCGCTATTAAAGAAATCGCAGTATATCTTAAATAGTACCCAGGCCAGATTCCGAGCTGATCGAGATTGGCGGCGATGTCGGCGTAACTCCCTCCCTGCTCCCCTCCCCGCTTGCGGGGGAGGGGATGAAAGAGATGAGCGCCATAAGTGATATCCCAATTGTTGCATAGATTCCCGGAATCCTCGGTCAAGCTGGCGAGTGCAGCTTGTCCGATTTCCCGAAGAAGCGTAGTCATTCTACGGTTAAAGCAGCCTGTCGAGCTTTGCCGGTCGCGGCGAAAATTCGGCTGCGCGAGGACAGATTTTCTCCGGATCGCCGGCGCGTAGCACCGTTACGGGCCAAGATGCGGAGGAAATATGGACCGTGCAGATGACAGGTCAAAACATATCAGCCCGGATATTTCACCAGTCGTCCGTAGCGCAGGCAATGGAAGGAGGGCGGTTTCGCCGCAGGCGAAGAAGCCCGACCGGAATGCCGTCGCGCGTGAGGGTGTTCCAGGGTGCGGCCTGCGGGGATCTCGCGACCGAGAAGCGCGCAGGCGTACTTGACCAGTACGTCGAGCACTTCGACCGAGTGCAAGCCCCGCAGGCCGTGCCTTGGGGCGGCCGCAGCAGGAGGACTGGTGAAATATCCGGGCTAGGACTGGCTCCACCGAAGCGGCCGTGGCGGGGCATGAAAGGGTCTACGGTACTGATCCGACGGGGCTGCCGATTGCCCGGAATCCGATTCACTGCGCCTCGAAGTCGTCGGCGAAAATCGTGTCGTCGTATTCCAGCTCGAAGGCGCCGATGTCGCAGCCCGGCGCCTGGGGGCGCTCGAGGCCGCGCTGGTCCTCGGTCACGCTGCCGCCGAAACAGTCCCCGGCGCCGATCACGATGCTGCCGTCGGGCAGGGCGTGGGTGAGGGTCGGGCCCCCGTTGTCGGCCAACGACCCAAGCTGGGGATTGCCCATGAAGCTGGTCGGTTGGGTAATCCCCGTGCCATCGCCGATCAGGTTGTGCCCCAGGTCGTCGTAGAAGTCGTTGATGTCGCCGCCGATGTTGCCGGCGACGATGGCGTTGTCCAGTTCCAGCGAACGCTGGAAGGCCGAAGCGGGGTCGTTGTAGATGCCGCCGGCGGTGGCGGCCTGGTTTCCAGTCACCGTCACCAGGTGAAGCCTGACGATGTCGGAGCCGAAATTGAGATTGTGCAGTCCGCCGCCAGCACTGTCGGTTTCAGTCGCAGTGTTGCCGCTCAAGGTCGCGTTGATCGCGTTCAATCGGCCGCCAGGGGCGTTCAAGATGCCGCCGCCGTGGCCGGTCTCCGAGATGTTGTGGCTTACCGTCGATCGGTTCAGGTTCAGCAAGGCGGCGTTGTGCACGCCGCCGCCGTCGAGCAGGGCGGTGTTGGCATCGACGGTGGTGTCGGTCAGGGTCAGGGTGGTGGCGTTTCGGTTGACAATGCCGCCACCAAGGCCGCCTGCGCTGTTGTTATCGATTCGGCACAGCGAGACGTTCAGGGTGGTGCGGTCGTTGAAGATGCCGCCGCCGTCCTGGACCGCCGCGTTGTTGTAAACGGCGCAGTCTTCGAGGTCGACGAAGTGCGTATTGGAGGTCGTGGCGCTGTGGATGCCGCCACCGTTGACGGCGGTGTTTCCATGAACCTTCAGGCCGATCAGCACGATCTCGGAAAAGCTCAGATCCAGGCCGCCGCCGTTGCCGCCGGCGGTGTTGTCGTGGATCTCGCTTTCGGTGACGGTCAGGAAACGACCGCTGCCGTTGACCGTGCGCAAGCCCCCGCCGTTGCCGCTGGTGGCGTTGTTGCGGATGATCGAGTCGGCGATGGACATCCGGCCCCGATTCTCGATGCCGCCACCGTGACCGTTGATTCCGTTGGCGGAATTGTCTTCGATGATGCTGTCAACAATGGTGAAGAACCCGCCGACGGCACTGGCGCTGGCCTGGTTGATGATGCCGCCGCCGGGGCCCCCGCCGGCCGCGCTGTTGCCGCGCACAAGCGTCTGAAAGGCAGTGGCGTCGGCGCCGGCGCCCTGGCTGAAGATCGCGCCCCCGCCGTTGCCGCCGGAAGCGGCGTTGTCGCTGATTTCGCCGCCAACAATCTCGAGCACGCCGGTGTTGAAGATCCCGCCCCCTTGGCCGCCGGAATTGGCGATTACGGCGCAGTCGTTAAGCGCGAGCTTTCCGGAATTGTTGATGCCGCCGCCGAAGCCGGTGGTGAAGCCGTCGCGGACGGTCAGGTCGTTGAGGGTGAGCTCGGCCGAGGTGTTGGTGATCAGGATACGCATGTTCGGCGTCCCGTCGGCGCTGCTGCGTCGCAGCGTGGCGCCACTGCCATTGATCACCAGCTGGCCCTCGACGCGCGGTAAGGCGCTCGCGCTCGACCCGAACTGGATCGTGCTCAGCTCGTAGTCGCCTCCTGCGGTCAGGTTGATGACATCGGCCTCGCCGTTTGCGTTAGAGGCCTGGATCGCACTGATCAGCGCGGCGACGTCGCCGTCGGCGATGTCGAATACGGTGGCCGGGGCCGGAACGGTGAACAACAGCAGGGCGAGGAACGGGGTGGATCTGCAAGACATGACGGTCTCCTTGTGAATTTGATCAAAGCGAGCAAAATTTATGCAACTATTGGGATATGTGTTGGCAATCCGGCGAATGACTTCGTCGGTCAGGTACACCTCACATCCGGAGCTGTTTCTCCGAAGACCACCTAGTCAGGCAGGGTGCGACACCTAGGCGGCCAGAATCGCCAGAGCATTCTTGAGTTGATACCCTTTGTAGAGCATGTACAGGCCCACGGGCAGAATCACAGCGCCGATCATCACCGGCATCAGCAGGAATCCGAGCACGGTCATTGCGACGCCCCAGCCGATCCAATATCCCATGGTGATGCCATACGTGACTCCGGTGACATCGTTACGAACGGCGATACCCTTCAGTCCACCACCGCTTTCCGTTCCAACTACCGTCGCCTCGTCGCCATCTGTCAAATCGATATCGCCTTTCGGAAACTTCATCGACACCGGGCGATTGCCGACACGAAAATTGAAGACCTTTTCCGTCTTCATGGTCGTGCGCCCCATACCGAACGCACCGGTGGTATGAGTTGCGCTCTTGATCTCAGTTGACTGGCGAAAATTCGCCACCGTTCCTGAAGCCTTCACTAATGCCATCTGTAGGTACTCCATTTTTTCTGTAGCTATTGAAAAAAATGATCATACGGGACCACCACGCTTCGCCCGAGGCCGCGTCCAGCGGAGTGGTGTACGAGTCGTGAGTCGTGGTCTGGTTGGACTTGTGCTAAGCTGAGTGCGCCCTGACTTCCGCGTATATTGTCTGAGCATCCGCCTGTTTGTTCTCCCGTTACGTCCCTTCCCAACCCCACGGCAAGCCGGGTGCCTGCCACGGCTCACTGCCCAGTGTCTTGCTTCGAACGGCCGGGTTTTGTCAGGCGAACAGGCTCATTGTCGGTGCCCGACTCTCAGGCAGCGCTACGGTTTTGTTGGGTTCGGCTTTGTCCTTCAGGCGATCCAGGATCTTCTGAATCATCTCCGGGTCTTCGATACAGGATATGATCCACACCGCACCACCGCGGGCCTGAAGCAGGATCGCGAGGCCGAGAAACATCACATGCCAGGATGCCTGGCGCCAACGTTTGTCGATCATTATTCAGGTCATCGTTCCGTCCATCCTCCATGGCCCCACCGCGTGACCTGAATCTCCGTGCGCCCTGCCCATCGTGACATGTAAGGTTATGCAGATGACCAGACTTCCGCATCGACGAATAGCGTCACTTAAGGGTGCTTAGCGACACCTGCCGGCATGCGGCGCCGATCTGCCCCGACAGGCGAGGCGGAGACTGCCGAACCGCAGTGCTATAGAATGGTGCCGGCAAAGAACAAGCAAACGGGGTGTACGGCGACCGTGACTGCAGAGCAGGGCACAAAACGGAAACGCGGTGTATGTGCCTCGCGTGTCAGTCTGGCCCGTGCGCTGGCGGAAGCCGGTCTGCGCAGCCAGGCGGCACTCGCTGAACGCATAGCCGATCTCGAAGGCCTCGATACCGTGCCAAAGGACGTCGTCAGCCGCGTGTTTCGCGAGCTGCCGGTGGAGCCACGGACGCTGGAACGCGTGGCCCGGGCGCTCGGCGTCGACGCCTATACGCTGTACAAGACAGCTCGCGAGGAGACGCGTCGGATCGCCCCACCGGGGAGTCCGCCGCCGGCGCCGCCGACTCGGCCCTCCCACTGGCGACTGACGGCAACGATCGCCGCCGCCCTCGTTGCCTTGACGGCGTCAGGCTGGTGGCTCTCACGCGAGCGGCCGGAGCAGGACGCGTCGATCGACGCCCCCGTGCGGCGCCCGCTCGGCCTGGGTACTCCCACCCTCGTCGTCCTGCCCATCGAGGGCGATACGGGAGGTGCCCTTGCCGCTATTTTGCGCAAGGAACTCGGCGACACGTTCGCCGTGGCAAGCTCGACTGCCGCCGCGTTGACTCGCGATCTCGACCCGGTGTCCGCGTCGACGCGATTGCGCACCGATGTCACGCTCGACGGCGAGATCGTCACCGTCGGACGACTGAGCGCGGTCAGGCTGTTCCTGTTCGCCGACGGCGTCCGCCAGCAGGTCTGGGCACACAGCCTGCCCGCGGTGACGCTGAGCGGCCGGCTCGACGACATCGCCGCGCAGGCGTCGCTCGCGGTCCGCCGGACGATCGGGCTGCCGGTGCCGACGGATGCCGTCCGGCATTTTCCGCTGGCGCCGGTGCAGGACGACTATCTGCAGGGAGAGTATTACCTTGACCGGCCGTCGAACGAATTGAACGTGCGCCGTGCGCAGGGTCATTTCGAAGCCGCGCTCAGGCAGGACGCCAACTACGCGCGGGCGCACGCGGGGCTGTGCCAGACGCTGCTCGAGGCGCACTGGATGGATGACGAGGAGCGGGCGCTGAACGATGCGGCCCGCGCCTGCGGGCAAGCCATGCAGCTTGATCCGGAAGACAGCGTCGTGGCCGGCGCGCACGCGCATTTCCTGAGCCGCACGGGACGCAATGACGAGGCGATCGCGATCTATGGGCGCACCGCCGCCACGCACCCGTCGGATGCCGCGGTGCTGGCAGGCCTCGCCACGGTGCGGCTACAGGCATACCGCCAGGGCGGGGACCGGGCGATGCTCACCGCCGCCAAGGATGCGGCACGGCGGGCGGCGGAGGTCGACCCGGTCGTCTGGAAACCCTTGCATACACTCGCGATCCTGGAGTGGTTCGACGGTGACGTTGCGGCGGCGATCGCCATCAGCGAGCAGGCGCTCGCGCGTGACGAGAACGAGTACGTGCTGGCAAATCTCGGCACCTTCTACCTGTGCGACGGTGCGTTCGAGAAGGCGCGCGATGTCTACAACCGCGCCCGGGAGCTCGATCCCGCCTCGTACGTGGGCGACGAATTCCTGGGGATGGCGCACTATTTCCTGGGCGACTTCGAGCGTTCGGCGATTCTGCGGCGGCGGGCAATCGAGAGAGTGTCCGGGGGTGAACCGGAGATTCACGAAATGTGGGGGAATCTCGGCGATTCGTACCGGCAGACCGGTGACCGGGAGCAGGCCGTGGCGGCGTATCTGCGCGCGGCGGAGATCGCCGAGCGCGACTATCTGCGCGGCACGGCGCCGGCGGCCGATCGTGCAGCGCGCACCTATTACTACACGATGCTCGACCGCCTCGCGCCCGGGACGGTGTCCGGAGAGGTCCTGACGAGCATTGCCGACGACCTCGACTCGATCACTGCAGAGCTCGCCTCCGCCATCGACATGCGGCGCCTCGCGCAGATATACCTCGAGCGCGGCGAGATCGACAAGGCCAGACAGAGCTTGCGCCGTGCCACCGAGACCTGCCGCGGTTACGCGCGACTGCCGGATCTTGCGGCGCTCGCTGACGGGTCTTGACGCCTCCCTCTCCCTCTAACCGCCGCTGAGGGCTCGCGCCAAAATAACGCCAGTGTTTTAGCAGGTTGTTGAAAAACGCCATCCTGGCGTTTTTCAACGTCGTTGCTGCACAGGAACCGTCATGGCGTGACCGTATCGCTGAACACGACCGGCGTTGAGCCCGATGCCGCTCATACGATGTGGTTTCTGGTGTTCAACCGGCCGAAGTTCTGCACCGGCGGGGGTAGTTCCCGGCGCAGTCTGGGTGAGAGTGTGAGTGCGTGTCAGGCGCGCGGGGTGGCGTCGGGTTTATGGCTGACGAGTGCGTTTCCAGGCGGCGAGGGCGGCGGCGCGGGCGAGGCGCAGGCGCTGGCCGATTGCGGCGCCGCCGCCGGCGTCTGGTTCTGGCTTGACAGCGGCGGCGACGTTGAGCGCCTGGAGCCAGAAGGCGCGTTGCGGATAGGGGTCGGCCTGGCGGCCGAGCCGGCCGCGGGCGTCGTATTCGGCGATGGCGAGGAGTTCGGCGAAGCGCTTTGGCCGGCGCCACGCATCGCAGGCGGTGAATACTTTGAGCAGTGACGCCGGGCTGAGGCGTGGGCCTTGGTGCAACACCAGATGCCAGCGGCAGGCGAGGTGGGCGAGGTCATTGAGGGCCCGCGGGGCGCGCAGCCGGTCGCCGACGGCTTCGACCAAAGGCCCGCCGGAGCGCTCGTGGCCGATATGCGCCGGCCATGCGGTTTGCGGGGTCAAGGCTTTGCCCAGGTCGTGCAACAGAACGGCGTAACGCACCGCCAATGTGGCGTTTTCGTGCGCCGCGAGATCGAGCGCCAACATGACGTGGCGGCCGGTATCGATTTCGGGATGATACGCAGCGCGTTGCGGCACGCCGAACAAGGCGTCGATTTCGGGCAACAGGACGGCGAGCGCCCGGCAGTCGCGCAGCACTTCAAAAAACATCGACGGCCGCGCGGTCATCAATGCCGCAGCGAGTTCCTGCATCACCCGTTCGGCGCTCAGCGTTTGCAACTCACCACCGGCGGCGATGGCCCCCATCAAGTCGAGCGTCTCGGGTGCCACGGTGAATCCCAGGGCGGCTAAGCGTGCTGCGAAGCGCGCAACGCGCAGCACGCGCAGGGGATCCTCATCGAAAGCCGGTGTGACGTGCCGCAGAACGCGCTGCTCGAGGTCGGCGAGACCGCCGTATGGATCGATCAGCCGGCCGTGTTCGTCTTCGGCAATGGCGTTGATCGTCAGGTCGCGGCGGGCCAGATCGTCTTCGAGCGTGACCGCCGGATCATAACGGGTGGTGAAGCCGGTATGCCCCGTTCCGTGTTTGCGTTCGGTGCGGGCCAGGGCGTATTCCTCGCCGCTCACCGGATGGAGAAACACCGGGAAGTCGCGGCCGACCTGTTTATAGCCGAGTTTTAATAAATCGTCCGGCGTCGCGCCGGTGACGACGAAGTCGCGATCCTTGACATCCAGGCCGAGGAGCCGGTCGCGCAGGGCGCCGCCGACCAGGTAGACGTTCATGGCCTAACGCCCGGCGTGCCGCCGGAAACCGTCGAGCCGTCTTTGGTGCGCACTGGTGTCGAGATAGAGCGGGACTTCCGCTTCGACGCGGCGCGCCTGGATGCCGAGTTCGGCCAGCCCGTCGCGGGCGCTGACGCTGTCGGTCTTCAGCGACAGGTAGTTGTCGGTCGAAAACGGTTTGCCGGGGACGAAATCCATCACCAGGGCCTGCAGGCGGGCCAGCGGATCGGGCAGGCTGAAGATCCAGCGTTTAAGAGCGAGCTGATCGCGGGTGTAAACCACTAGTTGGCGGAGGGTATAAACCCGCGGCCCGACCAGAGGGTAGGTTTTGCCGATCGTGCTCGGCGCGGCGAGCGCCCGGACGAAAGCGGCGGCGACGTCGCCGACCCAGACCGGCTGGAAACGGGCCGTGGCACCGGCCAGCGGCAGCGCCAAGGGCGCCCATTTGAGCAGCCCGGCGAAGCGCTTGAAGAAGCTGTCGCCGTCGCCGAAGATGACCGATGGTTGAAAAATGGTCGCCTCGATTCCGCCACTGGCCTCGGCGTCGCGCACCCGCTGCTCGGCCAGGCCGCGGGTGGCCAGGTAATGGCTCCGCCCCTGCCCGGCATTCAGGGCGCTCATGTGCAGGTACCGCCTGACGCCCGCGCGGCGGCAGGCGGCGAGGACGTTTTCCGTCAGCGTGACGTGGGCGCGATAAAAACCCTGGCCACCGAAGCCGCGCTCGTTGAGGATGCCGACCAGGTTGATGACCGCGCCGGCACCGGTGAAGGCGGTGGCCAGCGCCTCCGGATCGTCGGGCCGGTAAGAATGCACTGCGCTTCCCGGTAATACCAGCAAATCGCGGTGCGCCGCCGCGTTGCGGCTGAGGACGGTCACCTCATGGCCGTCGGTTGCCAGGCGGGCCACCAGGTGGCAGCCGACAAAACCGGTGCCGCCCAAGATCACGATGGGTTTGCGGGACGTCGTCATGGTGGCGGGTAAATGATCGCGGTCGCCTTGCAAAAAGCCCAAAGAAGTCGATCTGGTCTTTGTTTATTGTGCCGTAAACGCGGCGGCGACTGTGGATGACGCCGTCTCGCAAGCCGTGCGACGGCGCTCCGCCGAGGCGTCGGCGAGGCCGAGGCGGGTACTGAGCGGCAGCGCGTCGCCGTTGAGACGCCAGTCATAAACCGTGGCGTAGGCGAGCACATTGGAGACATAGTCCCGGGTTTCGGGATAGGGCAGGGTTTCGATCGCGATGTCGCCGGGCAGTCCGCTGCGCGTCCGGCGCCATTGTTCGACCATGTTCGGGCCGGCATTGTAGGCGGCGAGTAACCAGAGCGCGCCGCCTTGCAGGCGGCTTTCCAGTTCTTCAAGGTAGGCGGTTCCCAGCCGGATGTTGGTCGCCGGCTCGAACAATGTTCGGGCATCGGGCGCCTCCCAGTTCTCGCGACTGGCGACGAGGCGGGCGGTGGCCGGCAGAAGCTGCATCAGGCCGAGCGCTCCGGCACGGGAGCGGGATTGGGCAGCGAAAGCACTTTCCGCCCGGATCAGCCCGAAGACCAGCGCCGGATCGAGCAGGCGAAAGGTCGCTTCGCGGATGACGGCGGGGCGATGGGCGAGCGGGAAACGCCAGGTGTAAAACCGCCGGCCGCCGGAGGTCGCACTCAACGTCGCAATGGCGCTTTCGTACCAACCGTGGCGGGCGGCGAGCGCCGCAGCCGCAATGCGGGCCGGCTCGGCCGCGCCGCGCAGCGCGCCGCGCCAGGCGGCGCGGGCGTCGTCGGTCAGCCCGACATAAAACAGCTCAATGGCGATCTCGAGCAGCGGATTGGTGGCGACCGCGCTGGCCATTGCCGGCAAAATCTCCGCTTCGGCTTCGCATAGGACGTAGGGTGCGGCGCTCCGGTCGGCAGCCAGGAAGCCGTAATAGTTCGGTTCGGCGGCCAGTTCGGACAGCGCCTGACGGCCAGCCGGCGGGTCGGTGACGGCCAGGGCACGGGCGCGGAAATAACGCCATCTCGGGCTCGATCGCTCATTGACCGGCAGGCGGTCGATCGTGCGTATGGCTTCGGCCCAGTTCTGCTCGGCCAGCATCACTCGGGTTCGCCAGATGAGCAACGAGGTGTCGGCTGTCGATTCCGCCGCGGCACCGAGTGCCTGGTCGAGGCGCGTGACGGCATCCGGGGCCAGGCGCAGGGCGCGGTAGAGCGCCAGATCGCGCTCCAGCCGTGCCTTGGCGGCGGCCTCGAGGTGCGGGCCGGCGGCGACTTGCGGCCAGACGGCGAGCGCCGGATCGACGTCGTCGTGGATCAACCGCTTTAAACCCCATTCGACGATCTTCCCGGCTTCGGGATCGGCCGGCCACAGGCGGCTCTGGCGTAACGTCTCCTGAGGCCTGAGGGCCATCGCCAACCGGCGCTCGGCCCACGGCCGGCGGGTGTCGTCCAGATCGCGCGCCAGTTCTGCGGCAAGCGACAGTTGGCCACCGTCGGCGGCAGACAAAAACCGTTCCCAGACCAGATCCGGGCCGATCCCCGGCCCCTGTTGCAACCAGGACCAGAGTGCATCGCACGCCGCCGGGTGCGGCACGCCGCGGCGCCACAAGGCTCGGGCCCGGTCGGCCAGATCGGCGGGCCCGTCGGATAAGCGGGTTTTGGCCAGCAGGACGGCGCACTGCACTTCCGGGTCGGTCTCGGCGGCGCCGAAACGGAGCAGCGCGGCATCGTTGCCGGCGGCGCCGAGCGCCCGCAGCCAGCGGATTTGCAGGCGGCGGTGGAATGGCCAGCCGACATAACGATCGAGCCAGGAAGCCATCTCGGCGGGCGGCACCGACAGCGGCTCCTGGCGCCGGCGCTCGGCCTCGAGCCAGGGGCGCAACGGATAATCACCGAGGCCGGCCGCGGCCGCCGCGACGGCCTCCCAGTCGCTCCGCGCCGCGGCGCGCCACGCTGTCTGGAAGTGTTCGCGCTGGATCAGGCGTTCGGCGTCAGCCGAAACGGCGGTATCCGCCAGGGCGGTGAAGGACAATAGAAAACCAGAAAGCAGCATCCAGCGGCCAAAATCGTTCAGCAGAACGGCGATACGCATGGTAGCTAAGATAGACAACCGTTTGACCAGGTGCAAGCCGAGAAGAGCATGAGCGAAAACCTTCACCGGTTAGTTCAATGACCCTCGAGGCCGCGGTTTTCTTGCTGCTCGGCGGGGCATTGGCCGGGGTCGCGGCCGGTCTGCTCGGCATCGGCGGCGGTTTGATCCTGGTGCCGTTGTTGCTCTGGGTGTTGACCGGCGCCGGTGTTGAACCGGCGCCGGCCATGGTGATGGCCGTGGCCACGGCGCTGGGTACTATCCCGTTGACCGCGGCCAGCGCCATCGCCGCCCACCACCGGCGAGGGGCGGTCGATTGGCGGCTGGTCCGCCGGCTTGCGCCGTGGGTCGCCGCCGGCGCCCTGGCCGGCAGCCTGCTTGCCGCCTGGCTCGGCGGCGATCTCTTGCGCCGGCTGTTCGCGGCGTTCGCCGTGCTCATGGCCTGGCGCCTGTGGCGCGGCAGTCCGGCCCGCCCTTTCGAACCGCCGCCGCCCGGCAAAGTGGCAGCGGCGATCAGTTTTGGCATCGGCGTGTTGTCGGCGATGATCGGTATCGGCGGTGGATCGATGACCGTCCCCTGGCTTCACCACCGCGGTTTGGCGATGGCGCGGGCGGTAGCGGCCGGTTCGGCGTTGGGTTATCCGCTGGCCTTGACCGGGAGCGTGGGGTATTTGTTCGGCGGGTGGGGATTCGATGTGCCGGTGCCGCACCTCGGTTATCTCTACTGGCCGGGATTGCTGCTCATCGCGCTGGCCACCGTGGCGACCGCGCCGTGGGGGGTGAGATTGGCCCATCGCCTGCCCGGCCGGCAGGTGGCCCTCCTCTTTGCTGGGTTTTTGCTGGCGATCGCCGTGAAGTTTGCGTGGTAGACAGCGCTCAGGCGCAGAGCGCCACCGATTCCGGGACCGGTTCCGGGACAGTCGAGGCCGAGGTGGGCGGGGCCGGCAGTTCGATCTCGGCGGCGAGCGGGCGATGGTCGGAGCACGGCAGATCGAGTACCGCGGCGCGCCGTACGCGGATCGTGGGCGACGCCAGAATATGGTCGAGCGCCCGTTTCGGCCGCCAACTCGGAAACGTGTGCAACGGGTGGCAAGGGGCCAGCAGGCCGGTTGCCGCTTGAAATTCGGTCATCTCCCGGCTGTCCAGATCGCAGTTGAAATCACCCAGCACCAGCACGTGCCGGTGGCCGGCGACGATGGCGGCGAGATAGGCGAGTTGCAGGCTGCGGGCGCGGCGGCCGAGCGCCAGATGAATGTTGACGACCAGCAACTCGCCGGCCGGCGAGGCCCCGGTGCCGAGTTTGAGGCGCACGGCCAGCGCCCCGCGGCCCGGAATGGCGCCCGGCAGGCGGTGTTCCTCGATTTCGGCCGGCGGCACATTGCTGAGCAGGCCGTTGCCGACCCGCGCCAAACCGCTGACCTTGCGATTGTTCTGCTGGTGCCAGTGGGCGAAGCCGCCGTGGTGGGCGAGGAAGCGGGTCTGGTTCAGGTAGCCAGAGCGCAGACTGCCGCCGTCAGCTTCCTGCAAGGCGACCAGATCGTAGCCGGCGATGCGCCGGGCGATGGTTTCCAGAGCGTTGACCCGGGAGCCGACGGGCATCACCTGGCGCCAACTGTGGGTCACGTACTGGTGGTAATTGCGGGTCGGGGTCGCCGCCTGGATGTTGTAACTCAACACTTTCCAGACGGCGGGAGCCGGGGCCGGCGGAGCCATCGGAGCCGGGTCGGCCGGAGCGGACCACCACTGGCCGTTGGGCGGGGCAGTGAAATCGACCGTCTTCATCATTCGGCGGGCGCTGCGTCCAGCCCCCGGCGTTTGCGTTCACGCGCGATCAGCCAATCGGCGATGCGCAGCATATCGTTATAAGTGGCCAGCGCCCCGCCGGCGGCGATACGGTAGCGGCCGGCGACGACCAGGCTCGGCGTGCCGGTGATCCCCCAGCGCGCCACCTGCTGCTGGCTCTGCCGGAGCCGGGTCTCGACGGTGAAGGATTTGGCCGTGGATAAGAACCGGTCGCGATCGATGCCGTGTTCGGCGGCAAAAGTAGCCAGATCGTCGATCGTCCTGAGCGGCCGACGCTCGTTGTGCAGCGCCTTGAAGATCGCGGCGTGCAGCACTTCCGGTTGGCCCATCGTCTCGAGGGTCAAGTAGGCGCGGGCGTAGGGTTCCCAACTGCGGTTGAACACCGCGGGCGTGCGCTTGAAGTCGATATCGGCGGACAGCGCTGCGTGCCAGGGAACGATAAAGGGCTGAAAATCGTTGCAATGCGGGCAGGCGTAACTGAAGATCTCGTTGACGCTGACGTGGTCGCCGGTTTCGTCGCTCGCCCCCGGTATCGTGAAGTAATGGGTGCCCTCGCGCCAGTCGTCCTGGGCTTTAAGCGCCTGGAACGGGGCCATGAGGGCGAGTAAAAAGATCAAACGTAAACCGGATGTCAGCATGCCGCTCCTCCGCTGGATAAGTCGCCGGGTCGAATCATGGACCGCGCGTTTCAAGTTCAAGACCGTATCTGACCGTGCAAGCTCGCATCGGTTCAGCGGGCCGCCGCTTCGGCGGCGTGTAATCCTTGCAGGTAATTTGCCACGGCGGCGATATCGCGGTTATCGAGGGACTTCGCGGCCAGCGCCATCTGCGGGCTGTGGACGTCGCCGCCGCCATTGATCTGGCCGGCGCGGTAGCGTTCGAGGCGGGATTGAAGGTAGGCGGCATGCTGCCCGGCCAGGGCCGGGTAGCCGGCCGGCGGGTTACCGCCGCCGTAAGGGCCGTGACACCCGGCGCAGGCAGGCACCCCGGCTTCCGGGCGGCCGAAGTGATAGACCGTGCGGCCGAGCGTCACCGAATTCGGATCGGCGGTGCCCGGTTGCCGCGGCTGGGAGGCGTACCACGCCGCTATGTCGGCGATATCCGAGTCGCTAAGGCCAATCACGATGCCGAGCATCTCAACGACCTGCCGCTGTTCGTCGCGGATCATGGCCGTCTGGCGGGCGATGTACTCGGCCGACAGTCCAGCGAGTTTGGGCCACTGCGGCACGATACTGTTGCCGTCGATGCCGTGGCAGGCGGCACACACCGCCGCCTTTTCCCGTCCGGCCTGCGGATCGCCGGGCGCGGCCGCCGAGTCGCCGGCGGCGGCGTGCAAGGCGAGTGACAGCAACAATTGGGTTAAGCTCGATCGGACAAAGGCTTTGACTTTCATAGTGCGGTCACTCCGCCGGCTCGAAAAACGCGTATTATCCCCGCCTTGCAATCCAGATGCCAGCCGCCTGCCGCCCCGCCTTCGTAATGCCATCCCGCCGCGCTTTACCTGAACCGAGACGCATCGACGCCGCACGGCTTGCCCCGTTTGCCGCGGCGCGCTTTACGATTGCCGCGGCCGGCCTCGACCAGTTGCCGGCCGACCGCGGCTTGGAAGTCGCTTTCGCCGGCCGCTCGAATGCCGGCAAGTCGAGCGTGATCAACCGCCTGACCGGGCGTCGCGCTTTGGCGCGCACGAGCCGTACGCCGGGCCGGACGCAGCAGATCGTCTTTTTCGAACTTGACGCGACCCGGCGCCTGGCCGACTTACCGGGCTACGGTTATGCGCGGGTGCCGGCGGCGGTGCGCGCCGCCTGGGGGCGGGTGATCGAGCGCTATCTGAGACAACGTCGATGTCTGGCGGGGATCGTCATCGTGATGGATGCGCGCCACCCGTTCACCGCCCTCGATCTCGACATGCTGGCCTTCGGCGCCGCCGCCGGCCGGCCGTTGCTGATTTTGCTGAACAAAAGCGATAAATTGTCGAATAACGAAGCCCAAGCAGCGTTGGCCGCGGCGCACCGCCAGGCGCCGGGTGCCGCGGCGACCTTGTTTTCGGCCGCCACCGGGCGCGGCCTCGACACCCTCGTCACGACGGTGGAAGCCTGGCTTGATCTGCCCGCCACGATAAAATGAACGATCATAGAAACGCTGATGAAGTCAGAGTTTCCTTCCTAACCCACACCGCCACGGCGACACAGCCCATGACCTTGACCTTTCCCGGCCAGCATTACCCCGCAACAAGAATGCGCCGCCTGCGGGCCACACCGTTCGCCCGGGCTTTGCAACGCGAGGCCCGGCTCGCCGCCGCCGATCTGATCTGGCCGGTGTTCGTCTGCCCCGGCGAGAAACAACGGCAGGCGGTGCCGTCGATGCCCGGTGTCGAACGGCTCAGTATCGACTTGCTGATCGCCGCGGCGGGCGAGGCGGTGGCGCTCGGCATCCCGGCGATCGCGCTGTTTCCGGTCATCGATTCCGCCGACAAAACGGCGGACGGGCGGGCCGCGTGGGACGAGCGGGGTTTGGTACCGCGGGCGGTCCAGGCCCTGAAAACAGCGCACCCCGAACTGGGGGTGATCTGCGACGTGGCGCTCGATCCGTATACCGTCCACGGCCAGGACGGCATTCTCGACGAACGCACCGGCGCCATCCTGAACGACGTCACGGTCGAGGCCCTGGTGCGCCAAGCACAGGTCCAGGCCGCCGCCGGCGCCGATGTCGTGGCCCCGTCGGACATGATGGACGGCCGCATCGGGGCGATCCGCCGGGCGCTCGAAGCGGGTGGTTTTCACCAGACGCTGATTCTGGCCTATGCTGCCAAATACGCCTCGGCCTATTACGGGCCGTTCCGCGACGCAGTGGGTTCGGCGGCGCAGCTTGGCGGTGCCGGCAAGGAAACCTACCAGATGGATCCGGCCAACGGCGACGAGGCGTTGCGCGAGGTGGCGCTCGATATCGCCGAAGGCGCCGACTTCGTGATGGTCAAGCCCGGGCTGCCTTATCTCGATATCGTCTGGCGCGTCAAGCAACAGTTCGGCATGCCGACCGCGGTTTACCAGGTCAGCGGCGAATACGCCATGCTCAAAGCCGCCGCGGCGAACGGCTGGCTCGACGAGCGCAAGACCGTACTCGAAGCGCTGGTGGCGATGCGCCGCGCCGGTGCCGATGCGATTCTCACCTATTACGCGCTCGCCGCCGCGCGATGGCTGAAAGACGCCCACGCCGCGTGAGTCAGCGCCCGGCCCGCCTCGACCTCGCATTATTCGGAGATCCCGTCGAGCACAGCCTGTCGCCGCGCATCCATCAGGCGTTCGGGGAGGCACTCGGGATCGAGGTCCACTACCGACCGATCCGGGTCGCCGCCGATCATCTGGCCGCCGCGCTGGCCGATTTTTATGCCGCCGGCGGCAGTGGCGCCAATCTAACCGTGCCGCACAAACAGGCGGCGTTCCGTGCTTGCCGGCGGGTGTTGGCTTCGGGGCGCCGGGCCGGTGTCGTCAACACATTGATCCGCGGCGCGACGGGCTGGAGCGGCGCGAATACCGACGGCCTCGGATTGTGCCGCGACCTGCGCCGCCTGCTGCCCGGTGGCCCGCGTGGCCGTCCGGTGCTCGTTCTCGGCGCCGGCGGCGCCGCTGCCGGCATCATTCCCGCCCTGCTCGCCGCCGGGGCCGGTCCGCTTGGCATCGTTAACCGGAGCGCCCCACGCGCCACCGAACTCGCCGCCCGCTTCGCCGGCCGGGTGCGGGCGATCGCGCCCGGCGAGAAGGCCTTGAGCGCCGCGGGTGGATCGTGCGCCGCGGGCATTTTGATCAACGCGACTTCAGCCGGCCATGACGGAACCGTGCCGGCGCTGCTTGCCTCGCCCGCCGTTCGCGCGGCGGTGCAAGGCTGCGCCCTGGCTTATGACTTGAGTTACGGTGCCGCGGCCCGGCCGTTTGTGGACTGGGCGGCAGAGCGGCGTATCGCGGCGAGCGACGGACTGGGAATGCTGGTCGAACAGGCGGCCGCGGCGTTCCGGCTGTGGAGCGGCCGGCGGCCCGCGGCCCGGCCGGTGTTGGCCGCGTTGCAAAGCTGAGAGGGTTAATCCAAACGACGTTGCGGGCGGGACAAGATGCCGAGTGCCTTGCAGATTTCGGCCACGCCCTGCACCGCGAGGGCCGCGGCGGTTAGCGGAATCAGCGATTTGAGCAGATACAAACCGGGCAGGCCGCCGGCTTCCGGCGAGGCTTCGTGGACCGCCCACGCCGCGCCGGCATAGCCCCAACCGGCATACAGCAGCCAGCAACAGAATGGCAGCAGAAACAACAAGGTGCCGGCGAGGTTGACCGCGGCGCGCCCCCGGTCGCCGAACGTCTGGTAGAACACATCGACTCTGACGTGCTCGTCACGGCTGAGCGTCCAGCCGGCAGCGAGCAAGAACGCCGCGGCGTTGAGCCACACGCCGCTTTCCTGCAGCGCGATGCCACCGCGGCTGAACAGGTAGCGCAAGACGACGACGGTGAAGACCAACCCGGCGGCGGCCAACAGCAACCCTGACGCGAGACGCCCGAGTCCGACGCCCAGCCGTTCGAGACCCGACACGAAGGCCAGAGGGGGTGACCGCACCAGTGTCATCCTCTGTCGCTGAAGCCGCGGCGTCCGGCGGCGTTCACCACTCCTTCAATTTCCACATCACCGGTCGGATCGGGCCGTCGCGCTCCTTGTTGGCGCCGGACTGGACATGGCCGTCGCCATCGGTGTCGAACAGATAATAAGGCGGGCCTTTGTCGGGGATGACTTTGATCATGTAAACCCGACCCTCGATCGAATACTCCTCGATCGTCTGCCCGCGCTCCTTGCGGATGCGTACCGCCGGCTGCAATTCTTCTTCCTGGACCTTGGGCGGCAGCGGCGGGGCGCCGGTGGCGGCGGGGGTATCGGTTTCGGGCAGCGGCGGCGGCGGCGGCGCTTCCGGGGCGCGCGGCACCTGGGCCAGCAGTGGCGCGATCCACAAGATGGCGAGCAGCGCGACGAGTGCGGCGCTGGTGCGAGGTGAGATCATTGGCGGTGTCGGGTGTCGGGTGTTCATGGGCTTTGTCCTCCAGACCGGTCGTTTCCCTGACTGCTGGCACATTGCTTATGTATACATCACAATGGGGCCTGCCGAGCAGCATAGCAAACTAACCCAATAGTTGCATAAATTTTGCTCGATTTACTTGGGCAATCCTGCCCTCGC
>DAITQM010000019.1:0-61642 GCA_036832975.1 Pseudomonadota bacterium | reverse complement strand
GCACTCGCCAGCTTGACCGAGAATTCCGGGAATCTATGCAACAATTGGGTTGACCTGCGGGAGAAGATCGGCCTTTGGTTCATCGCGGCCACCGTTCGTGCGCCCGGCGGGCCCAGATGACGACGTAGTGCAACATCGACGACAGCGTCGAGACGGCGACCAGCCAGGTCAAGTTCACCGTCACCGCCGCCGGCAGCGGCACGAGGCCGGCGTCGAGCAGCACCACGGCGATCAGCAGGGTCTGCAAGGCGGTATTCAATTTGCCGCTCCACAGCGGCGTGGCAATCAGCGGCTCGACCAGGCGGTGATAGGCGTATGCGCCGGTAACGATCACCAGGTCGCGGCTGACAGTGAGCGCCAACAACCACCACGGCAAAAGACCGGCCGCGGCCAGCGAAGTGTAGGCGACGACCATCAGCAGCTTGTCGGCCGTCGGATCGGCGATGCTGCCGAAACGGCTGACCCAGCCGAAACGCTTGGCCAGGTAGCCGTCGGCCAGGTCGCTGAGCCCGGCGAGGGCGGCAAGAATGAGCGCGGATGGATAACGCGCACTGAGGATCAACCAGGCAAGCGGCGGTAACAGCGCGATACGCAGCAAGGTCAGCACATTGGGCAGCATGTTCAGGTTCACGGCCCGCCCACCCGGTAACGCAAGCCCGCGCCGCGTTGCGGCACGCCGCTGTCGCCGATATCCGGCGCTGCCCAATCGCGCACTTCGACCCAGTCGGTTTCGAGATCGAGGGCCGAGCGCAACCAGGCATAACCGGCCCGGGCCCGCAATTCAAGCGACAGGCGGTCGCCACGCGCGGCGCTGACCGCCAACGATTCGACCTGGCTCAGGCTGCCGAGTTGCGCTAACGCTTCGCCGACGGCACGGGGACTATCGAGGCCCGCTATTTCCACGACCAGCATTTGCATTGTGGTGTCGCGGAGCAGATGACGGCGGGCGATTTCGCCGGCGAAACGCCCGGCGCCGGCGGCCAACGCGACCGCCAGATCGGAGTCGCCGGTGGCGAAAGCGAGCAGGTCGTTACCGGCCAGCGCCCGCCAGCGCACCTGCCAACCACCTTGCATCGGCCGCGCCGTGACCAGGATCGGTGGCAACGATTGAGCAACGAAAACATCCTGTTGCGGGGCACCGCCGGCGGCCGGCGGCCGGCGGAAGATCGGATCTTCCGGATAACCGCCGCGAATCGCCGCGATCAGGCGTTCTTCGCCCAGGCTGCCGGCGGCGGGCAATGCGTCGTCGCCGGGGATCTCGATCGGCAATCCGGCGTTCGCCGCGGCGCTTTGCACTGCCGCCCGAATCTCACTGTCCGCCGCCCGCAACAGCCGCCGCCCGGCCGCCTCGTCGAACACCAGCCACAAAAGCCAGCGCTGGCGCTCCGGCTGCCAGCGCGGCAAACTCCGGCGCATCAACCAGGCATCGACGGCCGCCGGTTCGAAGCGGGCAACAACCCGGGACTGATCGAGTGCCGGCGCACCGGTGCCACCGCCACCGTCGAGATAACTGACACTCGACACCATCGTCCTGAGGGCTGCCTGATCGGGCGCTGCCGCCCGCGCCGCGGCGAGTGTGACAGGATCGGTCAATTTGACGAGCAGCGCGTCAAACGCGGTGCGCACCAGTTCGGCTTCGGCCGGCGGCGTCCCTTCCACCACCACCGTACCGCTGTACAAATCCTCCGGCACCACCGCCACCGCCGGCCCGGCCGCGGCGAGGAAAACCACAGCGAGCCGCAGGCGGCGTGCCGCAAGCGTCACGCAATCCACTTGCCCATTCAATAATGAATCGCCCCTTTGGGTTGTCATGACCACACTGGCGATGGTTCCGCCGTCGAAATCGAGGGGTCATGATATGCGAAAATGCCGGTTCTTTCGTTTTCTCCCAACCTGCACAATCCGCAATGTCTCTTCCGACCGAGAACGACACCGCCGGCGCCGCACCCCTCGACTATCGCGCCGCCGGGGTCGATATCGAAGCCGGCGAAGCGCTGGTCGACAAGCTCGGACCCATCGTCAAACGCACGCTGCGGCCCGAAGTGCTGGCCGGCATCGGCGGTTTCGGGGCGCTGATCGGTATCGACCCCGAACGCTATCGCTCACCGGTGCTGGTCGCCGGCACCGACGGGGTCGGCACCAAGCTGCTCTACGCCCACGGGCTCGGCCGGCTCGATACGGTCGGCATCGACCTGGTCGCCATGTGTGTCAACGATATTCTGGTACACGGCGCCGAGCCGCTGTTTTTCCTCGATTACTACGCCTGCGGCCGTTTGGTCGTCGCTGAGGCGGCGACCGTCATCGAAGGGATCGCCGCCGGCTGCACCGCCGCCGGTTGCGCCCTGGTCGGCGGCGAAACCGCCGAAATGCCCGGCCTGTACCGCGGCGGTGAGTTCGATCTCGCCGGCTTCGCCGTCGGTGTCGTCGAACGCGACCGGATCATCGACGGCAAAGCCGTCGCCGCCGGCGATGTCCTCATCGGCCTGGCGAGCAGCGGGCCGCATTCGAACGGTTACTCGCTGATCCGCAAACTCATCGAACGCCGCTCGGACGATCTTGCCAAACCGTGCGGCGCAGTGACGCTGAGCGAGGCGCTGCTCGCCCCGACCCGGATTTACGTCCGCACCGTTTTGCCGCTGATCGAGCGCCACCGACCGGCGGCCCTGGCCCACATCACCGGCGGCGGCCTGCTCGATAACATCGTGCGCAGCATCCCAGCCGGCCTCGGCATCCGGCTCGACGCCGGAAGCTGGCCCGAACCTCCGGTTTTTGGCTGGCTGCGCGAAGCGAGCGCCCTGCCCCGTGAGGCGCTGTGGCGGACGTTCAATTGCGGCATCGGCTTCGTGGTGGTCATCGCCCCCGAACAGGCATCGGCCTTGTGCGCATCGCTGGCCGCGGCCGGCGAAGCGCACTGGATCATCGGCGAAGTCGTTGCCGCCCGGCCCGGCGCGCCGCGCGTTACGATAAGTGATGGGTGAACCTGGCATCCTGCCGTTCGCTGTCCTGATTTCGGGCCGCGGCAGCAACCTCGCGGCGTTGATCGACGCGACCCGGCGCGGCCGGCTCGCCGGCGAAATTCGACTCGTCATCAGCGACCGTCCCGCCGCCGGTCTCGAACACGCCCGCCGCGCCGGCATTCCATCGCGCCTCGTCGAACGGGCGGCTTATACCAGCCGCGCCGCTTTCGAAACAGAACTGGCCGCCGCACTCACCGCCGCGAACGTCGAATTGATCGTCCTCGCCGGCTTCATGCGCGTGCTGAGCGCCGCCTTCTGCCGGCGCTTCGCCGGCCGGATGATCAACCTGCACCCGTCCTTGCTGCCCAAATATCGCGGCCTGGATACCCATCGCCGGGCACTCGCCGCCGGTGACGCCTGGCACGGCACCAGCGTTCATTTGGTCAACGCCGAACTCGACGGCGGCCCACTCATCGCCCAGGCCGCACTGCGGATCGAATCCGGCGACGACCCGGAACGGCTCGCCGCCCGCCTGGCACCGCTGGAACATCGCTTGCTGGTCGCGGTCACAGCGCTGATCGCCGCCCGGCGCCTGATTTTGCACCCGGACGGCGTTCGCCTCGACGACCGGCCTCTGACCCAGGTGTTATCCCTTGATCAGCCTCCTCTATCCGCTTTTGATCGCCTATACGAACGCCGTGACGGTCGGTGAATCCGCTCTGTCGCCGCCCGCTGCGGAACATGCCGCGTTACTGGCCTTCCGCGCCTCGTACCGGGCCAGCTTCAAAAACAAGCCGATCGGCGAAGGCGGCGTCGAACTCGAATGGGAAGACGGCATTTACCGCGCCCGCTACTGGATGACCGCGAACCGCGGCATGGCCGGCGCCGTGGGCGCCCGATTCGAAGAGGAAGGACGCTTCACGGTCACCGGCCACGACTTTGCGCCGCTCGATTTCCGCCACGACAGCAAGGCGTTTTTGTCGCGCGACCGCTGGCAAGCGACATTCGCCCAGCCGCCCGCCGCGATCGCCGGGGAATACAACGGCAAGGCGTTCCGTTTTGAACAGCCTGGCGCTGTATTAGATCCTCTGACACAAATTTTCGACAGTGCGGATAAATCCGCAGGCGGCCTGACGAAATGGGGCGGGACCGCACTGGTCAAAAACGAGCTGCGTGAATATTTCTTCACAGCCGAGGCACCGGTAGCGCTGGTCACGCCGTGTGCCATGTTCAGAGCCCGGCGCATCCACCGCACACGCGAGGCGAGCAATGCAGCACGGGACATCTGGCAGAGCCCATACTTTCATTTCGTCCCACTCAGGATCGACACGATCCAGCGCGACGGCGACGTCCTGCGACTCGAACTCGCCCGCCTCGAACGCGCCGGCAAAATCGTCTGCGACGCCGCCCGTCGACCGGACATATAATTTCAGAGTCTGGCCTTCTTTCATCACTCATTGGACCTGGGGCATTATCCGATGAACGTCGTTGACCGCACTAGCCGCTTCTCTTTCTTTTCACTCCTCCCCTGCCTGCTGCTCGCCGCCTGCGCCACCAATCCGCTGACCGGCAAATCGAACCTGATGCTGGTCGGCCGCGATTGGGACGAGCAGGTCGGCCGCACGCAGTACGCTCCGATGCGCCAGGCGCAGGGCGGCGATTACGTCGCCGATCCCGAGGTCGAGGCCTACGTCAATGAAGTCGGATCGCGTCTCGCCGCCCATTCGCGGATCGGCCTGCCTTATGAATTCAATGTCCTGAACGATTCGGTACCCAACGCCTGGGCCCTGCCGAACGGCAAGATCGCAGTCAACCGCGGCCTGTTGACCGAACTCGATAACGAGGCCGAACTGGCGGCCGTGCTCGGCCACGAAATCGTCCACGCCGACGCCCGCCACGGCGCGCAGGCGCAATCCAAAGCGATCGCCGGTCAGGCCGGCGCGGTAGTCGCCGGGGTCGCCGCCGGGGTCGCCAGCGATGATGCCTCGGTCGGCGCCATTGTGCTGGCCGGTGCCTCGGTCGGCGCGCAACTGGTCAATCAGAAATACGGCCGCGACGCCGAACGCGAAGCCGACGAATACGGCATCCGCTACATGCAGCAGGCCGGCTACGATCCGCAAGGTGCGGTGAGCTTGCAGGAAAAATTCGTCAAACTCTCCGCAAGCCGCAACCCGAACTGGCTCGAAGGGCTGTTCGCATCGCACCCGCCGTCGCGCGAGCGGGTCGCCAACAACCGCGCACTGGCCGCCGCGCTGCCGGCCGGCGGTGAGATCGGCGAAGCGCGCTACAAACAGCACCTGGCTTATCTGTTCACCAAAAAACCGGCATACGACGCGTTCGACCGGGCACAGGCGTCGGCAGCTAAAAAAGATTACAAGACGGCGCGCGCGGAACTCGACCGGGCGATCAAGCTGGAACCTCACGAAGGACGCTTCTACGCGCTGTATGGCGATATCGCGCTCGCCCAGAACCAGCCACGCGACGCCGAAATGGCCTACAACACCGCGATCCGGGAAGATCCTGAGTGGTTTTATTACTACCTGCGCCGCGGCCAGGTGCGCGAAAAGATGGGCCAACTCACGGCCGCCCGCGTCGATTTACACCAGAGCCTTAAACTGTTACCGACCGCCGTCGCCCACTATACGCTGGGCTTGGTCGAACGACGTTCCGGCAACCGCGCCCAAGCGGTCGAACACCTGCAAACCGCTCGCCAGGCTGGCGGCGAAATCGGCGAGGCGGCCGGCCGCGAATTGGCGGCGATGGGCATCAATTAACCCAATCGTTGGGTTAACCCCTCCGACCCGTAAGCGCCCCATCGGCCGGCGGGTCTGTTGGGGCAATGGAAATTCTGCTGCTGCTCGCCGTCGCCCTGCTCGCCTTTGCCAACGGCGCCAATGACAATTTCAAAGGTGTCGCGACGCTGTACGGCAGCGGCTTGACCGGCTATCGGACGGCAATGGCACTCGGCACGGCGGGCGCCTTGGCTGGTTCATTCCTGTCGTTATGGCTGGCGCCCGGGCTTTTCGCCCGCTTTACCGGTGCCGGGGTGATCGCTGACTCGGTGATCAGCGGCCACGGTTTTCTGCCGGCGGTCGCTCTCGGCGCGGCATCGACGGTGCTGGCGGCCACCCGCTTCGGCCTACCGATCTCGACGACCCATAGCCTGGTCGGCGCGCTGGCTGGCGCCGGGTGGGCCGCGGGCGGCGCCGGTATCGACTTCGCACGCCTGGCGAGCCTGTTTTTAGCCCCGCTGTTGTTCAGCCCGCTGGCCGCCTTCGCGCTGGCCGCGTTTTTGTATCTGGCGACCGGCATCGCCCGGCCCCGCCCGCGCGCCAAGCAAGCGCATTGTCTGTGCATCGGTCAGGCGGCAAGCCGCCGGCCGGTGATCGCCCACGGGCCGGCTCCCGCTCTTGTCGAATTTGCGCGGCTGAGGATCAAATCCGGCGGCAGCGACGAGTGCCACGCCTTTTTCCCGGGCCGCTATCTCGGGATCGCGGCGCCCCAACTGCCAGAGATGCTGCATCGAGTCAGCGCCCTGGCGGTTTCGGTCGCGCGCGGCGTCAACGACGCGCCGAAAATCGCCGCGTTGCTGTGGTTGACCGCGGCCGGTAGCGGCGGGAGTGTCGTCCTGGTCGGTCTGGCAATGGCCGCCGGCGGTTTGATCAGCGGCCGCCGGGTGGCCGAGACGATGGGGCGGCGGATCACCCCTCTGCAGCCTGCCGAAGGGTTGACCGCCAATCTGGTCACCGCGCTGCTCGTCCTCATCGCCAGTCGCTTCTCCCTGCCGGTTTCGACGACCCATGTCGCGGTCGGCTCGATCGCGGCACTCGGCATCATCACCCGCCGCGGCCACACCGGGACAATCTGCCGAATCCTGTTGGCCTGGGTGACCACCCTGCCGCTGGCGGCGGCGCTCGGTGCGCTGTTTTATCGAGCCGCTATCTAACAGGTTGTTGAAAAACGCCATCCTGGCGGTTTTCAACGTCGCTTGCGAAAGACGTGACTTGCGCTGCGCTCCCGAAATCAGCCGCTAAGGAGCGCCTGATTTCGCCGGGCCATCCGTGGCCCGGATTAGCAGGCTGTTTTTCAACAGCCTGCTAATGCGTACGATCTGGATGAACCGGAAATCCCCCTCCCTAACCCTCCCCCGCAAGCGGGGGAGGGAAATAAAAGTACATCCCCGCAAGCGGGAACCCGCCTTGTCCCTGCCCCCGCTTGCGGGGGAAGGTTAGGAAGGGGGTACGATCATAAAACATGCAAAGGGGAAATAAAAGCACATCCCTGCAAGCGGGATCCCGCCTTGTCCCTGCCCCCGCTTGCGGGGGAAGGTTAGGAAGGGGGTATGATCATGGGACATGACCCGGGATCGGTCTTTCAGGACCGTGAGCAGCAGGGATGCTGCGATCGAGCCTACACCCAATAGTTGCATAAACCCAGTCGTCTGTGGAAGGGTGGTGATACGGCAAGTCAGGAAACCACGACTTCGGCGTAAATCGTGTCGCGCAGGATGCCGATCCGCCGTTCGAGAACAGACAAGCTGCGGTTGACCAGGCTGCGGTTCGCCGCCCGGTGGTGATCGTTGACGTTGATGTAGCGGATATCGGCGACCCGAAAACCGCACGGCAGGAGCGAAAAATAACGAATGATCTCGCGGCTGCTATATTCCTTCCAATGGTGGCCATAAGTGATCATGCCGACGATGTCATCGACCGTGATGCCGCCGCCCATCCGGCCGATAAAGCGACCCGGATCCCAGGCCCGGGAGCGACTGAAATAATAATTCGGCGTGGTGACGATCACTTTACCCCGGGGCTTCAAAACGCGGCGTATGGCCTGCCACATGGCCACCGGGTTGAAGGTAATGTGTTCGAGGACTTCGGTGAATAGCACCCGATCGTACGACGCCTCGGGCAGGCCGTCGAGAACGTCTTGCCGGGCGAGGTCGGAAATCGTGTAGAGTTCGATGTGGTGCGCCGCCGCCATTGTCTGCACCGACTCCATATTCGGGATACCGGCGATTTCGGCGGCGGTAACCCGGTGGCCGGCGGCGGCGTAGAGCACCGCCTGGTGCAACCAGTGGGCGCCGATGTCAAGGATACGCTGCGGCCCGCGGCCGGCGAGGCTGGACTCGACGAGTTGTTTGGTCAACACGAAACGCCGGGCGTGCCAGCGCAGGTAAGACTCGTCGGTGCGCCCAAAGCCGAGGACGAGTTGGATGAGTTCCTGTTCGGTCAACGGACTTCGGCTTTACCGGCGGCCCAGCGCGGGTCACTGGCGGCACTGACTTCTCCGGTCGCGCGATCCCACATCACGCCGTGCATATTGCCCCAGGTGCGGCCGCCGGCGTTGACGATATGGCCGAGCGCTTCGAGCGCGGCGCGCTCGGCATTGTCGAAAGCGTCCGGTTCGGCGCCGATTTCGTCGGGGTAGTACTGATGATGGAAACGCGGCAGCGCGACCCATGATTGTGGGCCGTGACCGGCGACGAAATCGAGGACGCCGAGCAGCACCATCGTGATGATCCGGCTGCCGCCCGGCGTGCCGAGCACCGCCGTGCGTTGCGGGCCGACGACGATGGTCGGACTCATGCTGGAAAGCATTCGCTTACCGGGTTCGATCGCATTGGCGGTATAGCCCAAAAGACCGAAAGCGTTAGGCGCGCCGGCCTTGGCCGAGAAATCGTCCATCTCGTTGTTGAGCAGAAAACCGCTGCCCGGCGCCATAAAAGCCGAGCCATACGGCAGATTCACGGTCAAGGTGCCGGCGACCAGGTTGCCGTCGCGGTCGAGCAGTGAGAAGTGCGTGGTATCGGTGCCTTTAGGCGCATCGGCAAAACCGGCGATCAGGTCGCTCGGTGTGGCGCGGTCGAGGCGGATCGCGGCGCGCAGTCCGGCAGCGTAATCCTTGCTGAGCAGCAGGCGCTGCGGGACGGCGACGAAATCCGGATCGCCGAGATAAATGCTGCGGTCGCGGTAGGCGCGGCGCATCGCCTCGACCAGCAGGTGGGCGCGCGGCACCTTGCCCATCGCATCGAGCGGGTAGGGTTCGACGATATTCAGGATCTCGGCCAGCGCGATACCACCGGACGACGGCGGTGGCGCGGTGATCACCCGGTAACCGCGGTAATCGATGACGAGCGGTTCGCGTTCCTTGACGGTATAACGCGCCAGGTCATCGCTCGTCCAGATGCCGCCGGCAGCGCGCACGCCGGCGACCAGGTGCGCGGCAAACCGGCCGCGGTAAAAACCGGCGACGCCTTCGGCAGCCAATAATTCGAGCGTGCGGGCCAAATCTTCCTGGCGGATCAGCGCACCGGCGGCCGGAACTTCACCGGCAGCGAGAAAGATCTCGCTCGCCGCCGGCCAGCGCTGCATGACGGTGCGGCGTCCGGCCAACAACGCCCGGTATTTATCATCCACCGCGAAACCATCACGAGCGATGCGGATCGCCGGAGCGAGACTTTTAGTCAGCGGCAAGCGGCCGTAGTGTTCAGCCAGCCAGACAAGCGCCGCCGGCTGTCCCGGTATGCCGGCGGCGAGCGGGCCGTTGACCGCCAGGTCGCGATCGACATCGCCGTTGTCATCGAGGTACATATCCCGGTGCGCCGCCGCCGGCGCCGTTTCGCGGCCGTCGATCATCACGATCTTGCCGTCGGATGCCCGGTGCAGCAGATAGAAAGCACCGCCGCCCAGACCCGAACTTGACGGTTCGACCACGGCCAGCGTCGCGGCCACCGCCACCGCCGCGTCAAAGGCATTACCGCCCGCCTCGAGTATCTCGTGGCCGGCGGCAGTGGCCCGATAATGGGCGCTGGCGATCGCCGCGTGGCGCGGTGCCGCCGCCGGTACCGCCGCCGCCGAAAACAGCGCAGCGGTCAACAGCAGCCAACACCATGCCACTTTCGGCGGAGCGGGGGGAATCCGGTTTCTATTCATGCCGCGGCATCCTTTTCACCGTCGTGCAAACGGCTGAATTTAGCTAATAATTGCGAGCGGCTTTCACGGCGCTCCGGATCGGGAACGATACATTCGACCGGGCATACTTCCTGGCATTGCGGCACGGCGTAATGCCCTATGCACTCGGTGCAGCGCGCCGGGTCGATTTCGTAATATTCCAAGCCCAGGGCAATCGCCTGGTTGGGGCACACCGGTTCGCAGACATCGCAGTTGATGCAGGTTTGCTCAATCTTGAGCGCCACCGTTGTGCTCCTCGAAACGGCGGGCCAGCGCCCGGCTGACGGCGGGGTGGACGAATTCGTCGATATCGCCGCCCAGGCGGGCGATCTCCTTGACCAGTGACGCCGAAATAAAACTGTATTCCTCGGCCGGCGTCAGAAATACCGTTTCCACCTCGCCCACCAGGTGGCGGTTCATGCTGGCCAGTTGAAATTCATATTCAAAATCCGAAACCGCACGCAGGCCGCGCAGCAAAACGCCGGCCCCTTGGGAGCGAACGAAAGCGGCGAGCAGCGTCGAAAAGCCCATGATCTCCACGTTGCGATGCTCGGCCAGTACCGTGCGCGCCAAAGCCACCCGTTCATCGAGCGTCAGAAGCGGCGACTTGTGAGGGCTTTCGGCGATCGCCACGATAAGGCGGTCATACAGCCGCGCGGCACGGGCAACCAGATCGCTGTGGCCGTTGGTGATGGGATCGAAGGTACCCGGGTAGATCGCGCACCGGTAATTGCCTTGGCGGCCGCTGCGCCCGCGACTCGTTTGCATGCGCGCCATTATAGCCGTATGCCGGCGCGCCCCGGCAACCATTGGCCGCCCCCTACATGACCCTATCGTGTACTGAAATGTGTACGGGAACGGAGGCGATTCCCGGAAGAATCAAACGGCACATGGCTCCCCCGGCAAAGCCGGGGAATGCCGCGAGGACAACAGGATCAATGCGCCGGGACCGGAGCCTGTGCTGTGCGGTCAATGATCAACCAGCCGCAATACAGGCAGGCGTTCAAGAAGCGGGCGATTTCATCGCTCACGACCTCGCACTCGGCAGCCAATTGGCGCGGTGTGTGCGGGCCGGTGGTCAGTTGTTCCGCGAGGCGCAGATGCTCGGCATCTTCGCGGGCCTGGGGCGGCAGACGCAGCAGGCCGACCCGCCGGTCGGGCGTCAGATCGGGGTGAAGCTGGCCGCCGCCGAGCTGCAGCGCCGACTGCCATTGCAGATCGATCAGCGGATTGCGCGGCAGGCCGGAGGTCACTTCCAGTAACTGCCGGTGGCTCAGCGGATAGGCTTCCTCGGCCGCGAACTGATCATGGAAATACACCGTCAGGCGCGCCAGCGGCGCCTCGGAGTACCAACTGCCGGAACCGACATCGATGATCAGATCCGGGGCGCCGATCCGGCGCAGCAGCACCGGTTGGTTCCAGCTCCGCCGCCTGAGGTGCTCGGCCAGCGTGTAGTGATCCTGTTTGTGGCTGAGCACCAGCGAGCGCCAGGCGCCATCCTCGGCCGGGCCATGGCTGGCCACCGCGTAATCGTTGAGCAGTTCGAGAATATCCTTGCTGCGCAGGGGTTTACGGAGCAGAAACGGCGCGCTGAAGGTCCGGTTCCGGGTCAGCGCGGCGCACTTGCGGTGCGGTTCGGCGGCCAGTTTCTCCCAGACGCTGCGACCGTTCTCGTCATCGACGTCGACCAGCGTGACATCGGCGTTGAGATCCTCGGCGATGCGCCACGGTTTGGCGAGATCGTCGGAAACCAGCGAAAACAGCGACTTCAGAACCGCCTGGTCCTTATCGCTGAGTCCGATCGTGGACAGAATCAACGTGTCTTCCATGAAGTCGCTCCTCGACATGCTTGACTCACCCTGTCGGCCCGCCCTCGTGGCGGTGCCTGGGTTATTTCCGGTCGTCCGGGATATCGCCATGGACCGGACTGGCGGCACCGCGCTTGCGGGCAGCGACCGATCCGACTGACACCCGACGGCCACTTGTGCCGATTTTCGTCACATTCCGGCCTGTTTGTCAAGATGCCACGACTCGGGCCGACTTGCAAGCCCCCGGACCTGTCTTTTTCTTGAATTTTCGATGACACCAGGGCGGTCGGATCGCTCGCCGTGATGGAGCCCAGCGGCCCTCACGGCCCGGCCAACGCGGCCAAGCGGCGTTGCCAGTGCCGCAGCGAACGGCCGAAGCGGCGCGGCGAACGGGCCTTGAGGGCGGTGACCGCGGCGCGGGCAGCGGGCGCCGGACGCCCCTCGAGGGCGGCGAGCAGCGCCGCACTGGCGTCCGGGTCGCAGACCAGGGCGAGGTCGCACCCGGCGGCCAGCGCCGCGTCGAGGCGGGCCGACAAGTCGCCGGCGCCGGCGGCGCCGGCCATCCCCAGGTCATCGGAAATGACGACGCCGCGGTAGCCCCAGGCGGTGCGCAGCACCCGGCCGATCCAGGCCGCCGAAAAGCCGGCCGGCTGCGGATCGACCTCGGGGTAAACGACATGGGCCATCATGATGCCCGGCAACTGCCGGGCAAGGGCACGAAACGGCAGAAGATCAGCGGCGGCCATTTGGGCGAAAGGGCGCGGATCCTCCACGCCTTGATGGTGACTGTCCTCGATCACCGTACCGTGGCCGGGGAAATGCTTGCCGACAGCGGCCATGCCGCCGGCCCTGAGACCGGCGATCAGCGCCGCGCCGAGTTCGGCGACCAGCGCCGGATCGGCAGCCAAGGCACGCTCGCCGATCACCCGGCTGCCGCGCTCGAGATCGAGCACCGGGGCGAAGGCGAGATCGATCCCGACCGCCAGCAACTCTCCCGCGGTCACCCGGCCGTGAGCGTAAGCGGCGCGCCGGGCCGCTCTCCGGTCGCTCAGGGCGAGACGGCCATAGCTAGCGAGCGGCGGCAACCGCGTAAACCCTTGGCGCAGACGTTGCACCGGCCCGCCTTCATGATCAACGGTGACAAGCAACGGGCCGGGGCGCGCGGCGCGAATCGCCACCGTTAAATCTCGCATCTCCTTTGGCGTACCGGCGTTGCGAGAAAACAACACGACGCCACCGACCCAGGGATGACAGAGGAGGGCGGCATCGGGATCGCCCGCCGGCAAACCGATCAGCAGCGGCCCTGGTGCCATTCCCGGCGAACGATCGCGCCGCACGCTTTACCGCCCAGCCAGCCGGAACAGGGCCATCGTTTCGATATGGGCCGTGTGTGGAAACAGGTCGGCGACGCCGATCCGGGCCAGGCGATAACCGTGGCGATGGACCAGTTCGCCGGCGTCGCGGGCCAGGCTGGCCGGTTGGCAGGAGATATATAGCACTGTGGCGGCCCCGGTCGCGGCCAGCCACGGTATGACCTCCAAAGCGCCACTGCGCGGCGGATCGAGGATGACCTTGCCGGCCGGACCGAACCAGGGTTCACGGCCGGGATCGAGCCGGAGGTCGAAGGGGTGGAAGCGGGCCTGTTCGGCCAAGGCATTCAGCAGTGCGTTTTGATTGGCCCGAGCCACGACGTCGGCTGCGCCCTCGACGCCGGTGACCCGCGCCCCGCGAGCGGCGAACGGCAATGCGAAATTGCCGATACCGCAGAACAGGTCGAGCACCTCGTCGCCGGCCGCCGGTTCCAACCAATCGAGCGCCTGCGCCACCATCCGGCGATTGACTGCGGGGTTGATTTGCGTGAACTGGGCCGGCGAAAAGTGCAGCTCGACCGGCGGCTCGCCGACCCTATAGCTCAGCGGCCGGGCTTCACCGGCCAGCGGTTGGACACTGTCCGGCCCCGCCGCTTGCAACCAGAACTCGATTCCGTGCTCAGCCCCGAAACGGGCGAGCTTTTCGCGATCGGCCGCGCCGAGTGGCGCCAGATGCCGGACGATCAAGATCCGCCGCTGCGCATCGCAGGCAACCTCGATCTGCGGGATCTGGGCGGCGATCTCGAGGTCGCCGAGCCGTTCGGCCAGCGCCCCGATTCTTTCGCCGATCGCCGGGTGCAGGATGTGGCAGTGTTCGACATCGGCGACCCAGCGGCCGACGTGCTCGCGAAAGCCGACCAGCACCCGACCCATTTTCTCGACCCGCCGGACGCTGAGCCGCGCCTTATAGCGGTAGCCCCATTGCGGCCCGGTCAGTGGCGCCGCAACTTCGTCCGGTGTGACGTTGCCGATCCGTTGCAGGTCGTCCAGCACTTGGCGTTGTTTGAATTCGATCTGCTGCGCCGGGTCGAGGTGCTGCAAGGCGCAGCCGCCGCAACGCGCGACATGGGCGCAACGGGCCGCGACACGGTGCGGCGAGGCGGTGATGACCTGCCTGATTTCCGCTTCGTCGTAGCGGCGGTGGCGGCGATAAAGGCGAGCAGTGACGCGCTCGCCGGGCAGTGCGCCGTGCACGAACAGCGCTTTGCCCTCCGTCCGGCCGACGCCGCGCCCGTCGTGCGTCAGCCCGGTGATCGCCGTTTCGACAAGACCGGGCTCAGCGCACTGCGGCGCGGCTATTTCCGCGTCCATGCCCCCTGTTCGTTCTGGTAGTACCAGCCGGCCGGCGCCATCGCGATCCAGCGCCGGGCGAACGTCCGGCGGATGTCATCCTCCCATTCCGGATGACCGTTGGCCACCGCGATTTCCCGGTACAACGCCTGACGGTCCTGATTTTCCGCCTCGACCTCGGCCTCGACCCCCCGCCGGGCGGCGAGCGGCAACGCCGTGCGGTCGCGCACGGCGACCAGGCCGTCCTGACCGAAACCGAGCGCCCCGGTCGCAAAATGGGGGGCCAGCACGGCCTGCTGGCGATCGCGCATCCGCTGTTCGAGCGCCCGGATCGCCGGCGTATCGATCTCGAGATCGGCGCCCGACTGGGCGTGCGCCGCGGGGATCAGGAGATCAAGCAGCGAGAGCCGTCCCCGCTCCTGGGCGCGAACGCCGTCATCTTGAACTGGCGCCCCGTTGTCGCTCTGGCTCGTGCCGTTCTCGGGCGGCGCCCCGAGCACGTTCTGGATGATCCGATCGGCGGCCTGCTCGGCGGCGGCGGCCGGAAAATAGACATTGATCGTGACGCAAGAACCCAGCCAGGCGAACACCAGCAAGGCGGGTAACAACCGACCAGCGAGGCGTAGGGCGGCGTGGCGGACAGGCGGCTGGCGATTCGATGGCATGGCGGCGAAGCTCCAGATAGCGGGTGGGGAGCGGGAAGCAGTCAGACGCTTTCCGGTGGCACAGGTGCCATGATACCAAGCTCCCAGTCCCCCCGGTATGGCCGCTTATGGCTGGCCGGCGCCGGCTGGCAATTCGCCGGCGACCAGCCGCTTCAGGTTGTCGAGCAGGCGCGGCCAATCGACCCGGCGCTCATGGCCCATCACGGTCAGGCGCGGTAGACCGCGGCCTTCGACGATCGCGAACGGGCCGCTTTGTTCCGGACCGCCGCTTTCGCGCCTCGCGGCACCGCGCATCAGGCAAACGCCCTGGCGCAGCCGGCAACCCAGCCCAAAGCGGCGATACGGAAACGTCTCGAACAGCCTGAGCACCAGTGCGTTGACCCCACCGCCGCCGCCGAGGCGGCTGATCGAATCGACCGCCCGTTGACTGATCCGCCCGCCCTGCCCCGCTGCGCTGCCGAGCCAGCCGTCAAACGCCACCGGTTGCCAATCGAGCAGGCGCAGGTGCCTGAGGTGGCCTTCGAGCGTGCCGGTCATGGATCCGATCGGCAGCGCCGAGGTCAACTGTTCCAAGTCGATCGCCGCAATGTCGAGGTCGCCGGCCAGCGCCGGCAGGGTACCGAACAGCCGCTCGATCGACAATCCCCGAAGCAGGACATGGCCGCCGAACAGATCGAATCGAACCTCGCCGTCGAGGGCCAGTACGCCATCGCGGTAATGGGCACCCGGCAGCTTCCCGGCCACCCGCCCGGTCAACGGCAACCAGCCGAAGGCCGCCGACAAGGCGGCGAGATCCAGGCTTTCCAATTCGGCCTCCAGACCGACCGCCGGCGGCTCGCCGGGCGGGGCGCTGACCGCCAACCGGTCGATACGCAAAGCGCCGTCGTACAGCGGCAAGCGCAGCGGCGCGGTCAACGCGAAGGTGTGCGCCGCCGCCACGCCGCGTAGCTCGGCACCGCCGAAAGCCAAGGCACCGATGGTCAAGGCGTCCCAGCGCGCCTGATTGAGCGCCGGCCGCTCGCCGCCGCCGCGCCAGGCAAGCGTCGCATCGAGCGCCTCGAGACGCAGGCGCCCCGCCGCATCGTCGATACCGATCCCGTCGAGAGCCAAATCGGCATCGACGCCCGTCGCGCGCCGCCACTGCACCCGCCCGGCCGCCCGGCCGCCGAGCGCCAGACCCCGCCAACCCCGGCGGGCCAGCCAGCCATCGAAATATCCGGCTTGGAGCGGCGCAATATCGAACGGTTCGAAGCGCAGGCGAAGCTCGGCCGGGCCGGAACGGTCGCCGCACGCGGCGCCGCTGACCTCGATCCCGGCCGGATCGGTAAAAACCCAGCGCTCGACACACCAGGTGCCGGCGTCGTCGTAGCGCCCCTCCACCGCCAGCCGCAGCGGCGCATCACCGGCGGTGAGATACACGTCACCGAGCAGCACTTCCCCCGGGCCAAGCGCGAAGCGTAACGCGCCGGCCCAACCCGTCTCGTCGCGGCGGACCTCCCCTGCGGCATTGAGGGTCAGATCCGCGCCGGCCAGCCATCCCGCGGCGCTCTCGACCTGCCCGTGACGAAGCGCCAGTTGCGCTTGACCCCCCTTCTCGTCGCCGCCGGCGGCAAGATGCCAGTCCCCGGCCAGCGCCGGTGGCGCCCCCCATCCCACCGGCCAAACGACTGACAACCCACCGAAACCGGTGCCGTGCGCCGCGAGACACCAGGAAAACGACGCCGGCGTGTTCTTTTCGAAGTCCACCCGCAGATCGAAGCCGGCCGCGCTGCCGGCGGAAGCGGCCGGCGATACCTGCCCCGGGACGCAGGCCGTGACTGTCCCAGAATCCGTTGTCCCAGAATCCGTTGTGGAATGGGTGACCGGATCCATGACTGTCCTGGAACCGGTCCTGGAACCGGTGCCGGCGGCCGGCGAAACGAGGGGGGCTGGTGGGGGGGCGGCGGGCGGGATAGGGGTGGTGCTGATGTGCAATACCTGACCTGGGATCCAGCGGTAGCCACCGCGCAGGGTGACGGCGCTGTTTTGCCGCCAGATCCAGGTGCCGTCATCGCACGCCGGCAGCCAGCCTGCCTCGCCGGTGACCGGGCAGAGAACCCGAAGATCGAGCGCCGGCAGTGACCACGGGCCCCATTTCAGGCCCGAAATTTGCATTTCCCATTCGGTCGGGCGGTGTCCGGGGGCCGGCACGGGTTGAAGCGAATCGGTCGCCGTGGGCGGCGCCGGATAAGCTGTGATTAAAAAGCTCAAAAAGGAAGTAGCGACAAACCATGTCCAGCGACGCCGTGCTTTTTGTCGATGACCAGCCGCTGCGCTCCGTTCCACTGCGCGCCCATCTGGCGTTAGCCGGTGCGCCGCTGCGCTCTGCGCCCTGCGGTTTCGCGGCGCTGGCCGGCGCCCCGGTCGCCACCGGCGATCTGCTGCTCGTCTGCCTGCGGCGCCCGTCGCAATGGGCGATGTGGCTGGCGCACCATACCCACCTCGAGCATCGCAAAGCCATCGCCCTGTTCCAGTCCGAACTGCGGCTCGATCCCGATCGTCTGGGTGCGGCCGGCTTCGCCGCGTCCTTGCCGCTCGAACAGGCGCCGGCGCACCTCGCTTTGTCATTGACCCGACGCCTGAACGGCAGCCTGCCGGCCGCCGCACCCGAGGAAGACGAATACCTCAGCCTGCTGCCCCTGTTCGACGACGATGCCGCGAAAACCGCAACGTTGGGCGATGAAGCCATGCTCGAGGAACTGCGCGCCATGCTGGTCGAGGATCTGGTGCACCGGATGCCGTTGATCGACGAGCATCTCGCCGCCGGCGATCTCGAAGCAACGTCGGCGCAGGTGCACCGGATGATTGGCGGCTGCGGTTACTGCGGCGCCAGCGCCCTGCGCAGCTTGTGCCTGGAACTCGAAGATGCGCTGCGTAACGCCGATCGTGACCATCTTGCCGAATGTTACCAGCGCTGGCTGGCCTGTGGCTTGAAAGTGATCGCGACCCTGCGCGGCGCACCTCCCACCCCGGCGGACGGCGACCCGACCGGCGGCTAAGGATTCCCTTCCATCAAGACGCCGCAAGGACGCCGCTCAACCCGTCACCGGCCGGGTACACAATGATTTCATTTCCCTGACCGCCGCTTCCAGACCGACAAAGACGCTGCGCGCCACCAGCGCGTGGCCGATGTTCAATTCGACGATCTCAGGCAATGCCGCGACCGGCTGGACGTTGTCGTAGTGCAAACCGTGGCCGGCGTGCACTTCGAGGCCGGCTGCCGCGGCGTGCGCCGCCGCCGCGGCGATCTGTTCCAGGGCGCCGGGGCGCAACACCGCGGGGGCGTCAGCGTAACGGCCGGTGTGCAGTTCGACGGCGTCGGCGCCGCACTCCCGGGCGGCGTCGATCTGCACCCGGTCGGGATCGATGAACAACGACACCCGGATCGACGCCGCGTGCAGACGGGCGACCGCGTCTTTGACTGCGACCAGTGCCCGGCCGACGTCGAGGCCGCCTTCGGTGGTCACCTCGGCCCGCCGTTCGGGGACCAGGCAACACCAGGCCGGAGCAGTCGCGGCGGCGGTCGCCAACATCTCCCCGGTGATCGCGATTTCCAGGTTCATCGGCAAAAGATCCCAGGCTCGGAGGGCCGCGACATCGGCGTCCTGGATGTGGCGGCGGTCTTCGCGTAAATGGACCGTCAGCAAGTCGGCACCGCCGCGGCGGGCGGCCTCGGCGGCGGCGAGCAGATCGGGGTACGGCGTACCGCGGACCTGCCTGAGCGTCGCGACATGATCGATATTGACCCCGAGACGCAACCGTTCGTCCGGCCCGGCGCCATCTTTATCTTTCCCATTCATCGTCTGCCTCGCATGCTTCATTCCATGTCCACCGCGCTCAGTGACCGGATTCGATCAAACCCCTTGTTGCCGCCAATAGTTGGCGACTGTGCAGCGGCCGCGGTCCAAGATGCGGCGCCAGCGCCTCGTGCAGCAGATGCCGCGCTTCATGCCGTGTCCGGCGGGCCGTAAAGTCGCCGGCGGCGATGTCCAGCAGCGCCGCACCACTGTAGACCCGCCGTCCACCGCCGGCCGGCGCCTGCCGCAGGCCGTGGTCCGGATCGTAAACATAATCGGCCGCTGCCTCCAGCGGCTGGCCGCTCAGTTCATCGCGGTCGAGTTGCAGGGCGTAACCGATCGCGGTCAACAGCGCGTACTCGAACTCCCGGAGGGCGACGTCGGGCGGCACTGCGGTGCCGGCCAGGCGGTACAACACCCGCTGGTAGTGCGGGTCGAAATCGAGGTGCGGGTCATGGCGCTGAAAGAGCCTGAGCAGCAATTCGTTGACATAGAATCCGCAACATAAATGGGTACCGCGCAGGGCGAGCGGCGGACCGGCGTCCTCGACCGCGGCGAGCGGCCACAACTCGCCGCGCGTCGCATAACGCAAAATGAGCGGCTGAAACGGCTGGAGCAGAGCCCGCCAGGCGGCGCGCCGCCCGCGCAGACCGCGCGCCAGGGCGGCGAAACGGCCGTGCTCGGCACTCCAGATTTCAAGCAGCAGGCTCGATTCGCGCCACGGCCGGCGGTGCAGTACCCAATGCACGCCGCCGCCGGGCACACGCTCCGTCTCAATCGCCGGCGCCGAGTTCGGTAACGGCTTTGGCGTCATCGATCCAGTCACGGCGCACCCGTACCCACAACCTGAGCATCACCTGCCGGCCGAGCAGCTTTTCGAGCTTCACCCGGGCCCGGCTCCCGACCTGTTTCAGCACTTCGCCGCCGCGGCCGATGACGATGCCTTTCTGGCTTTCTTTGGCGACGAAGATCGCCGCGTCGATGTGTATCAACCCAGGGGTCTCGCGCCAGCGCTCGATCGTCACCGTCAGCCGGTACGGCACCTCCTGGTGCAAGCGCAGCATCAAAGCTTCGCGCACCGCCTCGGCGGCGATGAACTGCTCGTTACGGTCGGCGATCTGCCCCGGCGGAAACAGCGCCGGCCCGGGAGGCAGCGCCGCGCTCAGTCCGGCTTCGAGTGCGGCGATCCCGTCGCCATTTTGTGCCGAGACCGGGTAAACCGCCGCGGCCTGCAACGGCGCGATATGCGCGGCGATAAACGGCAGCAACCGCCGTTTGTCGGCCAGGCGATCGATTTTATTCACCGCGACGTGCAGCGGCTTGCGCGCAGCGCGCGCCAAGCGCGCCGCACGTTCGTCGCCGGTCGTCCAACGGCCGGCTTCGACGACCAAAAGAACCAGGTCGCCCTCGGCGAGTGCTGCCTGCGCGGTGCGCATCATCTGCCGCTCCAGAGCGTTGGTCGCGGCCGGCAGCAGGCCGGGCGTGTCGGTCAGGACCCATTGCACCGCGGGGCGTTCGACAATGCCGGCGAGCCGCCGGCGGGTGGTCTGCACTTTGGGCGTGACGATGCTGAGCGGGCAGCCCACAAGGCGATTGAGGAGGCTGGATTTACCGACATTGGGCCGGCCGACGAGCGCCACGATGCCGGCGTGGTCGAGCTGCACCGGGCGCTGATCCTCCGGGGCGTCATGATTACCCAATTGTTGCATAGATTCCCGGAATTCTCGGTCAAGCTGGCGAGTACAGCTTGTCCGATTCCCCGAAAAACCGTAGTAATTCTACGGTTCGAGGGGAAGCGGACAAGATGTGCCGCCAGCTTGGGCGAGAAACCGGGCGCGTCACCTTAGGTGAATTCGAGTTTCCGGCTAATAGCGTCATAACTATATGATTTTATAGTGAATTTGATGAAATCGAGCAAAATTTATGCAACTATTGGGATTAGTCAACGCCCAGGGCCTCCAGGGCGCGGCGCGCCGCCGCTTGTTCAGCCCGCCGCCGGCTGCCGGCGGCGGCACTGAATTCCCCGCCACCGCGGTCGAGCTGACAGGCGACCGTGAAGCGCCGGCGGTGTTCGGGCCCGCTCACTTCGCGAATTTCATAAACCGGCAGCGCCCGGCCCTGCCCTTGCAGCCATTCCTGCAAGCGGGTTTTCGGATCCTTGAGATCGTCGCTGGCCGGCAGCGCATCGAGCACCGGCTGAAACAGCGCCCTGACCGCTTGGGTCACCGCTGGGTAGCCGCCGTCGAGGTACAGCGCCCCGATCACCGCTTCGAGCGCATTGGCGAGCAGCGAGGCACGATGCCGGCCGCCGCCTTTCACCTCGCCTTCGCCCAAGCGCAGTAGACCCTCGAGGCCGAGCTGCTCGCGGGCCAGCGCCGCCAGACTCTCGCCGCGCACCAGGCGGGCGCGCAAGCGGCTCAAATCGCCTTCGCTGGCCTGCGGGCGGCTACGGTACAGCCAATCGGCGACGGCCATGCCGAGCACCGCGTCGCCGAGAAATTCCAGCCGCTCGTTGTGGCGTGGCGACAGGGAACGGTGGGTGAGCGCTGTCACCAAAAGCGCCGGATCGGCGAAACGATGACCGAGGCGGGATTCGAGCGCCGCCGTTTCGTCGCCCTCCGGTTCAGCGCAGGACGACGGATTTTTTGAAGGTAATACAGACATCGAGATTGCCGAACAGCGCCTCGCGGACTTCGTATTCGACGCGCAGCACGACACCATCCCGCGCCCGGATCACATGTACGCTGTCGCGACCGAGATCGTCGGCGTAATTGACGTACAGCCGATTGTACAGCTTCTGCTGAATTTCGCGCGGCGGCCGGCCGGCGATACCCGGCTCGGTGGCCACCGCCTCCATGGCGTTGACGATGGAAAAATAATCGATATAAGCCGGAACGATCTTCATCCCGACGTAGGCCGCAAAGAGCAGCAGCCCAAGCAGCAGGACAAAGCCGACGAGCGTCATGCCCGATTGGCGCCGGATCGTGTTGTTCATGTTCTCCCCCGTCCTAGGTGATATGGCGATTATTCTATGCGATTGCCGAGGCGGCTGAAATCGACGCAATCGCGGCTGCAATCCCAGTGCCACCAGATGGCCAGCGCCCGGCCGACGATATTGCCCTCCGGCACCAGTCCCCAGACACGGCTGTCGCTGCTGTGGTCGCGGTTGTCGCCCATCATGAAGTAATGCCCCGCGGGGACGACCCAGCTCTGTTCTCCGGACTGCGGCTGGGTGGTTTCGATCAGAATTTCGTGCGCCTTGCCGGCTAGATCTTCGGTCCGTTTTTGCGCCGGTATCCGCCCACCGACCGCATTGCGGCCGCGCCCCTCATAGGAGCCGTCCGGAATCTGGGCCATCGCTTCGCCGTTGATGAACAACTGTTTGTTGCGGTAGGTAATGCGGTCGCCGGGCAGGCCGATCACTCGTTTGATGTAATTCTGGCGTTCATCCAGCGGGTAGCGGAAAACCATCACGTCGCCGCGCTCGGGATCGCTGATGTCGATGATCTTGGTATTCAGTACCGGCAGCCTGAGGCCATAGATGTATTTATTGACCAGAATGAAATCGCCGACGAGCAGCGTCGGCAGCATGGAGCCGGAGGGAATCTTGAACGGTTCGAAAAGGAACGAGCGAAACACCAAAACCAGCAGCAGCACCGGAAAAAACGAGCGGGCGTATTCGACCACTGCCGGTTCGCGTCCCGCCCGCTCGTCGCCGGCGGCGTGCCGGGCGCGGCGCCGGGCGGCGAAAAACAGCCGGTCGAGCAACCAGATCGCGCCGCTCAGCAAGGTTAAAACCGTCAATATCAAAGCGAAATCAAAGTACATCATGGCACCATGGAGTTTTGCTGATTATTTCTAACATATAAAATAACCTAAAGAATCTCTGAATAAGTTTATTCCTAAATTTTATATATATTTCCCTAAATCAACAACTACGAATCAGCACTGCGCAGCACCGCAAGAAAGGCCTCTTGCGGAATCTCGACGCGGCCGATCTGTTTCATACGCCTCTTGCCCGCCTTCTGTTTTTCCAACAGCTTGCGCTTGCGCGTCACGTCGCCGCCGTAGCACTTGGCCAACACGTTCTTGCGCAGTGCCTTGACCGTGCTGCGGGCGATGACCTGGGCGCCGATCGCCGCCTGGATCGCGACTTCGAACATCTGCCGCGGGATCAGTTCGCGCAGACGCTCGGTCAACTCCCGGCCGCGGCGCTGGGCATGGGCGCGATGGACGATGACCGACAAGGCATCGACCTTCTCGTTGTTGATCAGAATATCGAGGCGGACGAAAGGCCCTACCTGGTATCGGGCAAAATGATAATCGAAAGACGCAAAGCCACGGCTCAGCGATTTCAGGCGATCGAAAAAATCGAGCACCACTTCGCTGAGCGGCAGCTCATAGGTGATCTGCACCTGACCGCCGAGGTACTGCATGTTCTTCTGCACACCGCGTTTTTCCTCGCACAGCCCGAGCACCGCCCCAACGTATTCCTGGGGCGTCAGGATGTTGGCGAGGATCAACGGTTCGCGGATTTCGGCGATTTTATTCGCCGCCGGCAGGCGGGCCGGGTTTTCCAGTTTCTCGACGCCGCCGTCGGTCAACAAAAGCTCGTAGACCACGGTCGGCGCGGTGGTGACCAGTTCGATCCGGTACTCGCGTTCCAGCCGTTCCTGGACGATTTCCATGTGCAACAGGCCGAGAAAGCCGCAGCGGAAACCGAAACCCAAGGCCTCGGACGTCTCCGCCTCGAAGTGCAGCGCCGCGTCGTTGAGCTGCAATTTCTCCAGCGCTTCGCGCATCTGCGGGTAATCGTCGCTGGCCACCGGATACAAACCAGCGAACACCCGCGGCTGGATCTTGCGGAAACCGGGCAGCGGCGCGGCGGCTGGGGTTTTGATACCGGTGAGCGTATCGCCGACCGGCGCGCCGTGGACGTCCTTGATGGCCGCCGAGACATAACCGACGTCGCCGGCACGCAGGGCGTCGCGCCTGGTGCGCTTGGGTGTAAAAACGCCGACCTGCTCCACCTGATGCACCGCACCGCTCGCCATCAGCTTGATCTTGTCGCCGGCGGCGATCGCGCCATCGACCACCCGGACCAACGAAATGACGCCGAGATAATTGTCGAACCACGAATCGATGATCAAGGCGCGCAACGGACCTTGCGGATTGCCGCCCGGCGGCGGGATGCGCTGGACTATGGCTTCGAGCACCGCCGGCACGCCTTCACCGGTCTTGGCGCTGACCAACAGCGCGTCGGCGGCGTCGATGCCGATAATTTCCTCGATCTGCCGGCGCACCCGCTCGACGTCGGCCGACGGCAGGTCGATCTTGTTGATCACCGGCACGACTTCCAGACCCTGATCGACGGCGGTATAGCAATTGGCAACGCTCTGCGCTTCGACGCCCTGCGCCGCATCGACGACCAGCAGCGCCCCTTCACAGGCAGCGAGCGAACGCGAAACTTCGTATGAAAAATCGACGTGGCCCGGGGTGTCGATGAAATTGAGCCGGTAAATTTTGCCGTCGGCGGCCGGATAGTCGAGCGTCACGCTCTGCGCCTTGATCGTGATGCCGCGCTCGCGTTCGATCTCCATGCTGTCGAGCACCTGCGCCGCCATCTCGCGGGTGGACAGACCGCCGCAGTGTTGGATGAAACGATCGGCGAGCGTCGATTTGCCGTGATCGACGTGGGCGATAATCGAAAAGTTGCGGGTCAGCGTGGCGGACATCGGTCGTGGCGCGGGCATGCCATCTAACATCGAACAAGCGCGGCATTATATCCACCGCGCGCCCCGGCGGTCAGGCCGGGGCGCTGGATAGGGCAACGCTCCAATGCCGGCAGGGCCGTTTACCCAATTGTTGCATCAGTTCCCGGAATTCTCGGTCGAGCAAAATTTATGCAACTATTGGGTTTATTCGACCTCATCCGGCGTGAAGGCGAGAAACGTCGTCTGGCCGTTGCGCGAGATCAAAAGGGCGACCGTTTTACCGGACTCGAGGCCAGCGACCAACTCGCGGAAGCTCGCGACATCGGCGATTTTTTGGTTGTTGATCATCATGATCAGGTCGCCGCGGCGCAGGCCGGCGCGGTAAGCGGCGGTGCCGTCCACCGCGGTGACCAGTACCCCGCCTTCGGGATCGCCTAGCTGCTGGCGGGTCGTGTCGTCGAGGTCGCGCACCCGGATGCCGAGCAGATTGTCGCTCTCGCCGCCGCCGGCGCGGCTGCGGGCCAGAGCGGTGTCGGGCGCCGGCAGCTCGCTCAAGGTGGCGTGCAGGGTCTTTTGTTTGCCCCAGCGATGGACGACGATATCGACTTTTGTGCCGGGTGGCGTCGAACCGACCAGCGGCGGCAGATCGTTGAACCGCTCTATCGGCTGTCCGTTGAATTCCAAAATCACATCGCCCGCTTCAACGCCTGCCTTTTCCGCAGCGCTGTCTTTTTCGATCCGGTTGACCAGCGCCCCGCGCGGCCGATCGAGGCCGAGGGCCTTGGCTTTGTCGAGCGACAGATCCTCGATGCCGACACCCAGCAGGCCGCGGGCCACGAAACCCTGCTCGCGCAACTGGGCGATCGTCGATTGTGCGACTTCGCTCGGGATCGAGAACGACAGGCCGATGTAGCCGCCGCTCGAACTCAAAATCCAGGAATTGATGCCGACCACCTCGCCTTGCATATCGATCAACGGCCCGCCGGAATTGCCGCGGTTGATCGCCACGTCGGTCTGGATGAACGGCACGTATTGCTGGGCGCTGTTGGTCCGGCCTTTGGCGCTGACGATGCCGGCGGTGACGGTCTGTTCGAAATTGAACGGCGAGCCGATGGCGATCACCCATTCGCCGGGTTTGAGCCGGCTCGAATCGCCGAACGGCAAGGTCGGCAAATCCTCGGCTTCGACCTTGAGCAGTGCGATGTCGCTGGCTTCGTCCGAACCGATCAGTTTTGCCTGATATTCCCGCCGGTCGGCGAGGCGGACGGTAATCTCGTCGGCGCCGTCGATGACGTGATGATTGGTCACGATATAACCATCGGGCGCGATGATGAAGCCGCTGCCGCCGGTCCGCCGATCGGGTTCGCTGCGCGGCCGGCGCGGACCGTAGGGCTCGAAGAAACGGCGAAACAATTCCGGGATGTCCTGTTCCGGAATCTGGCTTTCCTCGCTGTCCTGATCGGTCTCCGACCGCTGCCCCCAGGCCACGGTTTCAACATTGACCACGGCCGGTGTTACGTGCTCGACCAGTTGCGTGAAATCCGGCAGGCTCTGAGCGCCGGCGGTCTCTGAAAAAACCGCGACCGCAAAAAAACCGGCCAGCAGCAGCCGCCACCGGATAGCCAAGCGCCGGGAAGCCGGGACGATTAGGGCATTAAACATCATTCATCTCCAGTATTCTAACAGGCTGTTGAAAAACGCCATCCTGGCGTTTTTCAACGTCGCTGGCGAAAGGCGCGACTTTCGCTGCGCTCCCGAAATCAGCCGCTAAGGAGCGCCTGATTTCGCCGGACCATCCGTGGCCCGGATTAGCAGGCTGTTTTTCAACAGCCTGCTAATCGGATATCTCGCTGATTGCCAATGCCAACTCCGCCGGCAACAGGCGGCTGGCCAGCCGGCGGCCGGCGGCGAGCCCGAGCAGCAGTCCGGCGATGATCAAGCCTAGCGCCCACAGATCGCCTGCCGCCATCACGGCCGGCGACCTTCCGGCGGCGGCCGGCGCGAAACCACTGTGCCCGGCTCCGGGCAGGACGCCGATCCACAATGTGGCGGCGATCAACCCGCTGAACAAGCCCGCCAGCGGGGCGCCGTAGGCAATGACGCCGAGGCGTTCTAGCAGCGCTTCGGGTATCGACACGGCAACTCGCGTTCCAGGCGACAACGGGGCGGCGGTCGTGCGGGGCAGGCGGACGATGGGGCGCCGCCAGCCGGTGAAAAAAGAGAACGCGGCGCCGCAGCCCCGGCCCAGATGACATGGGCCACAGCCCTCGGGATCGAGGCGGATCTCGATCGTCTGCCGGCCGGCGGCCAGGACCCGGCCGCTACGCCGTACCTGCCGCCTCACTGCCGCTGGCTCGTTAAAGTCTGCGCCGCGTTGTCGAACCTCCGCCCGAACGCTTCGAGGGTCATGAACGGCACTTCGCCGAGCACCGTGACCAGCCGCTGGCCGTCCCGCCGCGAGTGAATGTTCAGGGCGCCGCGCCGGGCACTGGGCGGCACGCCGCTGTCGCTCTCGTCCAGGGTTTCCAGATAAACCGAGACCGTGGCCAGACCATCGCCGAACAGCAGATGTTCGAGCGCTCCGCCGGCGCCCTGGCCAGCGGTACGCGTATGGTTGAGCAGCACGAAACCGGGCGGCAGCGGGCTGCCTGAAGTCAGCACCCGGACCAGCGGCAGCGTGTTCCGGCTGTCGTCCGCCGCCTTGAATTTGACGAACCGTTCGAGCGGCTGCGAAGCCGCCAGTTCATCGTCGCCGATCGCCGCGCCGATGTCGATCGTCGCAAACGTCATCTCTTCGAACACCTGGCCGGCGGGATCGATGAGGCGCGAGCGCAGCAGCATCGCCGACGCCTCATCCAACCAGAGGCGATAGCCGAAACGAAATTCGTCGCGCGGTTCGATACCGATGACCCGCGCCTCGTGACCGGCGACGCGCTCGACGCCGCCCAGAGTGAAGCGATACCACTTGGCGAGGCTTTCCCAACTATGCTCGTCGACGGCCGGGAACAACGATTCGGAAAGCCGGCCCTCGAGCACCAGCGACCGGTCATCGGGATAGAGGCAGCGGATCTCGCCGTCGCGGCGGATGATCTCGCGTTCGGTGCCGCTCAAAGTCGCGATTCTCTCCCGCAGGCCGTTCTCGTCGTGGCGGTGTGCCACCTCGAGCGTATCGAGCGTTGCGCCGTGACGGTAAATCAGGATGCCACGGTAATCGAGCCGGCTCATCGCCTCGGCCATCCGGCCGAGCCACTGGTGCGCCGAATCCGCCGCCGCCGGCGCGGCGGCGAGGGACAACAACAAAAACGCCAACGGCGCCGCGGGACGGCCGGAGTACAACTGAATCGGCAGCGAACGCCTCACGCGGCTGATCATTGCCCGGTCGGCTGCGGTTGTGGTGTCTCGCCGATTTTTGCCGGCGGCTCACCGGACGGGCCGGGCAGCCCCGTCTGGCCCGCCCCGTCACCGCTGATGACGATGATCGGAACGTAAGAGACAAAGCCGATCCGCCCGCCGGCGCCACTCATTTCGCTATGTCTGAGGAGGTAGGCATCGAGCCGCTGCCGGGGGGTTGCCGGCACCTCGGATTGCAGCCCGACGGGCACCGGGGACGGCGTGTAAATGTGATCGAGGGCGTTCTGGCGCGTCGTGAAATCGCCGTACGGGGCACCATCGGACACCTGCGCCGCGGGCGCGTCGCCGGCCACCGGCAGCGCCCCGTGGTCTTCATCCAGGGCATTGTTGCGCAAACCGATCAGCGCCACGAAGGCCACCGCCGCCGCCGCCGCGCCGCTCGCTGCCACCGTTCCGAGGCGGCGTAATAGGGTGCCGGCGCCGGCCAACGGCCGCGGTTCACCGGCGAGCGCGGCGGTGATCCGTTCGGGCAGTCCGCCAGGCGACACGACCAAGCGCCGGTCGTGCAGATAATCACGGATCAGGTGCCAGCGCCGCCAGCAAGCGCGGAACTGCGGTTCGGCCAGGAGACGGCGGGCAAAAAAACGCGCCGCCTTGCGTTCCATTTCGCCGTCCATGAAGACCGACAGGTGTTCGTTGCCGGTCACCGTATCGCCGGTGGTGTGTGGTGTGGTGCTGGGCATCGTTTCAATCCATCAATAATGGTCGAAGTTTGTTGTCGATCGCTTCGCGGGCGCGGAAAATACGCGAGCGCACCGTGCCGATCGGGCATTCCATTGTCTTGGCGATCTCCTCGTAACTCATACCCTCGACTTCGCGCAACGTGATCGCGGTGCGTAGGTCGTCGGGCAGCGCCCCGATGGCGCGCTCGATCGTCTGTTCGATCTCCTGGCGCAACAGCTCGTGTTCGGGCGAACTCGCATCCTGCAGGCGGCTGTCGCCGGCGTACTGTTCGACCTCGTGGGCGTCGAGGTCGGTGGCCGGCGGGCGCCGGGACTGCGCCACGAGGTGATTCTTTGCGGTGTTGATCGCGATCCGGTACAGCCAGGTGAAAAACGCGCTGTCGCCGCGGAAACGGCCGATGGCGCGGTACGCCTTGATAAAAGATTCTTGAGCCACGTCGAGCGCTTCCGCCGGATCGGCGACATAACGCGACACCAGGCTGATGATCTTGTGCTGGTATTTGCGTACCAAAAGATCGAATGCACCTTTATCGCCTCGTTGTACCTGTTCAACCAGGATTTGATCGGTCAGCTTGTCGCCCATATACCCGCCCGCTCACGGAGCGCCGGGGCGAGGGCGCGGCGCTGACGCCGCCATGCCCACTAGACCCGTGGTCCGCAAATAAGTTTCGTTGGTTCGCCGGCCGGTGCGGCGAAAATATCAAGGGATATCCTGATCCGTCATTATAATGCGAGGTTGCATTGCACCGCCGGCCTTGTTCCAGCCCCGGGCGCCGGCCTCACTTTGACCCACAGGCTTTGACCCATAGGATCGATCATGACCGCAACCCGTTTCGCCTTCCTTTCCCGCCTCGGCATCGTGCCGGTCAATCCCGGCGCCTGGTACGGGGCGTACCCGCCGCCAGGCGGCGGCGCGACGCTCACCGCGCTCAACCCGGCCAGCGGCGAGCCGATCGCCGAGGTCAGGACGGCCGATACCGGAACCTACGAAGCGGTGCTCGCCAAAGCGGCCGAGATTGCGCCGCACTGGCGCGACGTCCCGGCGCCGCGGCGCGGCGAAGCGATCCGCCTGATCACCGCCGCACTCAGACGCTACAAGGATGATCTCGGTTCCCTGGTCAGCCTGGAAATGGGCAAAATCAAGGCCGAAGGCGACGGTGAGGTCCAGGAAATGATCGACATCGGCGATTTCGCCGTCGGCCTGTCACGCCAACTCTACGGGCTGACCATGCACTCCGAGCGCCCGCAGCACCGGATGTACGAGCAATGGCATCCGCTCGGTATCGTCGGCGTGATCTCGGCGTTCAACTTCCCGGTTGCCGTCTGGGCATGGAACGCATTTTTGTCCGCGATATGCGGTAACGTCACCGTCTGGAAACCATCGCCCAAGGGCGCATTGTGCTGCGTCGCGGTGCAGAATATCTGCAACGAGGCGCTCGCCGCCGGCGGCTTTCCGCCGATCTTCCTGAGTTTCATTACCGCCGACAATACCCTCGCCGAACGATTCGTCGACGACCGGCGCGTCGCTCTGCTGTCGTTCACCGGCTCATGCGCCGTCGGCCGCCAGGTCGCCGGCCGTGTCGCTTCGCGTTTCGGCAAATCGCTGCTCGAACTCGGTGGCAACAACGCCCTGATCGTCGATCGCAGCGCCGATCTGAAGCTGGCCGTGCCGGCCATCGTTTTCGGCGCCGTCGGCACGGCCGGGCAGCGCTGCACGACGACCCGCCGGCTTCTCGTGCAGCGCGAGCGTTGCGCCGAGATCGAAGCGGCACTGGTCAAAGCTTACGCCCAAGTCCGCATCGGCGACCCGTTGGATCCGGACACGTTGATGGGACCGCTGACCGACGAGCGAGCGGTCGAAGCCCACCTCGCCGCGATCGAGGCCGCAGTTGCCGCCGGCGGCAAGCTGCTGTACGGCGGCCAACGACTCGACCGCCCAGGTCATTTTGTCGAACCGGCGCTGATCCGCGCCGAGAACCACTGGGAGGTCGTCCAGCAGGAGACTTTCACCCCGCTTCTTTATGTGATTCCCTTCACCGACATCGACGAGGCGATCGCCCTGCACAACGCCGTACCGCAAGGACTGTCGTCGGCGTTGTTCACCAACGATCTCAGAAACGCCGAGCGCTTCCTGTCGGCGGCCGGCAGCGACTGCGGCATCGCCAATATCAACATCGGCACTTCCGGCGCCGAGATCGGCGGCGCCTTCGGCGGTGAAAAAGACACCGGCGGCGGTCGCGAATCGGGCTCGGAGGCGTGGAAAAACTACATGCGCCGGCAGACCAACACGATCAATTACGGCACCGCCCTGCCGCTCGCCCAGGGCATCCGTTTCGAAATTTAGTCACGGATGCACAGGCGGCACCTCAGCGGACTGGTCAAAGCAGCGGCCCTGCTGCCGCCGGAGGCGGCGCACACGTTCACTTTGAAGGCGCTCGACCGGCTGGTCAACCTCGGCTGGGATCCGCCACCGCCCGCCACCGAACAACCCTGTTGCTTGTGGGGGCGGACACTGCCCAACGGAGTCGGCTTGGCCGCCGGCCTCGATAAAAACGGCGATTACATCGACGCCTTAGGCGCTCTCGGTTTCGGTTTTATCGAAATTGGCACGGTCACCCCGCGCCCGCAGCCCGGCAATCCGCCGCCGCGGCTTTACCGGCTGCGCCGCGCGCGGGCGTTGATCAACCGGATGGGATTCAATAACAAAGGCGTCGATTATCTGCTAGCTAAACTGAAAAACGCCCACTGGACCGGCCTGATCGGGGTCAACATCGGCCAGAACCGCACCACCGAGGCAGGTCAGGCGAGCGCCGATTATCTGCACTGCCTGCGCCTTTTGCACGCCCACGCCGGGTACCTCGCGATCAACCTATCGTCACCCAACACGCCCGGACTGCGCAACCTGCAACAACCACCGGTCTTGTCGGCACTGCTCTCCCACCTGGCAGCGGAACGCGAGCGGCTCGCCGACCGCGACGGCCGCCGTACACCACTCGTGGTCAAGCTGTCGCCCGACCTCGAAGCGGCAGCGATACCGGCCATCGCCGCCGTTTTGCTCGATCACGGCATCGACGGGGCGATCATCGCCAATACCACACTCGCCCGCCCCGGCCTCGCCGGCCGTCACGCCGCCCAACAAGGCGGTCTGAGCGGCGCCCCGCTTAAACCGCTGGCCGATCTGTGTCTCGAACGGTTTGGTCGTGTCTGGCCCGCCGACCGGCCGCTGATCGCCAGCGGCGGGATCATGAGCGGGGCGGACGCGGCGGATAAGCGGGCACGCGGCGCCGCTGCCGTGCAGCTTTATACCGGCCTGATCTACCGCGGTCCGGCATTGATCGACGAATGCGCCGCAGCGCTCGCCGCGGCCGCCCGATGAGCGGCGCTACCCACCGCCTCAGGCACAATGTACCGCTCGCGGCGTTGACCACATTGCGCCTGCCGGCAGTCGCCGCCGAATGGCGCGAACTGGCAAGCGCGGCCGAAGCCTGCGCCGCGTGGCTCGAGGCCGGCCCGCCGGATCTGATCCTCGGCGGCGGCAGCAACATCGTGATCGCCGCCGCGCGGATCGGCGTCGTCTGGCACCCGGCGCTCCGCGAACGGCGGATACTTGGGAACGACGGCGATTACCTGCTGCTGCGCATCGGGGCCGGCGAAGTATGGGACGACATCGTCGCCTGGTCGTTGGCTGCCGGCGGCTACGGCCTGGAAAACCTGTCGCTGATCCCCGGCCTATGCGGCGCGGCGCCGATCCAGAACATCGGCGCCTACGGCGTCGAACTGGCTGAATTTATCGCGGCCATCGAAGCGCTCGATCTCGTCACCGGCGAAGTGCGCCGTTTCGCCGCCGAAGAATGCGATTTCGCTTATCGTCACAGCCGCTTTCGCGGCGTTGACCGCGGTCGCTACCTGATTCTGGCAGTGGAACTTAGGCTGCCTGTCGCGCCGCAACCGCGCCTCGACTACCCGGGCATCGCCGATGAACTTCAGGCATTAGGCATAGCGCCTGAAACAGCGCAGGCCGGCGATATCCGCCGCGCCGTCATCGCCATCCGCCGGCGCAAGCTGCCCGATCCCGGCGTGCTGCCGAACGCCGGGAGTTTTTTCAAAAATCCGCTGGTCGATCCGGCGCTGGCCGCCGCCTTGCGGGAGCGCTGGCCGGCGATGCCGGCCTGGCCCGCCGCCGGCAAAACCAAACTGAGCGCCGCCTGGCTGATCGAAACCGGCGGCCTGAAAGGAACGCGCCATAGCGGCGCCGGCGGCAGCGAACAGCATGCCCTCGTTTTAGCCAACTACGGCAACGCGAGCGGCGAGGACATCCTCGCCCTCGCCCGCCGCATTCAGAACGAAATTTACCGGCGCTTCGCAGTCGAACTCGAAATCGAACCCGTCGTTTATCCGCCGTCCGCCGTGGGATAGACCGTGTACTGCTTGACTTCGGCAAGTTCCGAACCGAGCAGTTCGTTGATTTTGTTCTTCAACTCCGAACGCCAATCGTTGTGCCGGTAAACGTCGCGCGCCAGTTCGATGAAGCGTTCGTCGAATTCGGCGCGCGCCTCGTGAGCGCGGATTTCGTCCTCGATCCGCCATAGCCGCTCATTAACCGCCCGCAACTGATCCTTGAGACGAGCGATTTCGCTCGTTTCCACATCCGCCGCCCGCCAGATCTTGTGCAACAGGCGGTATTCATGGATTGCGCTCGCCCGCCGCGCCGGGTCGGCGACACGCTCTTGCTTGATCTCTAATATCGTCAGTTTATCCGCCAATTCGCCGGGCGAAACGGGAATCGTCAACGTCGCTTTCATCAGTACCCCCCTCCGGCGGCTGCGGCAATTTGCCGCACTACCCGCAGCGTACCGTCCTGTATCATTATCGCGCTCGCTATTATCAAGAGGAACACCATGAATATTCGGTGGCCGTGCTGGTCATGGGCCTGCCCTGCGGCGCATTCGCCGACCACCCATCGACCACAATCGAAACCGGTTCCGGCTCGCGCGGCAGCGGCCGCTTGCGGTACCGGCGCGCCAGCGCTATGATAGCGGCCCCTCTTCCGGCCGGGATGGCGGAATTGGTAGACGCGCCGGACTCAAAATCCGGTACTGGCGACAGTGTGTGGGTTCAAGTCCCTCTCCCGGCACCATCATCGGCACCGCTAATAGGTTGTTGAAAAACGCCATCCTGGCGTTTTTCAACGTCGCTTGCGAAAGGCGCGACTTGCGCTGCGCTCCCGAAATCAGCCGCTAAGGAGCGCCTGATTTCGCCGGGCCATCCGTGGCCCGGATTAGCAGGCTGTTTTTCAACAGCCTGCTAACGCGGTTGCGACACCGAGGCGGCGGCCGTTTGCCTGCCGCCGGGTTGCTCGGCGGCGGACGCTACAGCTCCCGAACGACGCGAAATCCGACGCGCCCCAAGCGGGTGTCGGGGCTGGTGGTCGTCCGAAACGCACTGCGACTCACGGCCGGCGTGCTGGTCCAATCGGCGCCACGGACGATCCGTGAGGTGCAGCCCGGATTCTCCCAGGCGCTACCGTCGGTCGGCGCCCGGACGTAAGTGTCGTGCCAGCAATCGAGCGCCCACTCCTTGACGTTGCCATTGATGTCGTGCAGGCCGAACGGGTTCGCCGGGAACGTGGCGACCGGGGCCGGTCCCCAGTGACCGTCATCATAGCGGCGGAAGTTCTGGTTCCAGCGCCGCTTGCTGGGCGAGACATCGCGTTCTCCGGCGAGGTTCTCGACGGCGGACTCAGGCTCACCGCTGCCCCACCAGTAACGCCCGGTCGTCCCGGCGCGCATGACGTATTCGAACTCGGCTTCGCTCGGCAGGCGATAGCGCCGGCCGGTCATTTCGGAAAGCCAGGCGGCATAAGCCTGCGCGTCGTTCCATGAAACATGGACCACCGGCAACTCGCCAGCCGCCCGTCCGCCGCTGTAATCCACCCGCCAACTGGCCGGCCGGCGCTCCATCCGCCCGGTTCCCTCGTCGTAAATCGTCGAATCGCCCTTTTGTTCAGCGTCCGTCCGATAACCGGTCATCTGAATGAAACGCTCGAATTCGGCCACCGTGGTTTCCGTGCGGGCCATCGCAAAACCACGTTCGAACGTGACGCGATGCTGCGGGCCTTCATTGGCCACCCGGTCGCGTTCGTTGTCCGGCGAACCCATCGCGAAACCGCCAGCCGGGATCACGACCATCAGCGGGCCTTGGGCGTTGGCGTTGAGGAACGGTTCGCTGAACGTCTGCCCGGGTTTGAACCCGCCGTACACCTTGGCGTCCTCCAGACGCTGTTGCAACTGGCGGCTGTCGGCTGCGTCAAGGCCGAGAGCGATCAATTCGTTGATCGCGTTTTCAGCCTCGGTATAACGGCCGTCATTGATCGCGCCATTGACCTCGGCGGCCAGCGCCGCAAGCCGCGTGGTACGCAACGCGGCGACCTCGGTGCGCGCCGTCTCGACCGCATCGTCCTCGCCGGTGAGACCGGCGGCGGCTTCGAGCAGCTCACCGGCGGCCTCGAAATCGTTTTCTGCGGCCCGCGCCTTGGCACTTTCGATCAACCGCTGGCGGAGGTCGCCGAGCCCGGCCGTCGCCGCCGGGTGCTGCGGCGCCATTACCAGCACTTGGCGAAAATATTCCAGCGCGTTGTCACCGGGCGGCGCAATCAAGCGATCGGCCCGCAGGGCCGTTTGCGCCGAGCTGAGGGTTTGGTTGACCTGCCGGGTGGTGGCCAGTTCGGTTTGCGCTGCCGGCAAGCCGGCAAGATCGGGCTGCAAGGTGGACAACACGTTCAGAATCTGCTCGGCCTGCACCAGATTGCCGCCGGCGATCTGAGTGCGGGCCTCGGTGAGTTGCTGTTGCAAAAAGGCCGTCAAGCGCTGCTGAGCCGCGCCGTTCTGCGGGCTGTAGGCGACGTTGAGCAGGAGTTCCTGCAAGGTGCGATCCTGGGCGGCACTCGGCAGCCGGACTTCGGGGATGTTCGCCGCCGGGCTGACGTTGAGGTCGCTCGGCACGCTGAGATCCAGATCCTGCTGCTCGCCGCCGACCACGTCGCCCAGCCGGCGCACACGGCGTTCGTCGGTTTGCTCTGTCTCTTGTTCTGGCGGCGCTGCACTTTCTTCTTCCTGCGCCGACACCCACGGCGCGGCAAGCAGCAGACACAGAAGCAGCTTCCACCCCAAGTCAATATCGCTACGATTCACCATCATCAAACTCCCCGCCGGAATGTGGCTTTTTGGCCAGCCGTAGAAGGCTGGTGCGTTGGGCACTGCCGATTCATCTTCCTTGAGCCGGGATACCGCCCACCATTGCCCAATCGTGGTTACAATGGCCGCACCCGCATCCGGCACAAGGCACCAGCCCCGGCGCCGGATATCTTGATCATACCGTCATCCTGCTGTCATGGCCAGGAGCCCGCCGGGAGCGAGCGACATCCCGCTTTGCGAAGGCCGGCCCCCGCCAAGTCCAGCGGATTGCAAAACAATAACATCGAACAGCGATGCCGCCAAATCCCGAATCGCCCCACCGCGAACATCCCCTGCCCGTCACCGGTTCGCCGCCGGCCGCCGTCCACTGGCTCGCCGACGCGGCCGCTCTCGCCGCGGCCGCCGCCCAGTGGCGGCGCTGTGCGGTACTCGGCGTCGATACCGAATTTTTCCGTGAGCGGACCTATTATCCCCGTCTCGGCTTGATTCAGCTCAGCGACGGCGAGAGCGTCTGGCTGATCGATGCGCCGGCGATCGAAGATTGGACGCCGTTGACCGAGGTCATCTTCGCCGCCGGCATGATTAAGGTCATGCATGCCGCCCGGGAGGATCTCGAAGTACTGCGCTTGACATTAGGCACGGTACCTCTCCCCCTGTTCGACACCCAGATTGCCGCCGCCTTGTGCGGCCATCCCCCCAGCCTCAGTTACGGGGCGCTGGTCGAGACAGTGCTCGGCATCCGCCTCGCCAAAGCACACGCCCGCAGCGACTGGCTGCACCGGCCGCTGCCGCCCGCCCTCATCGAATATGCCGCGCTCGATGTGCTCTACCTGCCGGCCCTGTGGCGGCACCTCGAAGCGGGCTTGCAGGCCCTCGACCGCCGGACTTGGCTGGACGACGAAATGCAGACCCTGGCCAGCGAAGCCGGCACCGCCGACCTGCTGAACGCCCATTTCCGCCGGCTGCCGGGTCTCGCCGAGGCCGGCCCTGAGGCCCAGGCGATCGCCTTCAGTCTTTGCCAGTGGCGTGACCGTACCGCCCGCCGTCTCGACCTGCCGCGCAGTTTCGTCCTCCGCGATGAAGGCCTGATGGCCCTGGCCAGCGCCGCCCCGCGCACACTGGCCGAAATCGAGGCCCTCCCCGTCTTGCACCGCAAGCAGGCGCAACGTTACGGCCGGCAGTGGCTCGAGTGCATCGCCGGCGCCGCCGCCGGCAGCGCCCCTGATATCCATCGGCCCGATAGCGAATTCCGCCGCCGGACCCGCGACTGGCAAAAAAGGGTCAAGGAAAAAGCCGCGGCCTTGAATTTGCACCCCACCGTACTGCTCAGCCGCCGCGACATCGAACGCCTGCTGCTCAACGGCCCGGAAAGCCTGCCCGGCGGCCGGGGTGGCTGGCGTCACCGCCTGTTGGCCGGCGACCTCGCCGCCCTCGGCAACGACTGAAATCTTGGCGTTAGAGCCCAAATGTGCTATATTGTAGCCCAGATGACATAGAGAATAGGAATACTGTTATGCCCGTGAATACTGTTGTGCGTGCCCGCATAGACGGGCATATCAAAGAAGAAGCCTCCGCCGTTCTGGCGGCGATTGGGCTGACCGTATCTGACGCCTTCCGCATCATGATGACCCGTATTGCCAAGGAAAAGGCACTGCCTTTCGAGCCGCTGGTTCCGAACGCCGAGACGATCGCGGCCATGAAGGAGGCCAGGCGGGGAAACTTGCCCTCCTTTGACAGCGTGGATGATCTGATGGCGGATTTGAATGCGGAAGATTGAGCGTACCGCACAGTTTAAACGCGACTATAAACGGGAAAACAAAGGCCAGCACCGGGCGGTACTGGCCTACGATTTTCCTAAGATCGTGGAAGCGCTTGCGAATGACCAGGCTCTGGCGGAACAGCACCGGGACCACGTCTTAACCGGCGATTGGAAGGACCATAGGGACTGCCATATCCGTCCCGATCTGGTCTTGATCTACCGCAAGCCGGATTCTAATGCACTCCAGCTCGTGCGCCTCGGATCACACAGTCAACTCGGTCTCTGATTACTGAACAGGCATAATGCCTTCACCACAAAGCCATCGGAAAACACCCATGCGCCGCTTCTTGCTCTTCCTGACGTTCATGCCGGCGCTGGCGGTCCACGCCCAGTTCACGTTACCGGAGAGCGATCTTTGGCTGCTGTCCCTGGATCCCTCCAGCGCCGGGAGGCCGGAACCGCAACGGCTGACCGACCGGCCGGGTTACAACAATCAGCCGTTCTACAGCGCGGACGGCCGTTTCATCTATTACACCCGCGGCGGGGGGCCCGGAACGCCCGGCGAGGGTTACACCGACCTTGCCCGGCTCGAGCCGGCGAGCGGCGGCGATGAATTGCTGGCCGAAACGCCACTGAGCGAATTTTCCCCGCGCCCGATCCCCGGGCAGGCGGCGTTGGCCGCCGTACAGGTGCAAGCGGACGGCGCCCAGTGGCTGGTGCGCTTCGCACCGGAAACGGGGTGCTTCACGCGGATCGGCAGCGCCGACAATGTCGGATATCACGCCTGGCTCGACAGCGGGCGGGTGGCGTTGCTTTTGGTCGATGAGCCGAACCGGCTCGTGCTGTTCGACCTGGAGCGCGATCAGACTTTGCCGATCGCCGCGCCCGCCGGGCGCAGCCTGTCGGCGATACGGCCGCTCGACGCACTGCTCCTGGTCGCGGTCGCACCCGAGGCGCGGCGCATCGAGATCTGGGATCCGTTGACTCACCAGCGCTCGGCGTTGATCTCGCTGCCCGAGCGCAGCGAGGATTTCAGCCGGGCGCCGAATGGCGATCTGTGGACCGCCAGTGGCAGCAAGTTGTACCGCTGGCGCCCGGGCCGCGACCCGAACTGGTTCCTCGCCGCCGAACTCGCCCCGTTCGGCATCGCCGGCATCACCCGGCTGGCGATCCGCCCGGACGGGCGTGCCTTGGTGCTGGTGGCGGCGGAGCCTTAGCAGCCTTTCCCCAACCCCGATGCGCCGTTGCGGCCCAGGCCGGCAAGCAATCGCTGCCCCTTCCTGCCTTTCAATTGTTTCATCATGCCGGCCATCTGCTGGTGCTGTTTGAGAACCCGATTGACGTCCTGGACCGTCGCCCCGGCACCGGCCGCGATGCGCCGCTTGCGTGAGCCGCGGATGATCTCGGGCCGCCGCCGCTCGGCGGGCGTCATCGACTGGATCACGGCCTTCATCCGGCGCACCTCGCGCTCCGGATCCGCCGCGCCCAGCGCCGCCGGCGGCACCTGGGCGAAGCCGGGTAGTTTGTCGAGCAAGCCAGCGATGCCACCGAGCCGACCCATCTGCTCCAGTTGGCGCAGCAGATCGTCGAGTGTCAAACCCCGGCCGCGGCCGATCTGCCGGGCGAGCCTGACACTCTCAGCCCGCTCGGTTTTGTCCTCGACTTCTTCGCACAAGGTCTGGATATCGCCCATACCCAAAAGGCGCGACGCGAAACGCTCGGGATGGAACGCCTGGAAGGCATCGAGTTTCTCGCCGCTGCCAACGAATTTGACCGGGCAACCGGTGACCACGCGGGCGCTGAGCAGAGCACCGCCGCGCGCATCGCCGTCGGCCTTGGTCAGCACGAGACCGGTCAACGGCACGGCCTCGTGAAAGGCCCGCGCCGCAACCAGCGCATCCTGGCCGCCCAGCGCATCGACGACGAACAAGGTTTCGTGCGGTGCGGTGATGGCGTGCAGTTCGCGCAGTTCGGCCATCATCGCCGCTTCGACATGGAGCCGTCCGGCGCTGTCGACGAGCACGACGTCGAGTTGGCTGCGCCGCGCTTCCTCGACGGCGGCCTGAGCCCGGGCCGCAGCCTCGCGCGCACCGGCGCATTCGAGCCAGACGGCGCCGCTTTCGGCGGCGAGCCGGTGCAATTGTTCGAGCGCCGCCGGGCGCTGGACGTCGCACCCGGCCAGTCCGACCTTGAGCTTCTCGCGGACCCGCAGGTGGCGCGCCAGCTTGCCGCAACTGGTCGTCTTGCCGCTGCCTTGCAGGCCGGCGACGAGCACGATGAGCGGGCGCGGTGCGGCCAGGTCGAGCGGTGCGTGAACGCCGCCGAGCAAAGCCTGAAGTTCGGCGTGGACCATGCCGAGCAACGCCCGGCCGGGCTGCACCCTGCTGGCGAGATCGCCGGCCGCCGCTTTCATCTTGAGCGCGGCGATAAAGTCGCGGACCACCGGCAGCGCGACGTCGGCTTCGAGCAGCGCGACGCGCACCGCGCGCCAAGTTTCTTCCAATCGCCGCTCGTCGACCCGGGCGGCGCTGCCGATACGCGACAGCGCTTCACCCAGGCGCTGCGTTAATGGACCCAACACAACACGCTCCACTTCCGTCGATTACGGGCGCTCGATTATACTGATCATCATCCGGTGCTACGATGCCGCGCATGCTTGCCTTCGCCGTTCTCGTTCTCTATCTGCTGGCCACCGCGTTGCTCGCCGCCGGGCCGCGGACCCCGCCGGTCGTTCGTCTCGTCTTGCCTTGGCTTGCCGCGCTGCTGCACGCCGCCGCCCTCGCGGCGCATAGCGTGGCGCTCGGCGCCTACGACGCCGAGCTGTTTCAGGTTCTGTCGCAAAGCGCCTGGCTGATGGTGCTGATCCTGCTCGTCGACGCCCGGCGCGACCCGGCGCTTTTGACCCCTGGCATGGTGATTTTTCCCGGCGCCGCCCTGTGGGTCGGACTGGCCGCCTGGACGCCGGTCGGCGCCGCGCCGCTGGCCCTCGGCGGAACCGGGGTGATCGTGCACGTGATCAGTTCATTGCTCGCTTTCGGCCTGCTGGCCAACTGCACGGTCCTGGCCCTGGTCACCGCCGCCCAGGAACACGTCCTGCGCCGCCACCAGGCGCGGCCGTGGATGCAGAGCCTGCCGCCTTTGATCCGCCTGGAACGCCTGTTGTTCAGACTGCTGGCCGCCGGCTGGCTGGCGCTCACCGCGGCTCTCGGCAGCGGCCTTTTGTTCGTGCACGATCTGTTTGCCCAGCACCTGGTGCATAAAACGATATTGTCGTTCGTCGCCTGGCTGGTGTTCGCCGGTTTGTTGTTCGGCCGCTGGCGCTACGGCTGGCGCGGCCGCACGGCAGTACGTTTGACTCTGGCCGGTATGCTGTTCCTGCTGCTCGCTTATTTCGGCAGCAAGTTTGTACTCGAATTACTGCTCGACCGCAGTTGGCAAATAACGAGCGCGCCAAATTTTTTATTACGCTAAATAACGAAAAACCGAAAACCACCTGATACGCACCCCATGGAAGATGTCCCCTTAAGTTTGCTATTCGCGCTTCTCGTTCTGCTCATCCTGCTGTCGGCGTTTTTCTCAAGTTCCGAAACCGGTTTGATCGCTCTCAACCCCTACCGCCTGCGGCACCGTGTCAAAAGCGGCCACCGCGGTGCGCGGCTGGCGCAGCGGCTTTTGGCCAAACCCGACCGGATGATCGGCCTGATCCTGCTCGGCAACAATCTGGTCAATATTCTCGCCGCCTCGATCGCCACCCTCATCGCTCTGCGCCTAGCCGGCGAAAGCGCCATCTGGGTCTCGACCGCGGTCCTCACCGTCGTCATTCTGATCTTCGCCGAGGTCGCGCCCAAGACCATCGCCGCGCTGCGCCCGGAAAGCATCGCTTATCCCGCGGCCTATGTCTTAAGGCCCCTGCTCAAAGTGCTCTATCCGTTGGTCTGGTTAATCAACGGCGCCGCCAATCTGCTGCTCCGCCTCGCCGGCCTCAGGCCGCACCACGGCATTATCAGCAAACTTAACCGTGAAGAGATCAAGACGCTGCTCAGCGACAGCGGCGGTACGCTGTCGGGCGACCACCAGGCGATGCTGCTCAATATCCTGGAACTCGAAAATGCCTCGATCGACGAGGTCATGGTGCCGCGCAACGAAATCGTCGCCCTCGATCTCGCCGCGCCGTGGGCGAGCCTCCTCGACACCTTGGCGCAGGCGCCTTACACGCGCCTGCCGGCGTACCGCGGCGACCTCGACCACCTCGAAGGCGTGCTGCACGTGCGCACCGTGGTCAAGCGGCTGGCCGGCGGCCAACTGTCGCCGGCGGACTTGCAACGCGCCCTGCGCGCCCCGTACTTCGTTCCCGAGGGCACGTTGTTGACACAGCAACTGCTCGAGTTCCAACGCCTCGAACAGCGGCTCGGCCTGGTGGTGGACGAATACGGGCAGATCACCGGCCTGATCACCCTCGACGACATTCTCGAAGAAATCGTCGGCGAATACACGACCGAAGAAAAAAGCGTCAAAAAGCTGGTGCGCCGCCTTGACGACAGCACCTGGCTGGTCGACGGCAGCGCCAACCTGCGCATGCTCAACCGGCGCTTCGATTGGAACCTGCCGACCGCGACGGCGCGGACCTTGAACGGCCTGCTGCTCGAACATCTCGAAACCATCCCCACCGGCCCGACCTCGGTGCGCATCGGCAATCACCTGATGACCATCAAGGAAATCGCCGACAACGCCATCCGCAAAATCATCGTCAAGCCTTATAAAGCAGGAAAAGAAAAATCAGGCCCCTGAGTCGCTTTCCCGGTACCCGTTTCTCATTGTTCAGAATGGTGCGTGAGGGGCGACTTATCCCCGGCGTTGTAGAAATGGGCGCAGCGAAACCAGTGTCAAGGCGGTCCAGATCAGCGGGAAGGCGACCTGGTGGCCGCGGGTGAAAGGTTCGCCGTAAAACGCGACGGCCAGTAAAAAGCTGATCGTCGGCGCCAGGTACTGAAAAAAGCCGAGGACGCTGAGCGGCAGGCGTTTGGCGGCAACGTTGAAGGCGATCAGCGGCAGGATGGTCACCGCGCCGGCGGCCAGCAGCAAGCCGTCGAGCATCCGGCCGGTGTGCAAGAAGGCCAGATCGCCGTCGGCCTGCGCCCAGAGCAAATAGGTCAAAGCCAGCGGCGCCAGCAGCATCGTTTCCCACAACAGCCCGAGCAGCGGCCCGACTGCCAATCGCTTGCGCAACAAGCCGTAGAAGCCGAAGGTGAAGGCCAGCGAAAGCGCCAGCCACGGCGGCTGGTGGATCGACCAGCCAAGGTAAGCGACGCCGGCGCCGGCCAGCAGCACGGCAGCGCCGCGCAGGCGATCGAGACGTTCGCCGAGAAAGACCACTCCGAGCAGCACGTTGACCAGCGGATTGATGTAATAGCCGAGACTGGTGGCCAGGATCTGATCGCTGGCGACGGCGTAAACGAAAATCAGCCAGTTGAAGCCGACCAGGGTTCCGGTCAGCGCCAGCATCGCGATCTGCCGACGCGGCAGAGCGAGCCGCCGCCACCAATCGGCGCCGTCGCGCCGGCGCAAAAACAGCATCAGAAGCGGGATCGCCCACAAGATGCGATGGGCGATGACCTCGACCGCCGGCGCCGCCGAAACCCATTTGAAATAGATCGGTACGAGGCCCCAGAAGCCGAACGCGAACAGTGCCGCCAGAATGCCGGCCCGTTCGCCGCTCGGCTTAGATGAACCGTCAGTTTCCATCCACCGCACCGCGCTCGTCCGCCAGCCCGAGCAGCGCCTGACGATTGGTCCACGATCGGCAGCGGACGGCGGCCGCGGCCAGCGGCAACCAGCCGCAGGCGCGGTGTTCGCGCCGGTCGAGCGCCGGTTCGGCACCGGTCACTTCGGCGAGAAATTCGTGTTCGTCGTTGAAGACCGCGCCGCGCGGATAGCGGCGGCGATAAGGGTGGTAGATCCGGAACCGGCGGAGTACCCGCCGGTCGATGAGCCGCAGAGCGTGCAGCCCGGTTTCTTCCATGAGTTCGCGTTTTGCCGCCTCGCTGGGCGTCTCGCCGCTCTCGATACCGCCGGTCACCGATTGCCAGAAACCGGGCCAGTCGGCCCGTTCGAGGAGCAACGTCCGGCCCCGCTCGTCGATGACGACGACCAGAACCGAACGCGGCTGGCGGACGCCGTTCAAGCGTCCCCTTCGCCCTGCTCCGCGGCCGCCACGGCGATACCCAGTTCGGCCAGTTGCGGCGCCTCGACCGGCGCCGGCGCGCCGGTCATCAGGCAGGCCGCAGCCGTGGTCTTGGGAAAGGCGATCACGTCGCGGATCGAATCTTCACCGAGCATCAAGGCGGCGATCCGGTCGATGCCGAGCGCGATGCCGCCCATCGGCGGCGCCCCGTAGCGTAGGGCCTGGAGCAAAAAGCCGAAACGGCGTTCGGCTTCTTCAGCCGCGATGCCTAAAAGGGCGAAAACCGCCTGCTGCAGTGGCGCCCGGTGAATACGGATCGAGCCGCCGCCGATTTCCATGCCGTTCAATACCATGTCGTAAGCCCGCGATACGGCCTCGCCGGGGGCGGCAGCCAGCCGCGCCGGATCGTCGATCGCCGGGGCGGTGAACGGATGGTGCAGCGCACTCCAGCGGCCGGCGGCGGTGTCCCATTCGAACATCGGAAAATCGACGACCCACAACGGCCGCCAGGCGGCGCTGAACAAGCCGCGATCGCGCGCCACTTTGAGCCGCACCTGACCGAGGGCGGTGTTGACGGTCAAGGCCGGACCGGCGGCGAAAAGCAAAAGATCGCCGCTACCGGCGGCGCTGAGCGCCAGCAGTTCGGCCAGGCGCCCGGCATCGAGGAATTTGGCGAACGACGACTGAATGCCCGAGAGCCCGGCCGCCGGGTCGTTGACTTTCAGCCAGGCCAGGCCCTGGGCACCGAATTTCGCGGCGTGCGCCGCCAGCTCGTCGAGTTCCCGGCGGCTGATCCCGGCGGCGCCGGGCACCTTGATCAGCGCCACACGGCCGGCGGCGTCGGCGGCCGGCGCGCTGAACACCTTGAATTCCAATCCTGCCGCCCACTCGTCCACCGTCGTCAATTCCAGCCCACAACGCAGGTCGGGCTTGTCGGACCCATAACGCGCCATCGCCTCGCCGTAGGTCATCACCGGAAACGGCGGCAGATCGACGTCCAGCACGTCGCGGAATGCGGCACGCACCGTGCCCTCGGCCCGCTCGCGGACGTCGCTTTCGTCGACAAAGGCCATTTCGATATCGAGCTGGGTGAACTCGGGCTGCCGGTCGGCGCGCAGATCCTCATCGCGGAAACAGCGGGCGATCTGGTAGTACCGGTCGATGCCGCCGGCAATCAGCAACTGCTTGAACAATTGCGGCGACTGCGGCAGGGCGTAGAACGCGCCGTGGCGGACGCGGCTGGGTACCAGGTAATCGCGCGCCCCTTCCGGCGTGGCGCGCGTCAGGATCGGGGTTTCGACGTCGACGAAACCGGCGCCGTCGAGGTGCCGGCGGATGGCGGCGGTCAGTTTGGCGCGGGTTCTGAGGTTGCGTTGCAGGCGCGGCCGGCGCAGATCCAAAAATCGGTAACGCAACCGGACTTCCTCGCCGTCTTCATCGCTCATCAACAGCGGCAATGGCTCGGCGGCGCTCAGCACTTCGAGACTGGCGGCCACGACCTCGACTTCACCGCTCGCCAGTTCGCGGTTGATCTGCCCGGCCGGCCGCTCGCGGACCGTGCCCTCGACCCGGACGCAGTATTCGTGGCGCACTGCGCTCGCCTGGGCGAAGACGTCGGCGTTGTCCGGTTCAGCGACGACCTGCACCACGCCTTCGTGATCGCGGAGCAGCAAAAAGACCAGGCCGCCGAGGTCGCGGCGGTGCTGTACCCAGCCGCACAGCGCGACGGTCTGGCCGAGCATCGCGCGGTCGATCCGCCCGCAGAAATGGCTGCGCATGGCCATCAAACGCTCCGACAAATTCGGTTGTGGGTGACCCGGGTGCGGCCAACACCGCGATTCGACTGACCGCCGGGCGATCGCCGGCGGCAAGGATCGGTGGCCGTTCCCGTCAGGACGAGACGTCCGCCGCCGCACGGTTCGGTGGCGTGCCGCCCGCGGCGGTTTTCGCCGCCAGTTTTTCCTGGATCCGCGCCGCTTTGCCCTCGCGGCTGCGCAGGTAGTACAGCTTGGCGCGCCGGACTTTACCTTTGCGCTTGACCTCGATGGCCTCGATTTGTGGGCTGTGCGTCTGGAACACGCGCTCGACCCCGGTGCCGTGCGACATTTTGCGGACGGTGAACGAGCTGTTCAGGCCGCGTTTGCGCACGGCGATCACCGTCCCCTCGAACGCCTGCAGGCGCTGGCGGTTGCCTTCGACCACCTTGACGCTGACGCTGACCGTGTCGCCGGGCTCGAAAGCCGGCCACTGGCGGGTGATTTGTTCCTGTTCGATCTGCCTGATGATATCGCTCATGGTTTCATCCGTCCTGCCGCGTCAACGGACCGCGGCGTGTCACTGGGCGCCGGCGCCGCGTCTTGCGCGGCGGTGGCGATAAAGTCATCCAACAATGCCCGATCGGCGGTACTCAGGGCGCGGGCGGTCAACAAATCGGGGCGCCTCAGCCAGGTTCGACCCAACGCCTCGCGCCGCCGCCAGCGGGCGATCGCCTGGTGATCGCCGGAACGCAGCACCGGCGGCACCTCGGACCCGCGAAACACCTCCGGGCGCGTGTAGTGCGGGTGATCGAGCAAACCCGTGCTGAACGAATCGTCGGCCGCCGAACGTGCGTCACCGAGCACGCCGGGCAGCAGTCTGACGACCGCATCGACGACCACCGCAGCGGCCAGTTCACCGCCGCTCAGCACATAATCGCCGATCGACCATTCTTCATCGACCATCGTCGCCAGCAGCCGTTCGTCGATGCCTTCGTAGCGGCCGCAGACGAACAACAGGCGCTCGCGATCGGCCATCTCGTGCGCCGCCGCCTGTTCGAACCGCCGCCCCTGCGGACTCAGCACGGCGACCTTGACCGCCTCCGGCGCCGCCCTGCGCGCCGCGTCGATCGCCGCCGCCAGCGGCTCGGCCATCATCACCATGCCCGGCCCGCCGCCGTAAGGTCGATCATCGACCGTACGGTGCCGGTCGGTCGTGTAATCCCGCGGGTTCCAGGTGTGCAACGCCACCCGCCCGCTCTTAATGGCGCGCCCCGTGACCCCGAGATCAGCTAGGGCCGCACACCATTCCGGAAACACCGTGACGAGATCGATGCGCATCGTCAAACATCCGCTTCCCAGTCCACCCGGATCGTCCCGGCCGGCAAATCGACGGCCCGCACCACCTGCGGGATGAACGGGATCAACCGCTCGCGCTCGCCGCGGACGACGAGCACGTCGTTGGCGCCGGTCGCCAGCAGCGACGCGACCCGACCCAGCACCCGGCCGGCGAGATCGACCACCTCAAGCCCTTCGAGGTCGGCCCAGTAATAGCGGCCTTCCTCCGCCGGCGGCAACATCGAGCGCGTGATATAGATCGCCCGGCCGACCAGCGGTGCGGCGCGGTCGCGATCCTCGATCCCGGCCAGCCGGACCTGTAAACGACCGCCGTCGCCGCGGGCCGCCACACAGACCACCGGCAACCGCTCGTCGCCGAGCCACCAGTTCCGGTAAACGGCAAGTTGGTGCCGGGGCACAGTCCATGATTCGGCCTTCAGCCAACCGCGCACGCCGTGCACCGCGGTCAACCGGCCGACTGCGATCCACTCGTCCCCGGGCGTCTCCGGCTCGTGTTCTGCCGCCGGGCGGCCGCTCCCGGCACCCACGGCAGACCCCGCCGGGTTCAGGCCGCCTGGTGCCGTGCTTCCTGCACCAGGTGGTCGACCCGTTCCGACATACGGGCGCCGACGCCCAGCCAATGGTCGATGCGCGCCAGATCGAGCGCCAAACGCTGTTCACCGCCAGTGGCCAGCGGATTGAAAAATCCGATGCGCTCGATCGCCCGGCCGTCCCGTTTGACCCGGCTGTCGGCCACGATAATGTGGTAAAAGGGCCGTTTTTTCGCGCCACCGCGCGTCAATCTGATCTTGACCATATCCGCTTCCGTTAGTACCCGCGAGAAATCGTCCCGCGCATGCAAGCCGGTTATTTTACGATTTTTTTTCCAGCGGTGGAAGGGGTGAGCGGCGGATGCCCATCAGCGGTGCGCTTCGATCACGGGGAGGGCGTCGCGGGAGAACAGGCGAACGTGGACGGTAACGGCAATGCGGGCTGGAAACAAAGCCGCTGGAAGGTTACTGGGTTTCCCTCTTGAGGTCGCGGCCGAGCAGAACTTCGACGCCTTTCGCCGGACTCCAGCCGCGAAACAAGATGCCGTGCACCTGTTCGCAGATCGGCATTTCGACGTGATGGCGTAAGGCCAGGCGCATGACTTCTTCGGCGGTCTGGATGCCCTCGACCACCTGGCCGATTTCGCCGCGTGCCGCCTCGACGGTCAGACCGCGGCCCAGGGCCAGGCCCAAGCGGCGGTTGCGCGACAGGTCGCCGGTGCAGGTGAGCACCAGATCGCCGACGCCGGCCAACCCCATCATCGTCCTGGGATCGGCGCCGAGCGCCCGGCCAAGACGCATCATTTCGGCCAAGCCGCGGGTGATGATCGCGGCGCGGGCGTTGTGGCCGAGCGCCATGCCATCGGCCAGACCGGTGGCGATGGCCAACACGTTTTTCACCGCGCCGCCGAGTTCGGCGCCGATCAGGTCGGCGCTGTAATAGGCCCGGAAGCTGCCGCCGTGCAGTAACGCCGCCCAGTGCCGGCCGAACGGCTCGCGGCTCGCCGCGACGGTCACCGCGGTCGGTTTGTCCTCGGCGACTTCGCGCGCGAAAGACGGCCCGGTGACCAGCGCCAAGGGCACGCCGTCGCCCAGTTTTTCGGCGGCGATTTCGTGCAAGAAACGACCGCTGCCCGTTTCGAATCCTTTGCTCGCCCAGGCCAGCCCTCCAGCCTGCCGGACCCGGTCCACGACCGGTTCGAGCAAGGCAGCGAAAGCGTGGCTCGGCCCGGCGATCAGTAGATCGCCGGCCGCTGCGAGTGCGGTATCGAGATCGGGCTCGGCGTCAAGCCCGGCGGGAAACGGCACGCCGGGGAGGTAACGGTGGTTTTCACGCCGCCGGCGCATTTCGCCGAGCGCTGCGCCATCACGTCCCCAGAGCCGAACCTGCCGGCCGTTGCGCGCCAGTTGCATGGCCAGCGCCGTACCCCACGACCCGGCACCGAGGACGGCGACGGCACTCATCGCCGGTCTGCTCCGGCGGCCGGTTTTCAGACCGCCGGCGCGGCGTCGCCGGCCGCGGTGTCGGCCTGTTGCTTGAGCCGCTGGGCGTGCAACTGCTCGAAGCTGATCGGTTGCAGCACGATAGGCGGGAAGCCGCCGTCGCTGACCAGGTGCGTGACCGTGGCGCGGGCGTAAGGATAGAGCGTATTCGGGCAGAGAATATTGACGATACCGGCCCGCTGTTCGTCGGTGACGCCGGAAATCATGAAAATGCCGGCCTGCTGCACCTCGCTCAGATAGGCGGTTTTCTCGCCGACCGTCGCCGTCACCGTGACGGTCAACGCCACCTCGAACAGATTCTGCCCGAGTTCCTGGACCTTTTGCGCCAGGTGCAACTTGATGTCGAGCTGGCCGGCCGCTTCCTGATAGATCAAAGGCGCATGCGGCACCTCGAACGAAGCGTCCTTGAGATACATTTTCTGCAACTGGAACTGGGCGGTCTGCTGCGCGCCGCTGCCATCGAACGCACCGTCGCCAAACACCGGGGTGGGGGTTTCTTCAGCCATGAGACGAATACCTTTTACGTTGGGTGATAGAAGATCGTTGTAATCATTGATCGCCGGCCGGTACCGGCCGGAGCGCGGCTTCAGCCGCGCGCTGCGCGCTTGTCGACTTTGCCGACTTTGTCGCTCTTGCCGGTCTTTTGCGGCCGGGTGACCGGAAGCTGGTCGTTCAGCCATTGGGTCAGACCGCCGCGCAACACGGCGATCTTCGCAAAGCCCAGTGCCGCCAGCCGATCGGCGGCCTGCGCCGAGGTGACGCCGTTTTTGCAATACAGCAACACGGCCCGCTCCTTGAGCTTCATCAACTCGGCGTTGCCGGCGTCGATCCCGGATACCGCCACCGACCTGGCGCCAACGATATGGCCGCGCTCGAAATCGGTGTGGGACGACAAATCGAGGACCACCGCATCGTCGCGGTTGATGTACTGCACCGCTTCGAGCGTCGTCATCTCCCGCCACTTGCGGCGCAGCCGTCCGGCCTCGGTCATCACCAGCAGGGCCAGAACGACGGCGAGACCGCCGACCAGATAGGGATGATGACCGATAAACTCAAAAAGCCGATTCACCGTCAGACCTTCCGCCAGACCGGCCGAGTATTATACCCGCTACCCGGACCCGGTCGTCGGCCCGCCACGCAACGCCCGGCGGTGAACGCTGTGATCGGGCGAGATGTGGACAACGTGATTGGCCGGGATCAGTTCCCAGCCGGGGTCGGTACTCAGCGGCTCGGAGGGGAAAAAGAGGTGATCCCCCACAAGCGGGAACCCGCCTTGTCCCTGCCCCCGCTTGCGGGGGAAGGTTAGGAAGGGGGTACGATCATGGAACATGCGGAGGGAGAAATAAAAGTACTTCCCAGCAAGCGGGGGAAAATCTAGAAAACAGAATCACCACTCATCCACAAACCCCTGAGGGACATGACCCGGGATCGGTCTTTACCGTGAGCAGCAGGGATGCTGCGATCGAGCCTACAGGGAAGTACTTGTGGCGTGTCCTGAAAGACCGATGCCGGGTCATGTCCGCCGCCGATCTTGACCCAATAGTTGCATTCACGCCCGCTCCAGATTGAAGCGCAAATAACGGATGCCGCCGGCCTCGATTTCGGCGGCGAAGCGGTCGAGCCAGGGTTTGATCGCCACGAGATCGAACGCCGCCGGCAAGCCATTCAAGGCGCTGCCGGCCAGCAATAACAAGAGGTTGCGTTTGATCGTACCGAGCATGTCGCACAAGGCATCGCTTTCGTCGCTAAACTCGGCGAGCCAGTAGCCGGCCTCCTCGAACAGGCGCCGGTAACCGGCTGCGCTTCGCGTATCGGCCAGGCACATCCACGGCGCTGCCACGGCGGCGAGATCCGGCGGCAATTCGCGCTCGACCGCCATGTCGGTCAAGCCAAGCCGGCCGGCCGGTTTCAATACCCGCCGCATTTCGGCGAGCACCGCCGGCTTGTCTCGATACAGGCTGAACGCGCATTCGCTCAGAAGGCCATCGAATGTGCCATCCTTGAAGGGCAAGTGCGCCGCATCGGCCTGATAAAACTTCAAGCGTTCCGGCGCGATCCGCTCCTCCGCCGTGCGCCGCGCATGGTCGAGGTTAAGGCGGCTGCGATCGGCGGCGCTCAAGCGGAATTCGCCTTCGGATGCCAGCATGACGGCCGAAGAACCCGTGCCGCACGCCAGGTCCAGGACGTGCGCACCGGGTTTCAAGTCCATCGCGGCAATCGTGCGGCGCGTCAGATCGGCGCCGCCGGGGTGAAACACACCACCGGCGATCCGCCGCACCCACTCCTGCTCATAAAACGCGGTACAACACGAAACGGCCGGCGGCTCGGGGCAACAAGCCGTCCGGCTGGCATCGATCGCGGCTTCAATGCCCATCGCCGGCGGCGGGGGCGGCGGCGTTCAATCCCCAGTCATACTTGACATATTCGATCGGATAGCGCTCCGCCTTGGCGGTCCGCAGTTGTCCGGCCAATTCATCGCCGGCGTATTGCAACAGGTACCCTTGGATATCGTCGCCGAAATCCGCTTTGTACCACTTGAATATGCGCGACAGGTACAACGTCCGGTCGCGGACCGCGACATTCGCCGGATCGTTGATAAACGCCTGGGCCGCCTGCTGCAACTGTGCCTCGCTCCACTCCCAGGGGCGCAGCACAGGGCACGAACTGCTGGCGCAGTTCAAGGCGAAATGCAGCCGCGGATCCTGCTCGCTGCGCAGAATTTTCTTTTCCAAATCATAGAGATTGGTTTTCTCGCCGCCGACGACGACTTCATGATCGTAGAAAAACCCCTTGCCGGGGATGATGAACGAACCGAGCGATAACTTGACGTCCTTGACGCTGTCGAGCGGCCAGAATTGCAACACGGCGTGGATGACGAGCGTGTTGTAGGTGTTGATCCAGTAACTGCGAACCGCGGCGCGGTCGGCGAACTGTTCGGGGCGATTATCCGGACTGACCGCGGCGAGCAGTTTGACCTGCCGGTCCAGGGCGGCGAGATCTTCGGGCGCGGCGAGCCACGCATCGTAATCGACCTGAGTGCCATCCGGCGCGTATTTGACGAGCAGCGCGGCAAAGGTTTCATTGCTATAGCGGGCATCGTTCATGACGGCGGTTTCCGAGTCAGGGACGACCAGCGGCTTGGGCGGCGTCGTTCGGCACGCCGCAAACACCAGCGCGACGCCCAGCGGGGCCAGATACCACCAGGTATAGCGCTTCATGAGTCAACGATCTGTAACGAAGCGACGGCCGCGGCACTACGATTGGCTGCGGCGCTGTGGTTGGCCGCCGCCAGGCGCGGCCGGTGCACGGCGTTGTATTCGCAAAATGAAACCGGCCTGCCCTTGGGATCGAGAATATGAACGCAGCATTGGTCGATCCGATCCTGGTCGTAGTTCTCGGCGTCCATGAACGGCTTAATGCCGACCACCAGCAGTGCATCCCACACCGCGTCGCGGTCGCCGCTGCTCTGCCGTTGCCAGGCGATCAGCGCTTCGAGCAAGCGATCGACTTCGCTATCGTCGAGGCCGGCGAGCAGTTGCTTCGCATGGCCGCCGGCGAACGCCCAGTTCATGAATTCGCTGAATGCCTGCGGGCCGTTGATCGTATCGCTCACCCGGTCGATCAAACCGGCGATTTCGTGATCGCCCCACTTTGCGTAACGCGGGATCAACCGCGAAATGGGCACCAGGCCCGCGGCGCTGCGCAACGCAACGGCCATCCCGAAGCAATTGGGGTGCGAACAGGGGATCGGGCCGAAATCATGCGCGCTAAAAACCCCGAACTGCTCGACGATCAACTCGACGGTATCGGCCAACGTCAGCCGGGCCACGTGTTTCGGGTTGTCGTAACGCCCGGAATACATCGCCGGCTGGATGATGACGTTTTTGATCTGCGGGTAGTCCACGGCCAGATTGATGAAAGCGCCGACTTCGTGGTCGTTGATGCCGCGCGCCACGGTCATCACCGGGTGAACGCCGATTCCTTCGCGCAGGCAGTTTTCGATCGCCCGGCGTTTGCAGTCGAGAAGATCGGGTCGGCCGCGCAGCGCCTGGTACGTCGCCGCTTCGAAGCCGTCGAATTGCAGGTAAACGAACAATTCCGCATCGTGGTGTACGAGGCGGCGCGTGAATTCCGGCGACGCCATCTTGATGCCGTTGGTGTTGATGCAGATATTGCGGAAACCGCGGCTCGCCAGCACGTCGATCATCGCCGGCAGTTCGGGATGGACGGTCGGCTCGCCGCCGGAAAGCTGGATCATATCGGCGTTGCGTTTGCCATCGACCACCAGGCGGTCCACGTGCCGGGTAAATTCATCGAGGCCCATCATTTGGGTGTGCTGCGGTGACGAGCCGGCGTAACACGTCGGGCACGTCAGGTTGCAGCGTTCGGTGATTTCGATCAGCACGGTGCAACTGTGCTGGCTCAGCGGGTCGCCGCAGCCGCGGGCACCGGAACAGCACGATGCCGGGGCAGGACCCGGCGCGGCGGAGCGCGGCGCCGGTTCGTAGTAATGCCGCGCATCGGACGACAAAAGCGCACTGCACGGGCCGTGCGCGGCGCAGCGCTTGTCCATCCACACCTGCCCGGCCCGCTCGTAAACTTCGGCGCCGACGGGTTCCAGGCATACGGGGCAGAGACTCAGCGTGGTTTTGATCAACCGGCCGCGGCCGAAGGTATCGAAGTTGCGATACGGGGGCGCGGCGTCCGGCGTCGGTCCGCTTCGATCCATGATTGCTTGTCCACTTGGCCCGGTGGGGTAACCGATTATGACCGCTGTATCGGCCTTCCGCTTGCGACGCGGGCATTCCTGCGCCAACACGCGAAGCCGACCCGGCCATGCCCTGGTCGATATCATCAATATGTCATAATTTCCGGTGATCGTCCGGTGATGGCTTTGCCACCGGCCGGCTGGTCCGGCATGCGGGAGGTGGTTCCGCTGCCGACGATGCTGTAATACCTTCACCTGGAGCCCCCCGATGAGCCGCTGGTCCTTGCCGCTCCTGCTTTTACTCGCCTTTTTACTGATCACACCGCTGGCCGCCCAGGCCGGCGGCGACGAAATGGAACTATTGCGCGCCCAACTCGAAGCGATGCAACAGCAAATGGCGCAGATGGCCGAACGGCTGGCCGAAATGGAACAAAAGCTGGCCGCCGCCGAGGAGCGCGCCGCGGCGCCGCCGGCCGCGCGCCTCGATACCCTCGAACAACAGGTGGCCGACGCCGGGCAGAAGGCCGAATCGGCCGCCGCGGCCGTCGCCGAGGTCGAGGAGAAAACCGCCTCCGATGTCAAAGTCAGCGTCGCCGACGGGCACCTGAAAATCGCCAGCAACGATGGCCGTTTCGAGGTCGAGGCCGGCGGCCGCTTGCAGTTCGACGCGGCATTTTTCAATTCCGACGATTCGTCGTTCGGCAACGGCTCGGAAGTGCGCCGCGCTCGCCTGTACCTCGCCGGCAAAGTCTTCGACGACTGGTATTTCAAAAACGAGATCGACTTCGCCGGCGACACGGTGGCGATCAAGGACGCCTACCTGCGCTACGCCGGTCTGCCGGCGGCGATCACGATCGGCAATTTCAAGGAGCCGTTCAGCCTCGAAGAACTGACCAGTTCGCGCTTCACGACGTTTATGGAACGCGCGCTGCCCAATGTCTTCGCTCCGAGCCGCAATCTGGGCATCGGCGCCAATCTGAACGGCGCGACCGAAGACGGCAAGTCGATGGCCTGGAGCGCGGCGCTCGGGGTGTTCGGCCAGGGGGTCGACGACCGCGGCGTCGATATCGACACCCAGCGCGAAGACGACGAAGGGGTGGGCGTCACCGGCCGCTTTACGCTGGCGCCGGTGGCCAGCGGTGACCGGTTGCTCCATTTCGGTGCAGCGCTCGGCTACCGCGACACCGGCGACAACAAAACATTGCGCCTGCGCGAACGGATCGAAGCCCATATCGCCGACCGCCGGCTGGTCGATACCGGCAATATCGACGGCGTCAGCAGCCTGTTCCGGGTCGGCGCCGAAGCGTCCGCCGCTTACGGGCCGTTCGCGCTGCAAGGCGAATACATCCGCACCAGCCTCGACCGCGACTTGCTGCCCGACCCGACGTTTTCGGGTTATTACGTCTACGGCAGTTGGTTTCTGACCGGCGAATCGCGCGCTGCCTCGTACCGTAAAAGCGCCGGCACCTTCGACCGCCTCAAACCAGCCTCACCGCTCGGTTCGGGGATCGGCGCGTTCGAACTGGCGCTGCGTTTCAGCCACCTCGATCTCAGTGACGACGGAATCGATGGCGGGGAAGAAGACAACCTGACGGTCGGCTTGAATTGGTATCCCGTATCGCACGTTCGCTTGATGGCCAACTACGTCAAAGTGCTGGACGTCGATGGCGGCCCGAACGCCGGCGACGAACCGGACGCCTTCCAACTGCGCGCCCAAGTCGATTTCTGACAGCGCCCCGACACTCCCCCACCCCCGCCCTCCCCCGCACGCGGGGGAGGGAGAAATAAAAGTACTTCCCCGCAAGCGAGCGGGAACCGACCTTGTCTTCCTACGCAAGCGGTGGAGAAACTGGATTCCCCTTACTCACAAGCGGTGGAGAAACTGGATTCCCCTTACTCACAAGCGGGGGAGAAACTGGATTCCCCTTACCCGCAAGCGGCGGAGAAACTGTATTCCCCCCGCTTGCGGGGGAGAAAACTGAATTCCCCCTCCCCCGCTTGCGGGGGAGGGTTGGGAGGGGGCAGGGCGTGATGCGGGTACGGTCGGCCTGCTACAGGCCGCCGTCGTCATCCTTTTCTTCCGCCGGTTCTTTCTTACGGCCGAATAGGGATTTCAGTACGTCTTTCGGCTGGCTCGCGGCGCCGTCTTCCCCGGACTCGGTGCCTTCTTCCTGCGGCGCACCTTCGACGCCCAGCCGGCCGAGTACGTTCTCTTTGAGCTTTTTGCCCTGTTGTTTGACGGCTCGCTGGGCGATGCCGGCCATATCGACAGTGACAAGCGGCGCGCCGATCGGCCCTTTGATGGCCAGCGGAATCTTCCCGCCGGTCAGCGTCATCAGGCGGGCGGGGAGTTTTTGTTGCAGCCCCTCACCGAGGTTGAGGTCGAGCGAATAATCGAGCGATTCGCCGGCAAGATCGACGGCGCCGCCGCCGGCGATGTCGAAGGCACCGGCATCCAGCGTCAGGCCCGGCGTTTTGAGCACGCCGTTTTGCGCCTCGACCGTGCCTTCCAGCACTTCGAACGGCGTTTCGCCACCAAAGGCCTGACTGACGTTCGCGGCGTTTTCGACCGTCAGCTTTTCGTCGATCAGGCGGTTGAGATCGACGCCGAGCAAAGCGCCATCGGTCAGATGGTAGGTGCCTTGGCCGTTCATCGTTTTCATCATCGCCGCCGTATCGAGGCCGCTGAAGGTCAGATCGAGCGCCATGTCGCCCGTACCGCGTACCGGCGCCGGACCACCGAACGCTCCCAGCAACTCGCCGGCTTGGATGCCGGCGAGCCGCGGGGCGATCCGCACCGCCGGCGGATCGCGGTTGAGATCGACACTCGCCTCGCCATCGAAACGACCGCCGTACAGTTTGGCGGCGAGCGGTTTGAGCACCAATACGCCACGTTGCAGGCGCGCCTTGGCGACCAAGTCGCCAAGACTCAGGGTGGGCGGCAATACAACCTCGCCGATCTCGACGTCGAGACTGGCCGTCCACGGTTTGAGGGCGCTGAAATCGGCCGCCGCGGCTTGGGCCCCGGCTGCCGGTTCCTGGGCGGCGGTCTCGGCCGCCGGCGCCGGCGGCGCCAGCGCCGCGAGATCCAGCCGTTGACCGCGGATCTGGAGGTCGGCGCTCGGTGCCGCGGCGAGCTTCAATTGACCCGCCAGATCGAGCCTTTGACCGGCGATCGTCAGATGCGCCGCCGGCAGCGCCGCACTGACCGGCTCGGCGAGCTGGAGCTTGAGCGGTTCATCGAGCGTCAGGCCGACCGTCTGCCCGCCATGCCCCAGTTCGAGATCCAACGAGCCAAACTCGACCGCCGATAGATCGGCGGCGACGTTGAGATCGCCCACCGCGTGCAGCGCCTCGATCAGCGGCGCACCGTCGCTCGACACGCTGCCGCTCAGCTCAAAATCGACGGCCCGGCCGGCACGGAACGGATCGAAATCGAAACGCGCGATATGGACTTCCTGGCGGCTTTTGGCTGTTTGATCGACAACGATCAGGTTCACGTCGCGCAGCCGGATGGCGCCAAGACTCAAGGTGCCAAGGTCGGTCGCCGGCGCCGGTTCGGCCGCCGGCTGCATCAAGCCTTCGAGGTTGCTCGCTCCGCGGCGGTTGGTGACCAGCGCAAAATCGGCGTCGTCGAGCGTGATCGTGCCGGTTTCGACCGCCCCGCGAAAAAGCGGCAACAGCCGGACCGCGACCCGTGCCGTACCGATCCGGGCGAGCGGCGGGGCCTCGCCGAAACCGGCGGGATTACCGACCGCAACATCGGCGATTTCAAGCGCCAGCCACGGAAACAACTTCAAGGCCAGCGGGCCGTTCAACGCCACTTCCCGGCCGAGCTGGGCGCTGGCCCGCGACGAGATCTCGTCGCGGTAATCGTTCGGGTCGATCACATTGACGGCGATCACCGCCGCCGCCAGCAACAAGACAATGAGGATCGCGATCGCGACCAGCAGTTTGCGAATCATGTCATGTCCACCTTGTATCAGTTCACAGCCATTCGATCATTAAATAGAGTACCGCGGTCAGCGCAAAGCCCGAACCGATGACGCCGCGGACGCTGGCCATCGGGCCTTGTTTGCCGAAAATCGCATTCGCTTCGATCACCGCGATCAGCCCGAACACGGCGGCCAGAGCCAAAAGTCCGATATCGTGGATATCCGGGTTGATCTGCGGCAGGTGGCGCGATGAGGCCATCAAAAACAGCATCGGAATCGAAAAAAGCGTATTGGTCCGCGAGGCCAGACCGGCCTTGGCCAGGGCGCCGGCCGCGGCCGGTAGCGCTTCGCCGCCGCCGGCCACCCGATCGGCCGAGGCGATGACGATTTTCTGGTTCGGCCAGATGATCAGCCAGACGTTCAAGAACATCAAAATACCGAGCGTCGCGCCGGTCCAGATGCCAAACCCGCGCAGCGAGTAAAAGTGCAAAAGCCCAAGGCCGCTCAGAAACGTGAACATCGCTCCCCAGCGGAACCACCACAGCGCCCGGGGCACCAGCTTGCGGATCGCGTCGCTCTTGGCGCCGCCGTCGGCGGCTTTGAAATATTCGCCCTGGACGAAGTTAAAGTAATAAAGCAAACCGATCCATGTCACGCCGGCCAGGAGGTGTATCCAGCGCAAGATAAAACCGATTGCCGAGGTATTTAACAGTGCAAGGTCCATAATCGTCTCTCCCGAATTGTGATTGATTCGTGGTTGTGTTCTGGTCGCGGTGCAAGGTTAACACTCGAGTCGGGTCTGTAACAAGCACCGCTCGGTGTCCATCAGGTCAAAAACTATGGTAAAGTGATCAATGAAGTATAGAGATTAACTCAATGATAAATAAGAAAATATTCGTTCTAGGACTTGCCTGCCTGCTGCTGCGGCTTCCAGCGATCGCGGCGCCAGAGCCCCACGCGGCATCGCCGTCGCTGCTCGCTGCCGAATTCGCCCGGCATTTCACCCGCCTGACCGGCGGCGAGGACATCCCTGGTGCGGCCTATGCCATCGTCGATACCGGCGGCATCCTCGCGCTCGGCACGCGCGGCGAAAAGCGTGCCGGTGCGGGGCAGCCGATCGATCCGCACACGGTTTTCCGCATCGCCTCGTTATCGAAAGGCTTCACCGCGGCGCTTGCCGGCCGTCTGGCGAGCCGCGGCGAGATCGACCTCGCCTGGCCGCTCACCCGCTTTCTGCCGGAGTTTTCGATCGACGGCCCGAGTGAGGCGATCACGCTGCTCGACATTATCGGCCAGAGCAGCGGCCTGACGCCGCACGCCTTCGACAACCTGCTCGAAGCCGGAGTCCCGCCGGCCGCGATCCGCCGCCGTTTCGCCGAACTCAAACCGATCTGCCGGCCCGGCACCTGCTACAGTTACCAGAACAACCTGTTCAGTCTGATCGAGCCGGTGCTCGAAGCGGTCAGCGGTGAAAGCGAATTTACCGCTCTTGTCGCCCGGGATTTGTTCGAACCTTTGGCCATGAGCGATACCTCGGCCGGCTACACCGCCTGGCAGGCGGCGGCCAACCGCGCCGAACCGCACGTCAAACGCCAGGGCCGCTGGCAAACCACCGAGGTCCAACCGAATTATTACCAGGTACCGGCCGCGGCCGGCATCAACGCCAGTATTACAGATATGGCTAAATGGACTGCGGCCCAACTTGGCGGCCGGCCCGACGTGCTCGACCCGGCGGTGGTGGCCACGTTGACCACGCCGCGCGTCGTAACGCCGCGCGATCTGCAACGCAAATACTGGCGCGATTATCTCCACGGCGCGTGGTACGGGCTCGGCTGGCGCATCTACGACTTCGCCGGCCGCACCGTGATCTACCACGGCGGTTGGGTTTCCGGCTTCCGCGCCGACCTCGCCCTCGACCCCGAGGCCGGTTTGGGGCTGGTCATCCTGTTCAACGCCGAGAGCAACACGATCGGCGAACTGACCACTCAGTTTTTAGCTGAAACACGCCAATTGAGGCAAATAGCCGATATGCACGGCGCTACGGGCGATCCGGGCGGCGATAAATCTCCCGCCCTGCAAGGTACGTCGCCCACACCGCTAGCGCGCTGATCTCCCCGGCCGGCACGGTCATGGGATCGCCGTCGAGGACGACGAAATCGGCGAACTTGCCGACTTCCAAAGTGCCGAGATCGTTTTCCTGAAACGCGGCGTACGCCGCATCGCTCGTGAAACCGCGCAGCGCCGTCAAACGATCGAGCTTTTGAGCGGGCGAAAAACCGCCCGGCGGCTGGCCGTTCTCGTCTTGGCGCGTCACCGCCGCCTCGATGCCGCGCAGCGGATTCATCGGCTCGACCGGAAAATCGGAACCGAGGGCCAGGCGCACGCCCGCCTGCCGGAAACGCTGCCAGGCGTAGGCGCCTTTCAGCCGCTCCGGCCCGATACGCTCGCCGGCCCACGGCAGATCGCTCGGTGCGTGCGTCGGCTGCATTGAAGCGATGATGCCGAGTTCGGCGAAGCGCGGAATATCCTCCAGCGCCACGACCTGGGCGTGTTCGATCCGGTGGCGGCCCGGCTGATCCGGTACCGCCTGCTGCGCCGCGGCGTAGGCATTCAACACTTGGCGATTCGCGGCGTCGCCGATGGCGTGCGTGTTGACTTGCAGGCCACAGCGCATCGCCCGTTCGGCCAGCGCGGTCATTTCGGCAGCGCTGTGAAACAGCAAACCGCGGCTCTCCGGTTCGTCGCTGTACGGTTCGAGCAACGCCGCGCCGCGGCTGCCCAGCGCCCCGTCGGCATAGAGTTTAACGGCGCGGGCGACCAGGCGTTGATCGGCGTCGAGCCACGGACCGTTATCGCATAATTGGCTAAGCGTTTCTCCGGCCCCGTCGGCCATCGCATAAATGCGAAGCGGCAAGCGGTCTTCGGCCAACCGCCGGCGGTAAAGCTGCAACACCGGCCACGGCGTACCCGCTTCGTGTACCTCGGTCAGGCCGAGGCGAGCCGTCTCGGCCAACACCCGATCGAGCGCGCTTTCGAGCAACGCCGCGCCGGGTTCAGGAATCACCGCGCCAACCAGGCCCATCGCCCCATCGACAAAGATGCCGGTCGGCACACCGTTCCCGTCGCGATAAATCCGCCCGCCGTCCGGCTGCCAGTCGCCCTGCAGGCTTGCGCCGCTGGCTGCGAGTTGCGCTTCGGCCAACGCCAATGCCGCGCTGTTCGCCCAACCGGCGTGACCGTCGGTCCGGGTCAGCCAGACCGGCCGATCGGGAAAAGCGTTGTCGAGATCCGCGGCCCGCGGAAAAGCCTTTTCAGGCCAGTCATTCTGATCCCAACCGCGACCCAGCAGCCACGCCTTTGGCGGCAAAGCGGCGACATGCGCCTGCAAGCGTTCGATCACCTCGCCGATCGAGTGCGTCCCGTCGAGCCGCGCATTGAGCAATGCCAAGCCCTGCCCGACAAGATGCGCATGGGCATCGATCAGGCCCGGAATGATCGTCGCCCCCGGAAATTCGACACGGCGGGCCGCCGGATAAGCCGCGCGCAACTCGCCTGCGGAACCGACCGCGACAATCCGCCCCTCGGGATCGAACGCCAAGGCCGTGGCGTCGCTTCCGGATTCCGCCAGCGTGTGGACCACCGCAACTTCGACTACCGTCAGATCGCCCCCGGCCAACTCTCCTTGACAGCCGCTCAGCATCGTTGCCACCCCCAGCATCCACAAAAAACAAACCCGCATCGCAACACTCCCGGTGTAGAAAGCGGCATCGATTATACGCCGTACAAGCATTTTGAAATCCCCCGAACCGGTTGTCACGAGTCGGCCGAGACCGGCGGTCAATGTCAGTGGCTTCTGCTCATGGGTTGATCGGTGCTCCCCTATAATGATGCGATCTTGCTGGACCCAATAGTTGCATAAATTTTGCTCGATTTTATCAAATTCGCCATGAAATCATATAGTTATGTCGCTATTAGCAGGAACATCGAATTCACCTAAGGTGACGCGCCCGGTTTCTCGCCCAAGCTGGCGGCA
>DAITQM010000018.1:0-63108 GCA_036832975.1 Pseudomonadota bacterium | reverse complement strand
AACGGGTTGAAATCAGGCCATCTTTTTCAACTGTTTATGGGACAGCAGTGATCAACACTATGTTCGCCAGGAGTAAAAAAACTACCGCCGGAAAACCATGCCTGTCCCCCATTTTGATCGTATGTGAACCAAGTCAAGAAAACGAACAGCCTCCGATCCGTCAACTCACTGACGGATAGGTTTATGCCTTGATCGGAGGACCCTTCAACTACCCACATTCCTGAGTGCCTGCCAGTTAATGGCGGTTCCTCAAAGAAGGGGAAAGAAGTCAATTGAGATGCAGGTGGTATGCTCAGTGTGGTGATAATGCTACCTTTATTGAAAAAAAATAATGTAATTTCACCTTGCATATCGTCTATAGTTGGCGGATTTGTTGGATTGAGGCCAAACCTGCTTTCAAAGGTATTTCTCGTTAATAACAATGGTGCAGATAAATTACCAAAGTTTCTCCAAAAAATACCAACATCGTCATTAGGAAAACCTTGACTAGGGAATTCGGTAGGTACAATAACCAAAGAAGCTCCAGAAAACTTTCCTGTCGAGGTCATAAATTCTAAATCGTCAATACCTGGAACAACGCTATTAACGCCTGAGAGATTTCTAAAATCCATGGCTATTACTGTCGTACCATCTGAACAGGCTATGCGCCATGCTCGTATTTCTACGAGTATAGTTGAAACTACTGAAATATTAGTTTCTGGCATCAACGTTTGTTTTGTGACAACAGTACCCGCTGGTCCGAATGGAAACGGCAAACAATTCGGCGGCACAAAAGCCCATCCATCAGATAGAAAATTGGGTAAAGGGTCAAGGTCTTGAGCTTGTGTAAACCCCGGTGCCAGCAAGATCAGAGCAGCAAGAATACGTTTCATTTTCATCCTCCCATTTACAGTTAAATTCTTACTAATATTTTCGTACCACCCATTCACTTTTGGATTGGAGTATACGCTCCTTGACAACATAGGGCAACGATTTCGTTGAATCGTCGGGTAGATGGCCTTCAGGTAGGTTTTGTGGGTAGCTGAAGGGTTATATATATCCATCGGGCTCGCGCGGCCTGGGGTGCTCGCGGCGCAGGCGGCGAAGTCTTCCGGCGACATACGCTTTCCCCCCTGGCCGTTTCCTCGCGCGCGACAGCCTGCTAAGCCGCTTTCGCCGCCCGCCATTGCTTGCGGCCCCATTTGAAGTGTTGCCGGGTAATAATCTGACCATGCTCGGCTTGCTCAATCCGCGCCATAGCCTGGGCCAAAGGCTGGTCTTTTTCCAGCCAAGCTTCCGTCACCAGCCGTAACAGGCGATCCGCTGCCGGCGGTATCGCTTTCGCTGGTTGCCGTTCCCACAGCGAAATCGATTGTTCGGTGACGCCCAATTGTTCCGCAAGCTCGGCTTGCGTGCTGTCCATTTCCAATCGCAAAAACTTGACTTCCCGCCCACTAAGCCGGGATAGGGTTTCTACTATCCAGCGGGCCATCGCCCGGTGCAAGCTATCCACGTCCCGAATGCTCAGGGTTTCGCCGTAAGGGGTTTGTTCCAGGCGATAGCCGTCCGCGAGCCACACATAGGGCAAGCCTGATTCAGTGTAGTGGTACATGCTTAGCGGCCTCGCGTTACGGTAATGACATTCAAGACGATGGGCCGGTCTTCCGGATCAAAACCCACCACCACCGCGATTTCGCCTCTATCGGCGAGTCGCGCTGTCCAATGTCCCGGCGGGTTGACGGCCGGGGCGGGCGGTTCATCAAAGATGCCCCGCCGCAATACGTTCAGTACTTCACGCATGGACACGCGCCGTTGCTGCATCCGGCGGCGGGCGTGAAGGGTCAGGCGCACGTGATTTGAATCCGCCGCGGCGGATCGTATCAGGCGCAGCCAGTCGGCGTCTGAGCGCTTGGATATGATACCCATAAAATTTATGGGTTCGTCAAGGGGTGGCGGTGGATCGGCACCACGTCCGCGCCCTGGCGCAAGCCGTCCAGGTAGTCCGCCCAGGCTTGCAGCATCTTGCGCCGTTCGGGCAGGTGCTCGGCGTGATTGTAGGCGGCGCGTACCTTGTTGCGGTCCACGTGGGCAAGCTGTAGCTCGATCCAGGCCGATGGGAAACCCTGCTCATGAAGCAAGGTGCTGGCCGTTGCCCGGAAGCCATGGGGCGTGACTTCGTGCTTGTCATACCCTAAGCGGCGCAAGGCCGCGTTCAAGGTGTTTTCGCTCATCGGCCGCTGATCGGTGCGGATGGATGGGAAGACGTAGCGACCGGCGCCGGTAAGGGGATGCAGTTCCCGCAGGATTCCGACGGCTTGGTCCGGGAGCGGCACCAGGTGCGGCCGGCGCTGTTTCATCTTATCCGCCGGTATCTTCCAGGTAGCGGCCTCCAGGTCGAATTCCCACCATTCCGCTTTCCGTAATTCGCCGGGGCGCACCAGCAGCAGCGGCAGTAAGCGCAGGGCGCAAGCCACCGCGAACGTTCCCTCGAACCCGTCCAGGGCGCGCAGCAGGTCGCCTACTTTCGCCGGCTCCGTCATCGCCGCCCGGTGCTTTGCATTGATCGGCGTCAATGCGCCCTTCAGGTCGGCCGCCGGATCGCGCAGGGCTTGCCCGGACGCAATGCCGTAGCGAAAAGCTTGGCTCAGGTACTGGCGGACCTTGTGCGCCGTTTCTAAGGCGCCGCGGGATTCCAGACGCCGCAGCACCGCCAGCACTTCGCCGGCGGTAATATCGTTTGGCTTTTGCTGCCCCAGCCAAGGCAGGGCGTGCTTTTCCAAGCGCGCCCAGATCAGGGCGGTCGTCCCCGGCGTCCACTTGTTCCGATTCCGCGCGTGCCATTCCCGGCACAGATCGGCAAACGTGTCCTTGCCCTTTTCGACTTTGCGCACGGCCGCCGGGTCTTGCCCATCGGCCAGCAGTTTGCGGGCTTGGTCGCGGCGCTCGCGGGCCTGCTTCAGGCCGATTTCGGGATACGTGCCCAGAGAAAGTTCCTTCTGCCGGCCATGGTAGCGGTATCGGAAACGCCACCAGCGGCCGCCGGCGGGATGACAAAGCAGGTATAACCCTTGACCGTCGGAATGCCTCTGCGGCTTCTCAGGCGATCTCAGGGCGCGGATTTTCGTGTCAGTCAGGCTTGCCATGATGGTAACTCCCGCCGGGTGGCGTCAGTGCTTACAAAAGTTACCACCAATTATGGTGGGAAGTCAATGGAAATTTATGTACTTCCGCGAACGTTAAACCCGCTGGATGGCTTGTATTTGCTGGGGTTATTGGACTTTTGCGGAACAGTGTGGAAGCGAGTTTGGCGCCCCGGGCAGGATTCGAACCTGCGACCTTCCGCTTAGGAGGCGGATGCTCTATCCCCTGAGCTACCGGGGCTGAGGTCAGAAAGGTGTTTCCGGTGGTCATTGTAGCGGTGGTGCTGCGATCGCGCATCCGCCGGGATATTCGTAAGGGGCGGCTGCTCGTTGCGGCGTTTTCGCAATCCTGCGCCGCGCGACGAACCTCTGGGCCCGATTTCCTGCTCGCCCGCGCCCGGGGCGAATGCTCCGCAGGTCGGTGGATTGTTGCGGCGGGCGGCTGTCTGCCGCCGATCTGGGTGGGGGGTAAAATAATGTTTTTTCCTGCCAGGATGGACCGCGTTCATGCCCCGTCTCGATCCGCTCGATTTGTTTGAAGTTAAATCCCTGCTCAGCGACGAAGAGCGCATGATCCAGGACAGTGTGGCGCGTTTTGTCGATGAGAAGGCGTTGCCGTTGATCCCGGAATGCTTCGAGGCCGGCCGTTTTCCGGTTGAGTTGATTCCGGAGATCGCCGATCTCGGGCTTTTGGGGTCGTCACTGCAAGGCTACGGTTGCGCCGGACTGAACAGCGTGTCGTATGGCCTGATCTGCCAGGAACTGGAGCGCGGCGATTCGGGGCTGCGCAGTTTCGTTTCGGTGCAATCGTCGCTGTGCATGTATCCGATCCACGCCTATGGTTCGGAGGCGCAGAAGCGGCGCTGGCTGCCGGAGATGGCGGCGGGCCGGGCGCTCGGTTGCTTCGGGTTGACCGAGGCACACGGCGGATCCGATCCGGGCAATATGAAAACCCGGGCCCGCCGCGACGGCGGCGACTGGCTGCTGAACGGCGGCAAGATGTGGATCACTAACGGCAATATCGCCGATCTGGCGGTGGTCTGGGCCGTCACCGACGACGGGGTGATGGGTTTTATCGTCGAAAAGGGGATGCCGGGTTTTACCGCGCAGGAAATCAAGCACAAGATGTCGCTGCGGGCGTCGGTGACCTCGGCGCTTTATTTCGACGATGTCCGCGTGCCCGAGGCCAACCGCCTGCCCGGCGTCCAGGGCCTCAAGGGGCCGCTCAGTTGCCTGAACCAGGCGCGTTTCGGGATTGCCTGGGGGCCGCTCGGCGCGGCGCAGGCCTGCTTGCGCGAAGCGCTCGATTATGGCGCAGAACGGGTGCTGTTCGGCCGCCCGGTAACGGCGACGCAGACGGCGCAAATCCGCCTGGCCGAGATGGCCCGGCGGCTCACGGCCGGGCAGTTGCTGGCCGTGCAGCTCGGCCGCCTGAAAGATCAAAACCGGCTGCATCCGACCCAGGTCAGCCTGGCGAAATGGAACAACGTGCGCCTGGCGCTGGATGTGGCGCGCGACTGCCGTGACTTGCTCGGCGGCGCCGGGATCACGCTCGAGCACGCGGCGATCCGGCACCTGTTGAATCTCGAAAGCGTGATTACCTACGAGGGCACCGAAACGGTGCATCAATTAGTGGTCGGGCGCGAATTGACCGGGCACAACGCTTTTTGATGAAGGGCGCGGCGATCTGGCACCTCGGTGGCCTGCTGCTGATCGTGGCGCTCGACCCGGCGGTGACGGCCGCCTCCGAACCGCCGCCGGCGGATTGCACCCGCTGGCTGGAGGCCGCCCGCCCAGCGCCGGCCGGGGAGGCCGAACGCGCCCGCCTCGCCACGTATCTCGCGCGGCGCGGCGTGGCTTTTCAAGGCTGGCTGCATTCCGGAAAAATGTTGCTCCGGCGGGAAGTGGACGGCCTCGATCAATTGTTCACAATGACCGGTCCCGGCCAAACCGAGCGCCGGCTCAGCCATACGGATTATCCGATATTGCAGGCCTGGAGCGCTCCTGAAGCGCGTTCCGACCAGTTCGTTTACGCCTACGATACCGATGGCGACGAGCGTTACCGATTGGTTTTGTTCGATCCGGAAAGCGGCACGGGACGGCGCCTGACCGGGGAGGGGGAAAGGGCCGGGGCGCCGCGCTTCGGCCGCCGGGGAAACGCGCTCGCCCATTATCTGATCGCCGCCGGGCAAAACGATTGGCATCTGGTCGTCCACGACTTCCGCCGCGACCGCCAGGTGGTGCTCGTCGACGAGCCCGGTGCCTGGCTGCCGTTCGACTGGCCGCTGACCAGCGACTGGCTGCTGGCGCTGCTCGTGAAATCGCCGGGCGCGACCTTCCCGTATCTGATCCACAGCGGCGACGGACTGCGCCTGCCGTTGTACCCGGAGAACGAGCAATCGGCGTATTCGGAAGGGATCTACTCGCCGCGCCTCGGCAAGGTTTATCTGGTGAGCGATCGCGGCCGCGAGTTTTTCGGGCTGTTTGCCGTCGATTTGTTCAACCAGGTCATGAAATTGGAACTACCGGATCTGCTGCACGATATCGAGCGGATCGCCGCCAACGGCAACCGCCGCCGGTTGGCGATGGTCAGCAACGTCAATGGCCGCAGCCGGCTCGAAATCCGCCGCCTGCCGGGTATGAAAGCGTTGTCGATTCCGGATTTGCCGGCCGGCGTGATCGACGATGTGCAGTTCGATGCGGACGGCCGGCGGCTCGGGTTTACGCTGGCGGTGGCGGCGCGGCCGCCGGAAGCCTGGAGTTTGACGCTCAAGACCGGCCAGCTTGAACGGTGGGCAGGTGACGAACGCAGTGGCGCGGCGGCGGCGTCCGAACCGCAGGATATCGCTTATCCAACCTTCGACTCGAATTCCGGCCCGCCGCGTCAGATCCAGGCCTGGTACTACCCGCCACCGCCCGATCGTTCGCCGGCCCCGGTCATCGTCGTGTTGCATGGCGGCCCGGAAGTCCAGGCCAGGCCCGTTTACGATCCGCTGGTCGAGTATTGGCGGCACGAACTCGGGTTGGCGGTGATCGCCCCGAATGTCCGCGGTTCGCGCGGTTACGGCCGCAGTTTTCTCGCCCTCGACAACGGCCGCTTGCGCGAGGATGCGGTGCGCGACGTCGGGGCGTTGCTCGACTGGATCGCTGGGCGGGCCGAACTTGACGCCGGGCGCGTCGCGTTGTACGGCGCCTCCTACGGCGGCTACTTGACCCTGGCCGCGTCGATCCGCTACGGCCCGCGGGTCCGCGCCGCGGTCGAACTGTTCGGGATCAGCGATTTTGTGACGTTTCTCGAGGAGACGGGCGATTTCCGGCGCGATCTCAGGCGCGCCGAATACGGCGATGAACGGGATCCGGAAATGCGCGATTTCCTGCAGCGGATCTCGCCGCTCAGCCGGGTCGGAGAGATCGTCTCGCCGTTGTTCGTCGCCCAGGGCGGCAACGATATCCGCGTGCCGCAACGCCAGTCCGACGAACTGGTTTGCCGGTTGGCCGCCGGCGGTAAGCCGGTCCGCTATCTGCTGGCGGCTGACGAGGGCCACGGCTTTCGCAAACCCGAAAACCAGTTGCGCTTGTACGCCGGAATCAGCGACTTTTTGCGCCAATGGCTACTGGCGCCTGGGCCTCGACCGGCTGCGGTGGATTGACCACGGATAAGCGTTGGCCCGGGTTTATAATCGTTTGGCGCGCGCCGCGGCCACCAGAATCGAGTCGCACCCCGCGCGGCGCCGCAGGGCGGGGTGGGGCCTTGATAGAGGGGCTTCAAGATGTTCGATCTATCCAAAACGCTGGAATTGCTGCTGGGCGCACTGACCAAACCGGCAGCGACCTGGGAATCCTGGCTCGCCGAAAATCCCGGCTGGCAGACGACCACCGTCCGCCTGGCCGGCCCGCTGGTGCTTGCTTACGCCGTACTGGGCGTCCTGTTCTCCAGACTGATGGGCAACCCATTCATGATGGGCGGCATGAACGTGGTGTCGGCGATCGTGTTCACGCTGTTCACCACGGTCGTGATGCTGGCGATCGTCACCTTCGCGGCAAGCTTCCTGGCCGGGATGATGGGTGGCCAGCGCGACCACCAGAGGGCGTACGCCGCGGTCGCGGTGGTCAGCGTGCCGGGTTTCGCCGGATCGGTCGCCGGGGCTTTGATCCCGGGGTTGGGCTGGCTGCTGGGTCTGGCCGGTGGCGTCGTCACCCTGGTATTTTTGTATCGCATTCTGCCGCAGGCGCTCGACCTTCCCGAAGGCGAGCGCATCAAGCATTTTGTCGTCTTATTGCTCGCCGTGTTCATCATCAATGCCCTGTTGATGGCCGCACTGTTGCCGCGTTCGGCTTTTTCGCCCGCCGGCTTCAGCGCTGCCGATTTCGGTTCGGGCGCCGCTCCGCTCAATGAATTCGAACGCCAGGGCCGGCTGATCGAAGCCGCTGAAAGCGATCGTTACGAGCCGCCGTCGTCGGGCAAGGTCAGTGAAACGCAGGTTGAGCGGTTGGTCGCGGTGCAGGAAAAAACCGCCCGCCTGGTCGCCGAACGCGGCCAGGAACTGGAGAAACGGACCAAAGCGCTGGAGAACAAGGAGCAGCCGACGTTCAGCGACGCGCAGGCCGTGTTCGGCGGCATCGGCAGCCTGGTCGGCCTGCACAACGCCGAAATGGAAGTCGTCAAGACCGGCGGCGGCAATTGGGCGGAGCATCAGTGGGTGAAAGAGCAACTCAGAATCGCCAAAATCCAGCAGGATGGCAGCGATGCGATCGTCCATAACTATGCCCTTTACCGCCGCTACGCCCCTGAACTCGAAGGGCTATGACTGTAAAATACGGCGTTTTCGCCGGAGCAACGCAGGTGATCGAACGCACCTTGTCCATTATCAAGCCCGATGCCGTCGGCAAGCACCTCATCGGCCAGATTTACAGCCGGTTCGAGGGCGCCGGTCTCAAAATCATCGCCGCCGAAATGCGCCGTCTGACGCGGCGCGAAGCCGAGGGCTTTTACGCCGTACACCGGGAGCGGCCGTTTTTCGCCGACCTGGTGCGGTTTATGACCTCCGGGCCGGTGATGGTCCAGGTACTCGAAGGCGAGAACGCGATCGCCCGCAACCGCGAGTTGATGGGCGCGACCGACCCGGCGCAGGCCGCACCGGGGACGATCCGCGCCGATTTCGCGACGACCATCGACGCCAACGCCGTGCACGGCTCGGATAGCGCCGAGACGGCGGCGGTCGAGATCGCTTATTTTTTTCCGCAGGTGGTCTTTCAAGACGGGGCTTGACGAGCCGGGAAATGAAGCCAAGGAAATGAACCCAAGAACATGATCGTTCCGGCCAGCCTATCCGCTCCACCGGCGGCGCCTTTTGTGGCGCCACCGTCACTGCCGGAAGAGGGTCTCGACCTTCTCGGCGTGGACCGCGACGGGCTTGCTGCGTGGTTCGCGGCGCGCGGCGAAAAACCGTTCCGTGCCGGGCAGGTGATGAAATGGCTGTATCACCACGGCGTGACGGATTGCGCCGCGATGACCGATCTGTCGCTCGCGTTGCGCCGCCGGCTCGCCGCCGAAGTCCGCTGCCGGCCGCCGGTGGTCCTGAGCGAACACGAAAGCGCCGATGGGGTCGTCAAATGGCTGATGGGGGTGGCCGGCGGTCACGCCGTCGAGACCGTCTATATCCCGGAACCACGGCGCGGCACCTTGTGCATTTCATCGCAGATCGGCTGCGCCTTGAATTGTACTTTCTGCGCGACCGGTGCCCAGGGTTTCGCCCGAAACCTCGAGACGGCGGAAATCGTCGGTCAGGTCTGGCGCGCCGCCGAAAGGCTCGGCCATCGCCGCCACGGGGCGCAAAAGATCACCAACGTCGTCTTCATGGGCATGGGTGAGCCGTTGCTCAATTTCGCCGCCGTGCTGCCGGCGCTGAATGTTCTGCGCGACGATTTCGGCTTCGGGCTCGCCGCCCGGCGGGTGACGGTCAGTACTGCCGGCGTCGTGCCGCTGATCGACCGGCTGCGCGCCGCCGCCGACGTGGCGCTGGCCGTCTCGCTCCACGCCCCGGATGACGAGTTGCGCAATGAGTTAGTGCCGCTCAACCGGAAATATCCGATCGCCGACCTTTTGGCCGCCTGCCGGCGTTATGTCCATGGCCGCCACAAAGCCAAAATCACTTTCGAGTACACGCTGATCGACGGGGTCAACGACGGTGAGCACCAGGCTCGGCGACTCGCCCGCCTGCTGGCCGTTGTGCCCTGCAAACTGAATCTGATCCCATTCAACCCGTTTCCCGGGAATGAATACCGGACGGCCGACGAGGCACGCATTCTGGCCTTTCAGCAGATCGTTCGCGAACGGGGCATCGTCACCACGGTGCGCCGGACGCGCGGCGACCAGATTGCCGCTGCCTGCGGTCAGTTGATCGGCCGTTTTACCGACCGCACGCGCCGGCGCGGCGGCCGACTCTCCCCGGCGGCGGCCTGATGATCTCAATCCGCCTCATCACCACCCTTTTCGCTGCTGCTCTGCTCGCCGCCTGCGCCGGCGGCGGCGAACGGCGCGACGCCGGTGAACCGGGCGAAAGAACCACCCGCCAAGCCGAAATCAACACCCAGTTGGGCGCCGGGTACCTGCGCCGCGGCGAGTACCGGGCGGCGCTGGAAAAACTCAATAAGGCCCTGAATTTTGACGAGGGCTACGCACCGGCCCACAGCACCCTGGCGATCCTCTACGAGCAGATCGGCGAGATCGACAAGGCCGAAAAACACCACCGCCGCGCCGTCCGACTTGCACCTGACGACGCAAACGCGCAAAATAACTTCGGCGCTTTTCTATGCAAAGCGGGGAAATACCGGGAAGCCGAGCCGTACTTTCTTAAAGCGGCGCGCAATCCGTTCTACCAGACGCCTGCCGTGGCCCTGGTGAACGCCGGGACTTGCTTGTTGAAAATACCCGACCGGACGGCGGCTGAGCGTTACCTCAGGGAGGCGGTGGCGATCGATCCCGGCTTGCGGGACGCGCTGTTTGAACTGGCCCGGCTGAATTACGAAAACGGCGAAGCACTCAGCGCCCGGGCTTTTCTGCAGCGCTACCAGGCGGCGGGGGGAGAAGCTCCGGCCGCCCTACTGCTGGGCTACCGCATAGAAGAACGTCTAGGAGCGCAGGATCTTGCGGCGCAATACGCCGAACGATTGCGCCGCCTGTATCCTGATTCACCACAGGCAGCAGAAGTAGAACGACGATGAACCAGCATCAAGGTCTGATACCGCAGGGCATCGGTGAGCGCCTGAGTCGGGCTCGCCTGGCCAGGGGATGGTCGGTGGACGAGGCCGCCGGGCGGCTGAAACTGACCGCGAAGATTATCGAGGAACTGGAAAGCGAGCAAGGCGAGGTGGGCGAGGCGGCGGTCTATCGCCGCGGCTATTGCTTGAATTACGCCCGTCTTCTCGGGATCGACGACGCGGATTTCCGCAAGGCGGTGACCCGGCGCTACAAGCCGGCGCCGGCCCCGCTGATTCCGGCCATGCCGCGGCCGGCGGCACCGCGGGTCGAACACTATCTCAGGATGTTCACTTACGCCGTCGGCAGCTTTGTGATCGTGATCCCGCTCGTCTGGAGCCTGACGCAGGGCGCCGCTTCCTTTTTCCCTCTGGCCGAGACCACCTCCGACAGCGCTGGTGCGGCGAGCGAGCCGGCCATCGACGCCGGCGGCGGCCAACACAACCCAGCGCAAACGGCGCAGGCCACGCCGGAGCCGCCGCCTTACCTCAGCGCATCGGCCGCCCCGTTGGCTACCCCGCTGCCTGAACGCGATGCGCCGCCGCCCGCTGCGCCACCGGCGCCTTCCCGCGAAGTCCAGGCCGAAAGCACTGCCGGCGCGTCCCTGGCAGCGCTCATCTTGGCGATTGGCGGCGCCGACAGTTGGGTCGAAATCCATGATGCCACCGAACGGCGGGTCGAGTACGACTTGTTACGCGCCGCGACGCGACACGAGTACCAAGGCGTACCGCCGTTTCGCCTGCTGATCGGCCAAGCCGCGGGCGTACAGCTTTACTACCGGGGCGAACCGGTCGACCTCGCACCCTACACGCGCGGCAATGTCGCCAGTTTCACGCTGGGTGCGGAGGAAACCTCCGGGGCGGAGGACGCCGGCTGACGCTGCCCACCTCCGGCGCTGCCGAGACGTCGAAATGTCGCGTGCCACCCCCTCGCGGCGTCCGCCGCGGGCGCTGGGTATTGTCTTGAACGAATCCATTTCTGAACAGCGAAGCCGATGATCAAGGCCATACGCGGCATGCATGACCTGCTGCCGGAAGACGATGACCTGTGGCAGTGGATCGAAGCTGCGGCGCGGCGGATTTTCGCGGCTTATGGCTATGGCGGCATCCGCCCGCCGCTGATCGAATCCACCGCTTTGTTCACGCAGGCGATCGGCGAGGCCACCGATGTCGTCGAAAAGGAGATGTACACCTTTGCCGACCGCCGGGACCATCTGCTCAGCTTGCGCCCCGAGGGCACCGCCGGCGTGGTGCGCGCCGTCATCGAGCATGGCTTGCTGCAGCAGTTGCCATTGCGTCTATGGTATTGCGGGCCGATGTTCCGCTACGAGCGGCCACAACTCGGGCGGACGCGGCAGTTTCACCAGATCGGTGCCGAAGTGTTCGGCGCCGCCGGTGTCGATAGCGAACGGGAACTGCTCCTCATCTGCCACCGCCTGTGGCAGGCGCTCGGTGTGGCCGGCAAAATACGCCTGCTACTCAACAATCTTGGCGATGACGAGGAACGGCGGCGCTATCGCGAGGCGTTGCACGGTTGGCTTGTCGCCCACCGCGAACGGCTCGATCCGGACAGCCGGCGGCGGGTCGACCGCAATCCGCTCAGGGTGCTCGACAGCAAGGTCGCTGAAACGCGCGAGTTGCTCGCCGCCGCGCCACGCCTCGAGGCGTTTCTCGGCCGCGCCAGCCGCGACCATCTCGCGACGCTCGGCGCAGCACTCGACGAGGCGGGGATCGCTTGGCAATATGAGCCCGGCCTGGTGCGCGGCCTGGACTATTACAACCGAACGGTGTTCGAGTGGGTCACCGACGAACTCGGGGCCCAGGGTACGGTCTGCGGTGGTGGTCGCTACGATGGCCTGTGCGCGCGCCACGGCGGGCCGGATGTCCCCGGTGTCGGGTTCGCTCTGGGCCTGGAGCGCCTCGCCGGCCTGGTCGGCCGCGCCGCCGATGCCCGATGGCGGACGGCGCCTGAAGTCTATCTGGTGATGGCCGGGGAAGCCGCTGAACAGGCCGGGTGGCGTCTCGCTGAAGCGCTGCGCGACGCGTTGCCCGGTTTGCGCTTGCAGATGAATCTCGGCGGCGGCAGTTTCAAGGCGCAGTTCAAGCGCGCCGACCGCAGTGGCGCGCGCTGGGCGTTGATCCTCGGCGCCGACGAGGTGCGTGACGGGACGATCGGCCTTAAGGATTTACGCGGCGATCAGCGGCAGGCGACCCTGCGCCGGGACCAAGTCGTCCAGGCATTGGCCGAGCGGGTCACGGCGACGGGCGGCAATGAAATACCGGCGGTTTGACGTGCCGCGATCCGGCGCGTCGTACAATCCCGGCATCATAGACCCAATAGTTGCATAAATTTTGCTCGATTTTATCAAATTCACCGTGAAATCATATAATTATGTTGCTATTAGCAGGAAAATCGAATTCACCTAAGGTGACGCGCCCGGTTTCTCGCCCAAGCTGGCGGCACATCTTGTCCGCTTCCCCTCGAACCGTAGAATTACTACGGTTCTTCGGAGAATCGGACAAGCTGCACTCGCCAGCTTGACCGAGAATTCCGGGAATCTATGCAACAATTGGGTAGATTTCGCGCCCAGGCCGTTTCACAGTTGGTGTGCAAAAATTGGGTAGAGATGACGAATGACCACTGAACTTTACGATGATTTGGAACAAGGCGAGCGCGTCAGGACGTGGCTCAAGGAGAACGGCAGCGGCATTTTGATCGGGGTGGCGCTGGCCATCGGCGCGGTGTTCGGCTACCGGCAATGGCAACTGCGGGAGGACAACCGGCACTACGATGCCGCCCGCTTGTACGCCGTGGTGCAAAACGCCCTCGACAGTGCCGATCTCGACGCCGCCGCCGCCGGTTACGCCGATCTTGGCGAATACCGCAAAAATCTGTACCGGACGTTGGCCGGCCTGCAACTGGCCGCCGCTTACACCGACCGCGAGCGGCCGGATGAGGCGCTCGCCGTCCTCGACGAATTACGCCGCACGGCGGTGCAGCGCGAGCTTCTGCCGCTGATCGCCTGGCGCCAGGCACGGCTGTTGACCGCCGGCGGCCAGCCGGCGCGGGCCCTGGAACTGCTGGTCGACGTGCCCGCCGAATCGGCCCTCGCGGCGCTTGCCGCGGAAGCGCGCGGTGACGCTTATTCGGCGTTGGGTCGCGATGAAGAGGCGCTGGCCGCCTACCGTGAAGCGCTCGACCTCAGCGCCAGCGAACGCGGTTTGCTGAACATGAAGTGGCAGGCGCTGGCGAGCGCCGTGCCGCCGGCGAAGACCACTGACGATGCGCTGCGCGCCACGCCGCTCGGCGAACCTCAGGCGACGGCCGGCGAGCCGGCAACCGATTCCGGCAGCGCGACCGCCACCCAGGAAGCGGTTGAGTCGGACGCTGAGGAGGGCGGCAATGACCATTGATCTTAGGGTCCGCGAAACAATAACTACCGATTTTCGCATCCCATTGGCACGCCGCCTGCGGCCGCTCCTCGGTCACGAAATCCTCAACGTAGGCCCGGCTACGCCTGCGGTTTCGCTCGGTCGTCGCGACCCCATTCGACGCACCACTGGGAGCGAAAACTCGGGAGCGCAGCGAAAGTCGCGCCTTTCGCAAGCGACGTTGAAAAACGCCAGGATGGCGTTTTTCAACAACCTGTTTAGGGCGTTGGGCGTCGTATCAGGTGTCGCGTTGCTGCTCGGCGGTTGCGGTCTGTTCGACGGCGGCGATCTAAAACCAGGCGACCCGGCGCCGCTCATCGAGTTCACCCCAACGCTCAAGGTCGAACGCATCTGGCGCACTTCGGCCGGTTCCGGTGTCGGCAAGGCCGGGTTGCGCATCGCGCCGGTTTACAGCGGCGGTCGACTCTTCATTGCCGATCGTAGTGGTCGCATTTCGATCATCGACGCCGAGACGGGGCGCGTGGCGCATCGTTTTTCGACCGAACTGGAAATCTCTGCGACCTTGGGCGTGTTCGAGAACGTGATCCTGGCCGGGACACTCGAAGGCGAACTGTTTGCGCTCGACGCCGAAAGCGGCGCGGTCAACTGGCGGGCCCCGGTTTCTTCCGAGGTACTGGCCCGGCCGTTGCTGCACGACGGCGTGGTGATCGTGCGCTGTGTTGACGGCCGGGTGTTCGGGTTCGACGCCGCGGATGGCACGCGGCTGTGGTTGTACGATCACAGTGTGCCATTGCTGACGCTGCGCGGCAACGGCGACCCGCTGGCCCGCGGCGGCCTAGTGTTTATCGGTTATGACGGCGGCGAGGTGATCGCGCTCCGGGCGCAGGATGGTGCGGTGGCCTGGGAACAGGCGGTCAGCAACCGCGAGGGGCGAACCGAACTCGATCGCCTGTCGGACATCGACGGCAGCATGGCGATGGTGGCCACCGATCTTTACGTTTCCACCGTTCGCGGCCGCTTGGCGGCATTGGCCGTCGAACAGGGGCGCATGTTGTGGGTCAAAGACGTCGGCACGGCGCTCGGTGTCGATGTCTCGCGCACGCGCCTGACCTTGAGCGATACCAGCGACCAGGTGTGGCTGATCGACCGCCGGAACGCGGCGACCTTGTGGAAGCGCGACGGCCTGGAGAACCGGGTTTTGACCCGGCCGAGCTTCTATGGCGATTATGTCGCCGTCGGCGATATGCAGGGCTTCCTCCACTGGCTCGATGCCGAGACCGGCGAATTTGTCGCCCGCATCAAGATCGGCGCTCCGTTATTTGTTCCGCCGCTGGTGGTCGGCACGACGCTTTACCAGATCGACGCGGCGGGAAACCTCAGTGCCTTTCGCGCCGGTGCCGCGATCTAAACATGAGCCGATAAGGCTGATTTACGTACTACTCGGGTTTTAGCTCATGACTTCCCATGCCGTGCGGTCACCGCGTGCGGCGCCGACCATACCCCCGCCGCCCGGCCTGCCGGTGGTCGTCATCGCCGGCCGGCCCAATGTCGGCAAATCGACGCTGTTCAATGCCCTGACCCGGAGCCGCGAGGCCCTGGTCGCCGACCGCCCGGGTGTGACGCGCGATCGCCACTACGGTCTGGTTCAAGACCCTGACCGGCCTTATGTGCTGGTCGATACCGGGGGCTTGAGCGACGACGCCGAAGGCCTCGAGGCGCTGGCCCAGGAGCAGGTCGCTGCGGCGCTCGCTGAAGCATCGGTGGTGCTGGCCGTGTTCGATGCACGGGCCGGTTTGAACGCCGCGGATCGGACTTTGGCCGCCCAACTCCGACGCTTGGGCAAGCCGCTGATCCCGGTATTGAACAAATGCGAAGGGTTGGGTTACAGCGCAGCCGCCGCTGAAGCCGCGGCGCTCGGCCTCGGCGAGGTAGTGAGTGTTTCGGCCGCGCACCGCCAGGGCCTCGATGACCTCGGCGCGGCGATCGCCGCGCATTTGCCGGCTGCCGCCCCGGCCGCGGGGCCGGCTCCGGCCGCGCAACGGCCGCTCAGACTGGCTTTTATGGGCCGGCCCAATGTTGGCAAATCGACGCTGATCAACCGCCTGGTCGGTGAGGAGCGGCTGCTCACCGCCGACATCCCCGGGGTGACGCGCGACGTGATCCGCGTGCCGTTTGGGCGTGATGGGCAAGATTACCTGCTGATCGATACCGCTGGCATCCGCCGCCGGGCGCGGGTCGCCGATCCGCTGGAAAAACTCAGCGTGATCAAATCGCTGCAAGTCATCGCCGAGGCCGATGTCGTGGTGCTGCTGCTCGACGCCGCCGACGGCGCCGCTGAACAGGATATGCGTCTTTTAGGCATGCTGCTCGACAACGGCCGCGCGCTGGTGATCGCCATCAACAAGTGGGACGGTCTGACGTCCAGCGACCGGCGGCGCTTCTTGCGCGATCTCGAGCGCCGCTGCCGTTTTGCCGATTACGTCGAAAAAATCCCGATCTCGGCGCGCCACGGCAGCGGTCTCGGCGAATTGATGGCCGCTGTCCAACGCGCCGCCCAGGCCGCCGCTCGGACGCCGCCGAGCAAGGCGCTGACCACGGCGTTGACCGAGGCGCTGGCCGCCCACCCGCCACCGCTCAGCCGCGGGCGTACCGCCAGCCTGCGCTATGCCCATATCGGCGGCGTTCGGCCGCTGACCATCGTCATCCACGGCAACCGGACCGCCACGGTTCCGGCAAGCTACAAACGCTATCTCGCCGCCCATTTTCGCCGCGCATTCAAGCTGACCGGCGTGCCGTTGGCGATCGTCCTCAAAGAGGGCGAAAACCCTTATGCCGGTCAACGCAACCCGTTGACCGCGCGGCAGATCGCGAAACGCCGGCGCCTCATGCAGCACGTCAAACGATGACGCTCACGGCCCGCGCCCGCGCCCGGTACGCCCGCCAACTGGTGTTGCCCGAACTCGGCGCCGACGGCCAGGCGAAGCTGGCGGCCGGCCGCGTATTGATCGCCGGTCTCGGCGGTCTCGGGACCCCGGCGGCGCGTTATCTCGCCGGCGCCGGGGTCGGCATGTTGCGCCTCGTCGATCCCGACGAAGTGGCACTCGACAATTTGCACCGCCAGATTCTGTATACCGAAGACGACGTCGGCAAATCCAAGTCACAGGCGGCGGCGGCCCATCTCGCCCGGGTCAATTCGGCGATCGAGGTCGAGGCATTGCCGGTGTTCTTCGCGCCGGAGAACGCCGCCGAGATGCTTGCCGGATGCCACTTGGCGATCGACGCAACCGATACGTTCGCCGCCCGGATCGCCCTCAATCGCGCGGCGGTGGCCGCCGGCGTGCCGCTGATCCACGGCGCCGCCGAAGGGTTCGAAGGGCAGGTGACGGTGTTCTGGCCGGCGGGCGGCGCCCCGTGCTATGAGTGTCTCTATCCGCCGACCGGCACCGGCGGCGGCGGTTGCGCCGAGCGCGGTGTTCTGGGCCCGGTGCCGGGCCTGATCGGCACCCTGCAAGCGCTGGAAGCGATCAAACTCATCGCCGGGATCGGCGATGTCCTGTGCGGCCGGCTATTGCGGTTCGAGGCGCGAGGCGCGGCTTTCCGGATCAGCCGGATCGTACCGGATCCGGCGTGCCGCGTCTGCGGTGGCTCATAGTACCCACGATTGCAGGTTCTGTTCGATGACGTGGGTGAGAGCCGGGTCGTCGGGCTCGACGCGCGACGGCCAGTGCTCGACGAGATCGCCGGCCCGGTTGAAAAAGTACTTGTGAAAATTCCATTTCGGCAGGACATCCGGCCCGAACTCGTTCAGCAGATCGATAAACAGCCGGTGCGCCTCGCCGCCGCTGACCGAATACTTCGCGGTCATCGGGAAACCGATCTGGTAGCGGCTGCTGCAGAATTCGGCGATATCCTCTTCGCTGCCCGGCTCCTGGCCGCCGAAATCGTTGCTCGGGATGCCGAGCACGACGAGACCGGACTGCCGGTAGTCTTCGTGCAGCCGTTGGAGTTTTTCGTACTGCGGCGTATAACCGCATTCCGAAGCGGTATTGACGATCAAGAACGGCTGTCCACGCCAGCGTTCGAGCGCCAGCGGCGCGCCGTCGAGCGATTTGAAAGCATAATTGAAGATGTTCATGGCCACACCCCCGGTTGAGGAGTATTCCATGTTAGCAGACGACGCGGCAGCGCCGCACCCGGCCGGGCCGGGCCCCACCCTCCCGCCAGCCGGGATGCAGTTCGCACGACTCGGCTGTGCCGATGGGGCGCGGCGCGGCCGGCTGCTGTTTGCCCGCGGCGCGGTCGAGACGCCGGCCTTCATGCCGGTCGGCACCTACGGCTCGGTCAAAGCGATGACCCCCGAAGAAGTCCGGGCGAGCGGCGCCGAGATCATTCTCGGCAACACGTTTCATTTGCTGCTCCGCCCGGGAATGGAAGTGATCCGGGCACACGGCGGGTTGCACGAATTCATCCATTGGTCCGGCCCGATCCTCACCGACTCCGGCGGTTTCCAGGTCTTTTCGCTGGCCGCCCGCCGTAAAATCAGCGAAGCCGGTGTCCATTTTCAGTCGCCGGTCGATGGTGCGCCGGTGTTTCTCGGCCCGGAAGAATCGATGGCGGTGCAGCGTGACTTGGGTTCCGATATCGTCATGGCCTTCGATGAATGCACCCCCTACCCGGCAAGCGAAGCACAAGCCCGCGCATCGCTGTCCCTGACGCAGCGTTGGGCGGAACGCTGCCTTGCGGCGCACACCGGCAACCCGGCGGCGCTGTTCGGCATCGTACAGGGCGGGATGTATCCGGCGCTCAGGCAAAGCGCGGCGCGCGAGCTGGCGGCCCTGCCGTTCGCCGGGCTCGCCATCGGCGGCCTCAGCGTCGGCGAGAGCCCGGCCGAACGCTTGCACATTCTCGACGAAACGGTTCCGGCGCTACCGGCCGGGAAACCGCGTTATCTGATGGGCGTCGGCCGGCCGGAGGACATTGTCGAAGCGGTATCCCGCGGCGTCGATCTTTTCGATTGCGTGATGCCGACGCGCAACGCGCGCAACGGCCACCTGTTCACGCATGGTGGCGTCGTGCGCATCCGCAACGCTCGTTACCGCGCCGATACCGGGCCGCTGGACGAACGCTGCACTTGCTACACCTGCACCCATTACAGCCGCGCCTATCTGGCGCACCTTTTCAGGTGCAACGAGATCCTCGCCCCGCGGCTGGCGACCATCCACAACCTGCACCATTACCAGCAATTGATGCGGCAGATACGCCTGGCGATCGAACAGGGGCGCTTCGCCGAATGGCGGGCGGAATTCTATCTTGAATATCCACTTGAGCAAAATTTACCTAACGATTGGGTTGATCCTACCGGCGGCGCAGGATCAGGCGCACAATAGGCTGAGATCGCCGGGCAGGCAGCGGATGCGGGCGGGTGTGCGGCCGATGATTTCGCCGTCGATGGTCAGCGGGTAAGCGGCCGGCGAAAGGATCTCGATTTCGCCGGCGCGGCCGGTCAGTACTTCCGGATAGGCGACGTGGCGGCCGCGATACACACTGGGGAAAAGCCGCAGCAGGCGGCGCCGGGGCATCGGCTTGACCAGGATCCAATCGAGGAGGCCGTCGTTAAACCGGGCTTCGGGGGCGATCAGAAAGCGGCTGCCAGTGTAGCGCGTGTTGGCGATCTCGAGCAGCAGGCAAGGCGAGGTGATGTCTTCACCGTCGGCGTGGAAGCGCACGGTGAAGGCGGCCGGGTTCACCATTCTCAACAGACTGCCGGCGCTGTAGGCGAGGCCGCCCAGGGCCTTGAAATGGGCGGCGCTCAGCGCGGCGTCGGTGGCGAAACCGAGTCCGGTGATATTGAGCGAATAGCATCGCCCCGCGGCGTGTTCGATTTCGGCGATATCGACCATGCGGCGGCGGCCGGCGGCGATGATGTCGAATGCCCGGTCGATGTCTCCCGCTTGCAGGCCGATATGGCGGGCGAAAGCATTACCGGTGCCGATCGGTACGACGCCCAGCGGCAGGCGTTCGGCGGCGGGTTTTGGGTACATGCCGTTCAGCACTTCGAACAGCGTCCCGTCGCCGCCAGCGGCCACCACAGCGTCATAGCGCGACAAATCGGCAGCGGCGGCAATCTGCCTTGCGTCACCCGGCTCGGCCGTCAAACGCAGATCGGCCTGCAGGCCGCGCGCGGCGCAGGCGGTTTGCAAGTGGCGGAGGCGACGGCCGTACCAAGGGCCGGACAGCGGATTAGCTATCAACAGGATTTTCAATTTTTTAGCAATTTTTCAAGCATTGCTGGATCATACTGAGCGGCGAGTTCGGCGCCGTTTTTACGTAATGCGTCGTTATCCTCGGCGATCAATGTCGCGTGTCCCAATTTGCGGCCCGGCCGGGGTGTTTTGCGGTAATCGTGCCAATGCAGGCCGGGCAGCGCCAACCACGGGTCGCGCTCGGGCATCTCGCCGATCCAGTTCAGCATCAGTGCCGCGCCCCGGCAGTCGGTGGCGCCGAGCGGCAGGCCGGCGATGGCGCGCAGGTGATTTTCGAACTGGCTGGTCGCCGCCCCGTCAATGGTCCAATGCCCGGAGTTGTGGACCCGCGGGGCGAACTCGTTGGCCAGCAGCCGGTCGCCGGCGACGAACAGTTCAAGGGCCATCACCCCGATATATGAAAAATAATCTAAAAGTCGCGAAATCCAATTCACCGCCTCGCCGTACAGCGTTGCACCGCACGGATACGGCGCCAGGCTGGCGGCGAGGATGCCGTCGCGGTGCAGGTTGCGGGTCAGCGGATAGGTGGCGATCTGTCCGCCGGCATCGCGCACCGCGATGATCGAACATTCAACGTCGAACGGCACAAAGGCTTCGAGGAGCAGCGGCTGGCCGGCGAAGCGCCGCCATTCCGTATCGATCTGTGCCGTTGTGCGCAGTACCACCTGGCCTTTGCCGTCATAACCGAAGCGGCGCGTCTTGAGCACGGCCGGCAGCCCGATACGGGCCAGCGCCGCGGCGAGATCATCGCGGCTGTCCACCGGTGCGTAGTCCGGGGTGGCGATGCCCAGTTTGGTGAACAATTGTTTTTCGTGCCAGCGATCCTGGGCGCAGGCGAGGGCGGCCGGCGCCGGGTGCACCGCGACACGCCGGGCGAGCGTCTCGGCGCTGCCGGCCGGGACGTTTTCGAAATCGTAAGTGACCACCGCGCACTCGCTGGCCAGTCGCTCGAGGGCGACCGGATCGTCGTAATCCGCAGTGAGCAGCGGAGCGACGTCGCCGCCGCAGGCCGCGGCGTCTGGATCGAGCAGCAGAAAGCGAAAACCCAGCGGGTAACCGGCCAGCGCCAGCATGCGGCCGAGTTGACCGCCGCCGAGAATGCCGATGCGCATTAACCCAATAGTTGCATAAATTTTGCTCGACTTCATCAAATTCAACATGAAATCATATAGTTATGATGCTATTAGCCGGAAAAACGAATTCACATAGCGTGACGCGCCCGGTTTCTCGCCCAAGCTGGCGGCACATCTTGTCCGCTTCCCCTCGAACCGTAGAATTACTACGGTTTGTCGGGGAATCGGACAAGCTGCACTCGCCAGCTTGACCGAGAATTCCGGGAATCTATGCAACAATTGGGTCAACTCTCTCTTGGATCGTCGTCGTTGAGCACTGCGTCGCGGCGGGCCGCGCGGCCGCGTTCCAGCGCGGCGCGCAGATCCTCGTCGTGTAAAGCCAGAATGGCGATGGCCAGCAATGCCGCGTTGACCGCCCCGGCGGTGCCGATCGCCAGTGTGCCGACCGGAACGCCGCCGGGCATCTGGACGATGGAGAGCAGCGAATCGAGCCCGTCCAGAGATTTGCCCTGCACCGGGACGCCGAGCACCGGCAGGGTCGTCAAGCTGGCGACCATGCCGGGCAGGTGAGCGGCGCCGCCGGCGCCGGCGATGATAACTTGCAGGCCGCGGCCGCGTGCCGCTTTCGCCCATTCGACCATGGCTTCTGGCGTGCGATGGGCCGAAACGATGCGCACCTCGTGCGCCACTCGGTAGTCATCCAGCGTGGCCGCGGCGTGGCGCATCGTCTCCCAATCCGAGCGCGAACCCATGATGATGCCGATTTTGGCTTGCGGCATAACGGCCTCTCCGAAACGGGTGAGCGGGTCATTCTATCCGAGCCGCGGCAGGCGGGTCGGCCACGGGCGCCGTGGTTGGGCGGCGGTCAGCTCGCGCCCGTAGGCGAGAAACACATCGCGCGGCAGCAGCAACGCCCCGAGGCGGAACAGGTGGGGGTTGGGCAACTGGCAGTCGATGAATGGCGCGCCGAGTTCGGCCATGATCTTCAGCAGCGCATAGAGCGCGATTTTGCTTCCGCCGCCGGCGCGGGTGAACATCGATTCGGCGAAAAACAAACGGCCGAGCAGCACGCCATAGAGCCCGCCGATCAATTCATCGGCGGACCAGACTTCGATCGAATGGGCATATCCCGCCTCGTGCAGCCGGCGGTAAGCGTAGGCGATTTCCGGGATGATCCAGCTTTCGTCCCCGGCGCGGCGCGGTGCAGCACAGGCCGCGACGACCGCCGTGAAGGCGCGATCGGTGGACAGGCTGAGGTCCGGGTGGCGCATCTGCCGGCGGAGCCGGCGGTGTGCCTTGAATGCCGCGACCGGCAGGATGCAGCGCGGGTGCGGCGACCACCAGATGATCGGCGAGCCGGGGCCGTACCACGGGAAAATGCCGTGCCGGTAAGCATTCAACAGGCGTCGTGGGTCGAGGTCGCCGCCCATCGCGATCATCGCCCCTTCACTGCTTTCCGGATTGCCGGCCGGAATGGCCGGGAACGGGCTTAAGGGATCGGGGCTGAGAATCGGCGGTGGAGCGTATTTCATCACCCGTTTCCGATGGCCGGCACCCTATCGTTCATCCGCGATCCAGGCCGCCGCTGCGCGGCGGAGGCGCCGGTCGGGAAAATAATGATACGACCAGGTCGGCACGAGTTGGAAACCACGCCGCCTTTTGTGTTCGCCTAGGACGCCCGGTTCGAAGGCCGCCAGGCCGTGCTGCAGGCAGAATTCGATGCCCTGGTAATAACACAATTCGAAATGCAGCAGGGGGATGTCGTCGAGCATGCCCCAATAGCGGCCGTACAGCGTATCGTCGCTTTTGAGAAAAACCGCCGCGGCGCATGGCTGGCCGTGGCGCTCGGCCAGGCAGTACCACAGCGCTTGTGCCGGACTTTCGGCGGCGGCGGAGAAAAAAGCGGCGGGCAGCAGCGGCAGGTTGCCGTAACGCTGAAACGTCCGGTTCTGGCAGGCGGCGACCAGGGCGTGTTCGGCCGGGCCGGCGGCGGCGGCCGGCAGCCAGCGGCAGGCGATGCCGGCGGCGGCCAGGCGGCGGCGTTCCTGGCGTATGGTTTTGCGCCGATGCGGTTGCAGGGCCATGAGATAGGATTCGAAACCGCCCACCGGGTCATCGCCGGCAGGGCGGATCCAACGGAATAACACATCGTCGCGCCGGTGCAGGAAACCGGCGGTGGCCAACGGGGCGTGATCGGCAGGAGCGGCGAAATTGACCTGAACGGTCGCCAAGCCATCGCGTTCGGCGGTTTCGCCCAGCGCCGCGGCGAGGGCCGGGAGCAGGGTTTCGGCGCCGGGCGCGGCCAGCAGCCGGGGGCCGGCAAGCGGCGTGTACGGCACTTCGCAGACCAGCTTGGGATACCAGTCGAAGCCGCTGCGCCGGGCGGCGTGCGCCCAGTGCCAGTCGTAGACGAAATCGCCGTGCGAATGGGCTTTCAGCCACGCCGGTGCGGCGGCGGCCGGAGCGCCGTTCACTTCGATCACCAGGTGCGCGGCAAGCCAGCCGTATTCCGGCCGCGCTGCGGTTTGTTCCAATGCCGCGAGAAAATGCCAGTCGAGCGCCGGATTGCCGCCGTGCAGCCGGTTCCAGGCCGCCGCGTCCAGCTCGCGGATCGACATCAGCCGGCGGATGCGGTTACCGTCGCTGGCAGGGGTGGTCCGCGGCATCGGCAGGCGGGGGCGGTGACGCCGGTTTAGCCGGTGCTTTCATGCTCGTCCAGAAAACGCTCGGCGTCGAGGGCCGCCATGCAGCCGAAACCGGCCGATGTCACCGCCTGGCGGTAAACGTGATCGGCGACGTCGCCGGCGGCGAACACTCCGGGCACGCTGGTCGCCGTGGCGTTGCCGTCTTGTCCGGCCGTGGTTTTGATATAACCACCCGCCATCGCCAATTGCCCCTCGAACAACGCCGTATTGGGTGTATGGCCGATGGCGATGAACAAGCCGCTGACGGCAATATCGCGTTTTTCGCCGCCGGCGACCTGCGCCAGGCGGACGCCGGTGACGCCGTTCTCGTCGCCGAGCACTTCGTCGACCACATGATCCCAGATCAGGTCGATCTTGCCTTCGTCGCGGCGCGCGAACAGCCGGTCCTGGAGGATTTTTTCGGCCCGCAGTTGAGCGCGACGGTGCACCAGCGTGACTTTAGCGGCGAGGTTGGCGAGATACAGCGCCTCCTCGACCGCGGTGTTGCCGCCGCCGATCACTGCGACCTCCTGGCCGCGATAAAAAAAGCCGTCGCAAGTGGCGCAGGCCGAGACGCCGCGCCCGAGATAACGCTGCTCCGAGTCGATACCGAGGTAGCGGGCGCTGGCGCCGGTCGCGATAATCAATGCCTCGGCGGTATATTCGCCTTGCTCGCCGTGCAGCGTAAACGGCCGGTGACTCAGATCCACGCGGTCGATCTGATCGACTATGATTTCGCTGGCGAAGCGCTCGGCGTGGCGCTGCATGCGCTCCATCAGGGCCGGCCCCTGCAGACCTTCGACATCGCCCGGCCAGTTGTCGACGTCGGTGGTGGTCGTCAGTTGACCGCCCTGCTGCAAGCCGGTGATCACCGCCGGTTGGAGATTGGCGCGCGCTGCGTAGATCGCTGCGGTATAGCCAGCCGGGCCTGAACCGAGGATCAGCAGCCGGAAGTGACGGGAGGCGGTCATGTATAATCTCCTGTTCGATTATTGATGGCGAAATGAGCATTCTACCGTGAGGCGCAAGCCGTCCAATGAGGCCGCCACACGCGCGGCGCGCGCCGCGGCGCGCCGCGGCGGTGCGGCTGAAGGCGGCGTGCTCGCCGGCCGGTTGCGTGAAAGCCTGCTGGTCATTCTGGCCATCGCTGCGGTCTATCTGGCGGTCTGTCTAATCAGTTACAACCCCGGCGATCCCGGTTTCAGCCACGCCGGCAACGCCGCCCGGATCGCCAATCGCGGTGGCCTGGCCGGCGCCTGGCTCGCCGACTTCAGCCTCAGTTTCTTCGGCCTGGCGGGCTACCTGCTGCCGTTTTTGCTGTTCTATCTCGGCGTCCGGCAGTTGCCGCGCGACGACCGGCCGGAAACCGAGCGCTGGGCGCCGGCGATCTATCTCGGCGGCCTGATCGTCGCGGTGGTCAGCGGTGCGGCGCTGCTCGCGATCCACGCCAGCGCCGACTTCGCGCCGTTGCCGGAGGGCTTCGGCGCCGGCGGGATCGTCGGCAGTTTGGTCAGCCGGCCGTTTGTGCCGCTGCTCGCCGTGACCGGCACCACACTGCTGATGCTGGCGCTGCTGCTCTCCGGCATCACACTGTTCACCGGGCTTTCGTGGTTGTGGTTGATGGATACCACCGGGGCCCTGGCGCTCGCCGCTTGGCATCGTAGCCGGGACATCGCCGACGATCTCAAGGACTGGATCGCCGGCCGCCGAGCGCGGGCTCAACGCGACGATTTGCGGCGCCAGGAAACGGTCCGCCAGGCGCGGCGCGAACCGCCAAAGATCGAGTTGCGCCCGCCACCCCCGGTTCCCGAGCCGACCGTGCAGGAACGGCAGCGGCCGTTGTTCAAACACCTGCCGGCCGCCGGCCTGCCGCCGCTCGACCTGCTCGACGAACCGCCGCGCGCAATGCAAGGCTACAGCGCCGAGGCATTGGCCGCGCTCTCCCGGCAGGTGGAACTGAAACTTGCCGATTTCAATGTCGAGGCCGAGGTGGTCGCCGTCCACCCCGGGCCGGTGGTCACCCGTTTCGAGTTGCAGCCGGCGGCCGGCGTCAAAGTCAGTCAGATCTCGTCGCTGGCCAAGGATTTGGCGCGCGGTCTCAGCGTCATCTCGGTGCGCATCGTCGAGGTCATTCCCGGCAAATCGGTGGTCGGGCTCGAGATCCCGAACCAGCGGCGCGAATTGGTCTATCTGCGCGAGATCCTCGAATCGCCCACTTACCAGAAATCGCATTCGCCGTTGACCCTCGGCCTCGGCAAGGATATCGGCGGTCATCCGGTGGTCGCCGATATTTCGCGCATGCCGCACCTGCTGGTCGCCGGCACCACCGGCTCGGGCAAATCGGTGGCCCTCAACGCCATGATCCTCAGCCTGCTGTACAAGGCGACGGCCGAGCAGGTGCGTTTGATCATGATCGACCCCAAGATGCTCGAACTGTCGGTCTACCAAGGCATCCCGCACCTGTTGGCGCCGGTCGTGACCGACATGAAAGACGCCGCCAACGCGCTGCGCTGGGGGGTCGGCGAAATGGACCGCCGCTATCGGTTGATGGCGACGCTCGGGGTGCGCAATCTTGCCGGCTTCAACCGCCGTATCAACGAGGCGCGGCAAGCCGGCAAGCCGCTCACCGACCCGTTTTTCGACGCCGCCGGCGCGCCGCCCGGCACCTTGCCGCCGGCCTTGCCGACGCTGCCCAATATCGTCATCGTCGTCGATGAGTTCGCCGATCTGATGATGATCGTCGGCAAGAAAGTCGAAGAGCTGATCGCCCGCTTGGCGCAGAAAGCGCGCGCCTCGGGCATCCACCTGCTCCTCGCCACGCAGCGACCGTCGGTTGATGTGATCACCGGCTTGATCAAGGCCAATATCCCGGCGCGCATCGCCTTTCAGGTGTCATCGCGCATCGATTCGCGCACCATCCTCGATCAATCGGGCGCCGAACAGCTTCTCGGTCACGGCGACATGTTGTTCCTGCCGCCCGGCTCGGCGCTTCCCGAGCGCGTCCACGGCGCCTATGTCGCCGATCACGAAGTCCACAAAGTGGTCGAAATGTTGCGTGCCATGGGCGAACCGGATTATCTCGCCGCCGTCCTCGAAGACGTACAGACCGACGGCAACGGCCAGTTGATCGGCGCCACCGGCCTGCCCGAAGGGCCGCCCGGCGGCGAACAGGACGAGTACTACGACCAGGCGGTCGAGTTCGTCATCGAATCGCGCCGGGCGTCGATCTCCAGCGTGCAGCGCCAGTTGCGCATCGGCTACAACCGCGCGGCGCGCCTGATCGAGGATATGGAGGCGGCCGGCATCGTCAGCCCGCCGGAACACAACGGCCAGCGCCAGGTGCTGGTTCCGCGGCGCAGCCGCGAATAAACCCGTCTAAATAGGTTCGACTCGTGAAATCCATCGCAGCGCTTGTTCTGCCCGTATTACTGGCCTGGGCCGCGGCCGCTGAGGCCGGCGGCATCGAACGTCTCAGGGCGTTCAACACCGGTCTGAAAAGCCTCAGCGCCTCGTTCCGGCAGATCGCGGTCGACGCCGATGGTTACCAGGAAATTTCGACCGGCAATCTGTTTATCCAGCAGCCCGACCGGCTGCGCTGGGACTACCTTGAACCCTGGCCGCAGCACATCGTCGCCGACGGCCGGCAGGTGTGGTCCTACGACGTCGAGCTGGAGCAAGTGACGGTGCGCGATCAGAAAACAGCCCTCAACCAATCGGCGCTCAGCGTGTTGACCGATCCGGCGCGCCTCGGCGAATACTTCGAAATGCGCGACGGCGGCCGTGGCGACGACCTCGAATGGGTGATTCTCGATCCGCTGGAGAGCAGCGATTTCAACGAACTCAGGCTCGGTTTCACCGGCGATATGCTGGCCCGGATGGTGATGTCCGACCAGTTGGGGCAGAGCACCGATGTCCATTTCAGCCGCATCAGGCGCAACCCCAAACTGCAGCCCGGGCTTTTTTCGTTCACGCCACCGCGCGGCGTCGATGTGATCAAGGATTTGTAAGGACGCCGCGATGCTCGACCCGCAACTGTTGCGTTCCGACCCCGAAGCAGTGGCCGAACAACTGGCTCGCCGCGGCGTCGCGTTCGATACTGCCGCCTGGCGGCGCCTTGAAGAAGAGCGCCGGGAATGCCAAACGCAGACCCAGACCTTGCAGAACGAACGCAATGTCCGCTCGCGGGCGGTCGGCGAAGCCAAGGCCCGCGGCGAGGATATCGCGCCGCTTTTGGCCGCGGTCGGCGGCCTCGGCGCCGAACTCGATCGGCTCAAAGCCCGGCTCGATGTCATCCTGGCGGCGGAAGACGAAATCCTCTACGCCCTGCCCAATATCCCCGCCGCCGATGTACCATTGGGAGAGGACGAGAACGACAACGTCGAAGTCCGGCGTTGGGGCGAACCGCGCACCTTGCCATTCACCGTCAAGGATCACGTCGATCTCGGCACCGAACTCGCCATGCTCGATTTCGACCGCGCCGCTAAAATTGCCGGGGCGCGTTTCGCCGTGCTGTGCGGCCCGCTGGCCCGCCTGCACCGCGCCCTGATTCAGTTCATGCTCGAATTGCACACCGGCGAGCATGGTTACCGGGAATATTACGTGCCGTACCTCGCCAATCGCGACAGCCTGACCGGCACCGGCCAGTTGCCCAAATTCGCCGCCGACCTTTTCGCCCTCGCCGGCGATTTGCCCTATTACCTGATCCCGACCGCCGAGGTGCCGCTGACCAACCTCGTGCGCGGCGAGATGCTCGATGCCGAGGCATTGCCGCTGCGCCTCGTCGCCCACACTCCGTGTTTCCGCAGCGAAGCCGGATCCTACGGCCGCGACGTGCGCGGCATGATCCGCCAGCACCAGTTCGAGAAAGTCGAACTGGTGCAAATCGTCGAAGCGAAAGAAGGCGAGGCGGCGCTCGAAGCGTTGACCGCGCACGCCGAGACCGTGCTGCGCCGCCTCGAACTGCCGTACCGCGTCGTTTTGTTGTGCACCGGCGACATGGGCTTCGCGGCGCGCAAGACCTATGACCTCGAAGTCTGGCTGCCGAGCCAGCGGCGCTACCGCGAAATCAGTTCCTGCTCGCACTTTGGCGATTTCCAGGCGCGACGGATGAAAACCCGCTGGCGCAATCCGCAAAGCGGCAAACCAGAGCCCGTCCATACGCTGAACGGCTCGGGCCTCGCCGTCGGCCGCACCCTGGTCGCGATCGTCGAAAACTACCAGAACGAAGACGGTTCGATCACCGTCCCCAACGCCCTGCGCCCGTGGCTCGGCGGTCTGGAAAAAATCGCACCCCCTTCCTAACCTTCCCCCGCAAGCGGGGGGGATGAGGGGATGACTTCCCGCAAGCGGGGGATGAGGGGATGACTTCCCGCAAGCGAGGGAAGGAACAAGGTGCATTCCCGCCAGCAAGGGACGAGGCGCGGATTACCGCAAGTGGGGGACGAGGCACCGAGCAGCGGATGACGACTTCTCAGTTGCCGGCGAACCGTTTGCGTACCCAATCTTTTTGACGGTCTTGTTCGTAGAGTTCGAGACGGGCGCGGCTGAGCAGGTTTGCGGCGTAGAAGAATTTACTGGCGACGATGAGCATGAGCAGCGGCGGCAGCATGCTCGGGTCGATCGTCGACGGGCCGGTCAGCTTGATCGTGCTGCCCTGGTGGAGCGTCGTCCACCATTGCACCGAGTAATGGATGATCGGGATGTTGACGACGCCGATCACGGCCAAAAGGCCGGCGGCGCGCGCCGCCTGGCGCCGGTCCTCGATCGCCCGGTACAGGGCGATGACACCGGCGTAGAGGAACAACAGGATCAGTTCGGAGGTCATCCGGCCGTCCCACTGCCAGTAGGTGCCCCAGGTCGGCCGCCCCCACAGGCTGCCGGTGAGCAGCGTCACCAGCGTGAACGCGGCGCCGATCGGGGCGCTGGCCATCGCCAGGATTTCGGCGGTGCGGATGCGCCAGACGAGGCCGATCGCGGCGAGTAGCGCCATCATCACGAAAATCATCATCGACATCCAGGCGCTCGGCACGTGGATGAACAAAATCCGGTAGCTGTCGCCTTGCAGATAATCGCTGGGGACGACGAACAAGGCCTGGTACAAGCCCGGCCCGGCCGGCAGCAGGGCCAGCAGCCACAGCCACGGAATCCAGCGCGCGCTGCGCCGATAGAACACCGGCGGCGAGCCCCATTGATGAAACCATAGTTTGAATGCCTGCCACATTGGGCTTCAACCTCGTAGATTGATTTTCAGCGCCCCGGCGATGGCCCACGGCGCGAGGGTGATGCCGAACAGCGACATCGCTGCCAGCAATTGTAATTGCGGCCCGGCCGGCAGGCCATCGGCCGTCGAGCGCAGCGCGCCCGAGGCGAAAATCAGGATCGGCACGTACCACGGCACGACGAGCAGCACGACGAGAAACGCCCCGCGCCGGGCGCCGAGCGCCAGTGCCGCGCCAGTCGCACCGAGGGCGCTGAGCAGCGGTCCGCCGAGCAGCAGCGAGACGATGAGCACCGCGATCAAGCCGGGCTTCATGCCGAGCATCAAGGCCATCAGCGGCGCGACCAGGACCAGCGGCAGGCCGCTGATCAGCCAGTGCGAGACGATGCGGGCGAAGGCCAAAAGGCTGAGCGGTACTTCGCCGAGCAGCCATTGTTCGAGGCTGCCGTCCTCGGCGTCGGCGCGGAACAGCGGGTCGAGCGTCAACAGCCCGGAAAGCAGCATCGCAATCCAGATCACGCCCGGCCCGACGACCCTGAGGATCGCCGGATCGGGGCTGATGCCGAGCGGAAACAGGCTGACCACGAGGAGTGCGAACCACAGCGGCCAGAGCGTTTCCTGGCGGCGGCGCAGAGCGATCAAAAGATCGCGGCGGATCAGAGCCAGAGCCGGATTCATCCGTGTCCCTTTTTCATGACCCTATTCATGACTGTCCCGGAGTCATGTTCATGTCCTTGATTCATGCGGCCTGCGTCACGACCGGCAAGCGCAGGGTGTCGAGGGCGGGCAGGCCCTGGGGCGCTCGGCCGTGGCTGGCGATGACCAGTCCGCCGCCGCCGGTTAGATGGGCGGCGAAATGGCGGTCGAGCAGCGCCGCGCCGGAAACATCGAGATTGGCGTAAGGCTCGTCGAGCAGCCACAGCGGGGCGCGGCAGAGAAACAATCGGGCGAGAGCCACGCGCCGCTTTTGGCCGGCCGACATTTCGCCGACCGCGCGGTCGGCGAGATCGGCGACATCCATGTTCGCCAGCGCCGCGCATTCGCCGCCGCCGCCTTGCAGCGCGGCGTAAAAGCGCAGGTTCTCGACGGCGCTGAGTTCCAGTTTGAGCGCGTTCTGGTGGCCGACGAAGACCGTGGCGCCGCGTTCGACGCGGCCTTCGTGCGGCCTGAGCAGGCCGGCCAGGATTTTCAGCAGTGTCGTCTTGCCGGCGCCGTTGGCGCCTTCGATCAACAGCGCCCGGCCCGCGGCGAGCGTGACACTGGCGCGGCCGAACACGCTCCGTCCGCGCCGTTCCAACACCACGTGCTCGGCGGCCAGCAGCATCGATCCCGCTTCCTCTCGCCGCTGCGTCGGCCGTCCCTCAACCGGCGCTCGCCGCGGCGTCCGTCAGGTGGCTGTGGCGGTACGAATAAGCGGCGTAAACAACCAGTCCGATCAGGGACCAGGTGGCGAATGCGATCCAGGTGGTCAGCGGCAGGTTGAGCATCAGATAAACGCACGACAGCGCGCCAAGCGTCGGAAACAGCGGCGACAACGGCGTTTTGAACGGCCGCGGCAGTTCCGGCCGGTGCTTGCGCAGCCAGATCACGCCGAGGCAGACGACCGTGAACGCCGCCAGCGTCCCCATATTGACCAGCTTGGCGAGCGATTCGATCGGCAGCAGACCGGCGGCGGTGGCGAGCAGCACGCCGGAGACCAGAATGATCCGCACCGGCGATTTGCTGTGCTCGCCGAGCACGGCGAACTGCCGCGGCAGAAGCCCGTCGCGGCACATCGCCAACAGGACGCGGGTCAAACCGAAAAACATCACCAGCATCACCGTCGTCAACCCGGCGATGGCGCCGGCGGCGACCGCCGCCGAGCCCCATTGCTGGCCGATGCGCAACAGCGCGTCGGCGACCGGCGAGGCGACGCCCAGTTCGGTATAGGGCACAACGCCGGTCAAAAGCAGAGAAACGACGATATAAAGCAAGGTGCAGACGACCAGCGAACCGATGATGCCGATCGGCACGTTGCGCTGCGGATTTTTGGTTTCTTCGGCGGCGGTCGAGACCGCGTCGAAGCCGATGTAGGCGAAAAAGATCACCGCGGCGCCTTCGACCACGCCGAGCATGCCGTACTTGGCGTGGCCCTCGGCATCGACCAGGCGCTCGGGAATGAACGGCGACCAGTTCGCCGGATCGACATGAAATAGCGCGATCGCGATGAACAAAAACAGCGCCGCGAGTTTGACGGCGACCATCGCGGCGTTGAATTTGGCGCTGACATAAGCGCCGCTGGCCAACAGGCCGGTGAGCAGCAGGATGATCAGCGTTGCCGGCAGATTCAACAACCCCCCTTGCTCGGTGAACGGTTTGAGATACTGCTCCGGCAGGCCGTGACCGACGGCGAGCAGGGCGTTGTTGACGTACCCCGACCAGCCGACCGCGACGGTGGACACCGCCATGCCGTATTCGAGCAGCAGTATCCAGCCGATCAGCCAGCCGACGATTTCACCGAGTGCGGCGTAACCGTAACCGTAGGCGCTGCCGCAGCCGCCGATGGTCGTCGCCAGTTCGGCGTAGGACAGGGCGGCGAAGGCGCAGGCGGTGCCGGCGATCATAAACGACAGCACCAGCGCCGGGCCGGCGTGATCGGCGGCGCCGATGCCGGTGAGCACGAAGACACCGGCGCCGATGATCGCTCCGATGCCCATCAGGACCAGATCGGTGGCGCCGAGCACCGGCTTCAAGCCGCGGCCGGCGATATGATCGATCGGCTTGGTGCGAAACAGGTTTTTCATCGCAGGATCCTTGTTATGGTGGGGTGCCCGCCCCGGTGGGCGGGCCAGCGGTAGGGCATCATATCAATAAAATGCCCGCCGGTCCGCCCCGCAAAGCGGTTAGCAGGCTGTTAACCCAATTGTTGCATAAGTTCCCGGGATTCTCGGTCAAGCTGGCGAGTGCAGCTTGTCCGATTCCCCGAAAAACCGTAGTAATTCTACGGTTCGAGGGGAAGCGGACAAGATGTGCCGCCAGCTTGGGCGAGAAACCGGGCGCGTCACCTTAGGTGAATTCGATTTTCCTGCTAATAGCGACATAACTATATGATTTCATGGTGAATTTGATGAAGTTGAGCAAAATTTATGCAACTATTGGGTTAAAAAACAGCCTGCTAATCCGGGCCACGGATGGCCCGGCGAAATCAGGCGCTGCTTAGCGGCTGATTTCGGGAGCGCAGCGCAAGTCGCGCCTTTCGCAAGCGACGTTGAAAAACGCCAGGATGGCGTTTTTCAACAACCTGCTAGGATGTCCCTTTCCGAACCCGTGCGTACGGTAACGGCCATGACCCGACCCAACCCTCCACCCCGCGGCCTCGAAGCCGGCATTCACCGCGATCTCGAACCGGCCGCGAGCTACGGCGCCTACCTGGCGCTCGATGAGATTCTCGCCGCCCAGCGGCCGCGCAGCGGCCACCACGACGAGCTTTTGTTCATCATCCAGCATCAAACCGCCGAGTTGTGGTTCAAGCTGGTGATCCATGAATTGCAGGCCGCCTGCCGGCACCTGTTGGCCGGCGACGCCGGACCGTGTGAGAAGAACCTGGCGCGGGTCAAAATGGTGCAGCGCCAATTGTTCGAGCAGTGGGGCGTCCTGGAAACCTTGACGCCGCCGGAATACCTGCAATTCCGCCATGTGCTCGGCCAGGCTTCGGGTTTCCAGTCGCGCCAGTACCGGCAGGTGGAGTTTCTGCTCGGCAACCGCAACCCCGAACTGGTCGCGGTCTTCGGCGGCGATGACCAAGCGCAGCGCCTGCTGCGCGAAACCCTTGCCGCACCGAGCCTTTACGACTGCACGATCCGCTTTCTGGCGACCCGCGGCCATCCCGTCCCCGGCGCCTTGCTCGACCGCGACGTCAGCCAGGCCCACGAATTCAATGCCGCGCTGGTCGATATTTTGATCGCCGTCTATCGCGATCCTGAGCGTTATTGGACGGAGTACGCCCTGGCCGAACGGCTGGTCGACGTCGAAGATTCGTTCCAGCTTTGGCGCTTCAGGCACTTGAAAACCGTCGAGCGCATCATCGGCCACGCGGCCGGTACCGGCGGCTCGTCGGGCGTGCGGTTTTTGCGCCAGGCCCTCGATTACTCGTTTTTTCCTGAAATCTACGCCGTGCGTACCGAGTTCTTCCGCCGCAATTGAGAAAGCGGATTCATCGTCCGGCTTGACGCCGCGGGGCACTTCAGCCTATCTTGCCGGCAGCCTCCGGGTGGGTGGCCCGGGTTGATAACGAGGAGAAAAGCCAATGGCAACGACACCGCAAACCGCCGGCGCGCCGCCGGTGATGGGCAATATCCTGGGCCATCCCCGTGCCCTGTGGATGCTGTTCATGTCCGAATTCTGGGAGCGTTTCGCTTTCTACGGCATGCGCTGGGCCTTGACGCTGTACATCGTCGCCGAATTTTTTGCCGGCGATCAGGCCGGGCAGAACTACGCCAGCCGGACCTACGGCGCCTACCTGGCCCTGGTCTACGCGACGGCGATCTTCGGCGGTTACGTCGCCGACCGCATCATCGGTTACCAGCGCTCCATCCTGCTCGGGGCGGTGATCATGGCCGCCGGCCTGTTCATGATCATGCTCCCCGATCAGCAGATTTTCCTTTTCGGGTTATCGACCATCATCGTCGGCAACGGCCTGTTCAAGCCGAACATCTCGTCGATGGTCGGCCAGTTGTACGCCCAGGGCGACCCGCGCCGCGACTCCGGATTCACCCTCTTTTACATGGGCATCAACGCCGGGGCGTTGGTCGCGCCGCTGTTGACCGGCTGGCTCGCCGAGCAGGTCTTCGGCACGCCGCAGTTGCAGAACTACAAAGCGGTGTTCGCCGGCGCCGGCGTCGGCATGCTGATCAGTTTGCTGTGGTTCTGGTTCGGCCGCCGGCAGCTTCTGGGCATCGGCCGGCCGCCGCCCGGCGCCGAGAGTCGGCAACGGGTCGTTTACGTGGCGCTGGCGGCGCTGGTCGCGATCCCGGCGGTTTATCTGCTGATGGCCCAGGTCGGCGCCACCGGACTGGCCTGGCTGCTCGGCATCTTGTTCATCGGCGTCGGCGTTGTGCTGGTCGTCGAGGGCATGCGCGAAGGCCACGTGCAGCGCGACCGGGTGATCGCGATGATGACCTTGTTCACGTTCAATGTCCTTTTCTGGATGTTCTTCGAACAGGCCGGCAGCTCGTTCAATTTTCTCGCCCAGAACATCGTCGACCGCGACTTTAACGGCTGGATTTTTCCGGTGGGCTGGTTCCAGTCAGTCAATCCGGTCTCGATCCTCGTGCTGGCTCCGGTGTTCGCCTGGATGTGGGTGGCTTTGGGTTCGGCCAATCCCTCGATCCCGCGCAAGTTCGGCCTGGGCCTGATTCTTAATGGCTTGGCCTTTTTGTTGCTGATGTATGCGCTGTCCGCTCTGGTCGACGACGCGGGCATGATCCCGTTCTGGACGCTGGTCTCAGTTTATGTCATCCAGACCTCCGGTGAGCTGTGCCTGTCGCCGATCGGTCTATCCATGGTGACCAAGCTGGCGCCACTGCGCTTTGTCGGCCTGGCGATGGGCGGCTGGTTTCTGTCTACCGCGATCGGCAACAACCTGTCGGGCATTTTCGCCGGCCACGTCAGCGGCGTAACCGGCATGACCGTGGAATCCGCCTACGCCGGTTACACATTTGGCTTCTGGGCGCTGCTCGGCGCTGGCGCTCTGCTCTTTCTGATCGCCCCGCTGATCAACCGCTGGATGCACGGCGTCAAGTGAAAAATAAATGAACCTCACCGCCGGCCAAGCCGGCGGCACATACCATACCGAGTTTAGCCCATGCCGCGCGTCTTGGTCCGCCCGCTCGGCGCGTTTTTTTCGAGAAAACCGATCATCATGCCGGCGATATCTTTGCCGGTCGCGTTTTCGATGCCTTCCAACCCCGGTGAGGAATTGACTTCCATGACCAGGGCGCCGTGATTCGAGCGTAAAAGATCGACGCCGGCGACATTGAGCCCTAAAACGCGCGCCGCGCGCGTCGCGATCTGGCGCTCCTCGGGCGTGATTTTCACCAGATCGGCGCTGCCGCCGCGGTGCAGATTGGAGCGGAATTCGCCTTCTTTCGCCTGCCGCTTGATTGCTGCGACGACTTTGTCGCCGATGACGAAGCAGCGCAGATCCGCGCCCTTGGCTTCCTTGATAAATTCCTGGACCATGATGTTCGCGTCCAGGCCGCGGAAGGCTTCGATGACACTGGCTGCCGCCTGGCGGTTTTCGGCAAGTACGACACCGATGCCCTGCGTGCCTTCGAGAAGTTTGATCACCAGCGGCGGGCCGCCGACCATGCGGATCAGGTCGTCGGTATCATCCGGCGAATGGGCGAAGCCGGTGACCGGCAGACCGATGCCCTTGCGGGACAACAATTGCAGCGAACGCAACTTGTCGCGGGCGCGGCTGATCGCCACCGATTCGTTGAGCGGGAAAACGCCCATCATCTCGAACTGCCTGAGCACCGCGGTGCCGTAAAAGGTGATCGAGGCGCCAATGCGCGGAATCACCGCGTCGAACTGTTCCAGTTTCTCGCCGCGGTAGTGGATCTCCGGCCGGTGCGTCGCGATGTTCATGTAACAGCGCAGCGTATCGATGACCTGCACTTCGTGGCCGCGGGCCAGCGCCGCCTGGTACAGGCGATCGGTCGAGTAGATCTTGCGGCTGCGGGAGAGGATCGCGATTTTCATTCGGTGGCGGATGCAACTATTGGGGTTTGCCCTGGAGATAGACACGAGCGGGATTGACGAGCCAGCCCGGCGGTATGCCCGAGCGGCCGAGCAGCATCCGGTAGCGCATGCGCTCGCGATTGCTCAACGTGATCTCGATCGGCCGGGTGCAACCGCCGATCGCCAGGGCCGTCCTGATCACCGGCCGCGACTGGCGCTTGCCGCTGGTATTGCGCACCCAGCGGGTATCGATCAATGGCGCCTCGCATTGTACCCGCCGCCAGTTGCGGCTGGTGCCGATCACGACCTGGAAGCGCACAAAAGGTCGCCCCTGGCGGCGAAAGCGGTGGATGTCCTCGACGTGCAGGGCCGAACTCGCCGCCCCGGTATCGATCCGGGCACGAATCCGCCGCACCCCGAGTTCCGGCAGCATCACCCACTCCAGTGCACCGACGGTATCCGGTGCGTTTGTCTTTTCGATGACGGCCGGCATAGGCATCAGCCGAACAAACGCCGGTCCCACCACACCGGTTGCGGTGGGGTATGGGTGATGCGCCCGGCCTCGGGGTGGTCGGGGTTGATCATGACGTTCCACTCGAGGCGCGCGACGTAGGACGGGACGAGCAGCACGGCGCTTTGCTGCGCTGCATACCATGCGGCGCCGAAGCGGCGCGAGGCGGCGGGCTCCAGCGTATCCCAGCCGGGCAGGCTGGTGGGGTCGAGCCGTTCGCAGGCCAATCCCCGGGGAATCGTAATCGTGATGAAATGCTGGTTCGGCGGTAACCGGCCGTTGCCGTGGGCGAGTTTTTCAAGCATCGCCGTGGAATAGTGCAGACTGGCATAAATCACCGGGCTTGTCGCGTCATTCCAGCGTCCCGGGTAGCGGCGCGCCCCGGCGGCACTGTAGATCGGGTATTCGCCCGCCGGGTCGCCGATCCGATAAGCGGGCAGATCGTGTTCCAGAACCGGCGCTTTCACACCGCCGACCCATAGGCCAGTCGGCCCAGCAGATCTTCGACGATGCGTGCCCCCGGCGCGGTTTGCGCCAGATCGAGCGGCGAACGGTCATTCAACAGCGGATGGGGGGTGGTGAGGAAACGCCGCGTCTCGCCGGCGTTCTGCCAGACTTGTTCGGCCAGCGTCCACAAACGGGCGAGCCGTTCGACCTTTTCGCTTTCCTCGCGCGTTAAAGATTGCCGTTTGCTGCGCCGTCTGGCCAGCGTCGCTTTCGGAATCAGGCGGTAGGCGAACGCCGGGTCGTCGGGGGCGTATAGTTTCGCCACGCGGCCCAGGCTGGCGAGCGGCAGACCGCGTTCCACCGAGGCGGCGAGCGCCAGCGGCGAAGCGCGCTGCGCGCCGCCGCGCAAGCCGATCAAGCGCGCCACTTCCGCCACTGCCACCACCATGAGTCGTCTCCGTACCGCTTCAACTGGAACTCATTATAGTCTCATTTGAGACAGGCCGCCATTGATTCCCGGGCGTGCTCATCAACGCGCCCGGCGGAAAGTCAGGTTATAGCGACAGGCGCCGGTCAGCGGGTGGTGGCCGGCGGCGAGTTTTTTGACGCCGTGATAGGCCAGTCGGGCCGGGCCGCCGAAGACCAGGACGTCACCGTCATGCAAGGCGATGAGCTGTGGCGTGCCCCCGCGCTGGTTGCCGTAGAGCATGAAGGTCGCCGAAAGACCGAGCGACACCGAGACGATCGGCCAACATCGATCGGCTTCGTCGAGATCGCGATGCGGACTGAGGCCGGTGCCGGGCGTGTAGCGGTTGAGCAGGCAGACATCGGGATCGAAGCCGCTGAAACCGGCGCTCTCGGCCGCCCGCCGGGCGAGGGCGCGGAAGGCACCGGGCATCGCCGGCCAGGGCTTGCCGGTCAGCGGGTCGCGGCGGCGGTAACGATAACCCGACGGTTCTGAGATCCAGCCAAAGGCACCGCAGTTGCTCATTTCCACCTGCATCAGGCGCCCGCCCGGAGTGAACATCCGGCGCAGCGGGCTGACTCGGATCAGCCGTTCGATCCGGCGCAACAGCGCGCCACTGTCGGCGAAAGCCGGCAGCAGTACGACCCCGTCGCGGATCGGCTCCGGCGTTTTGCGGGTGACGGCAAACAGGTCGTCTATCGCCGGCCCGTGTGTTCGAGGTTTCTGGGTGGTCACGGTGAATAGAATAGCGCTACCCAATCGTTGCATAAATTTTGGTAGGACTGCCCGAGTAAAATCGGAAATCGCATTGTCGATTTTCGTGCTCTGATGCATTCAGGATGAATGTAAGAGCTTTCTTAGAACGGGTTTTCGTTGCACCAGGAGACACCGATAAAATGAAGTTCGGTTTTACCCAGGGCCGGTCATGACCATCCGCAATCTCGAAGCTGTATTCAGGCCGGGCTCGGTCGCTGTGGTCGGGGCCAGCGAGCGCCAGGGCACGATCGGCCGGGTGGTGTTGAACAATCTTCTCGATGCCGGGTTCGGCGGTCCGATCTACCCGGTCAATCCGAAGTACGAGCGGCTCGCCGGTCTTGAAGTGTATGCCGACGTCGGCCGTTTGCCGGCAGCGCCTGACTTGGCGGTGATCTGTTCGCCGGCCGCGACGGTGCCGGGGATAGTCGCGGCGCTTGGCCGGCGCGGGACACGCGGCGTCGTGGTGATCAGCGCCGGTTTCACCGAGACGCAAAGAGCCGCCGGGCGAGCGCTCGAACGGCGGATGCTGCGCCAGGCCCGGCCGCATTTGCTGCGCGTCATCGGCCCCAATTGTCTCGGTGTACTCAGCCCGGGTATCGGCTTGAATGCCAGTTTCGCGCATCTTAAGCCGCTGCCGGGCCGGCTCGCTTTCGCGGCTCAATCGGGGGCGATCCTGACGTCGCTGATCGACTGGGCGGCGAGCCGCGGCATCGGTTTTTCCCACCTTGTTTCGCTCGGCGGCATGGCCGACGTCGATTTCGGCGATATGCTCGATTACCTGGCGCTCGACCGCGGCACAGACGCGATCCTGCTGTATATCGAAGGCGTGACGCAAGCCCGCAAGTTCATGTCGGCGGCGCGTGCCGCGGCGCGTTTGAAGCCGGTGATCGTCGTCAAAGCCGGCCGTTTTGCCGCCGGGGCGCGGGCCGCGGCCTCGCATACCGGCGCCCTGGCCGGCAGCGACGCGGTGTACGAGGCGGCGTTCCGCCGCGCCGGTCTGCTCCGCGTGCTGACCTTGACCGAACTGTTCGAAGCGGCGGAAATACTGGCCCTGGCGCGCGCCACACCGGGCGAGCGTCTGGCGATCGTCAGTAACGGCGGCGGCATGGGCGTGATCGCCACCGATTCGCTGGTCGAGCAGGGCGGACGGCTGGCCGAACTGTCGCCGGCGACGATCGCCCGGCTCGATCGGATGCTGCCCAAGGCCTGGTCGCGGGCCAACCCGGTGGATCTGATCGGGGATGCGACCGGCGAGCGCTACACAGCGGCTTTGGCGGCGCTCGACCGCGATCCCGGTGTCGATGCCGTGCTCGCCATTCATTGCCCGACCGCGGTCGCATCGTCGCTCAGCGCTGCCGAGGAAATGGCCTCGGCCGCCGCCGCACCGCACCGTCCTTTGCTGTTGACCAGTTGGGTCGGTGAGGAGACGGCGGCCGAGGCCCGGCGTTATTTAGCCGCAAAGCGCATTCCGAGTTACGCCACGCCCGAACGCGCGGTACGCGCCTTCATGCATCTGGTCGAATACCGCCGCTCGCAGGCGGCGTTGCTGGAAACGCCGCCGGCGATGCCTGGCGATTTCGCGCCCGATCGCGCGGCGGTCGAGCGCATTGTGCGGCGCACGCTGGATGCGGGGCGCGAATGGTTACACGAGATCGAGGCCAAGCGTGTCCTCGCCGCCTACGGCATTCCCGTTGTGCCGACGCGCATCGCCCGCGACCCCGCCGAGGCGGCGGCGATCGCCGATGTCCTGACCGTGACCGGGCCGGTGGCGCTGAAAATCGTCTCACCCGATATCGTGCACAAATCCGACGTCGGCGGCGTGGCGCTCGATCTCAAGGACGCGGCGGCGGTCCTGAAGGAAGCCGAAGCGATGGCCGGGCGGAGCATCGAGGCGGTGCCCGGCGCGGTGGTCGAGGGTTTCGCCGTCGAGCCGATGGTCGCGCTGGACGATGCGTACGAACTGCTCATCGGGGCAACGGTCGATCCACTGTTCGGGCCGGCGATTCTGTTCGGCCATGGCGGCATCGCCGCCGAAGTGATTGCCGATACGGCGCTCGGCCTGCCGCCGTTGAATCTGAAATTAGCCTACGAGATCATGGCGCGGACCCGGGTCTACCGGCAACTTGGCGGCTTCCGCCATCGCCGGGCGGTCGATCTGGACGGCATCGCCCTGGTCCTCGTGCGGGTGGCGCAATTGGCGGCCGAGACGCCCGAATTGGTCGAGATGGATATCAACCCGCTGATCGCCGGGCCGGACGGCGTGATGGCCGCCGATGCCCGGATGCGGGTTGCGGCGACGACGGATGAGGCCGCATCGCGACTGGCGATCTGCCCGTATCCGGAAGACTTGAGCCTGACGATCGAGGACGGTGGGCGTAAGCTGTTGCTGCGCCCGATCCGCCCGGAGGATGAGGCTCGGCTGCAAGCGTTCTTCGCCCGCCTGACGCCCGAGGAATTGCGTCTGCGCTTCATGGTGCCCCGGCGGATCTTCTCGCACGCCGAAGCCGCTCGTTTCACGCAGATCGATTACGACCGAGACATGGTCATGATCCTCGTCGAGCACGGCGGGCGCGGCGAGATCGCCGGGATGGTGCAAGCCAGCCTGGATCCCGATTACGAACGCGCCGAATTCGGCATTATAGTGCGCAGCGACCTGACCGGCCGCGGCCTCGGCAGCCGGATGTTGACGCACCTTTGCGCTTATCTCAAAGCGCGCGGCGCGCACGAAGTTTTCGGCGAAGTGCTGGCCGAAAACACCGCGATGCTGAGCTTCGCTGCCCGCTTCGGCTTGCAAACCTCGGCGGTGCCCGGCGACCGGACCGTCGTCCGCCTGTTCCGCCTCTTGTGACAGCAACCTGGTGCTCCACCGGTCTCACTGAACGACGCCGCTAAGGTGTCCACCGGCGAAAGCCGGCCGGCCATGGCGATGCGGCGGATCTGGTCGTGATTGCCGGCGCACTATGAGACGTAAATTTCTACTTTGGTTCAGCGGTATTCTTGTCGGCTTCGCCGCCGTTGTCTATCTTTTACCGGCGCTGGTCTCCGGCCCGGCTCTGCCGTGGCTTGTTTCAAAGGTGAACGATGCACTGCCCGGCGCCGTGCAGATCGATCGCCTGGCGCTTTCATGGAGCGGCCCGCAGCACCTCGAAGGTTTGGTGTTGTACGATCCGGAAGGGGTCGAAGTCTTTCACGTTGCGGACATTGAAGCGCGCCAATCGTTGTGGTCGTTGCTCCTGGCGCCACACTGCGCCGGCACCGTGACGGTTGACGGGCTACGCGGCCATTTTGTCGCGCTGGCCGATGGCACGAACAATGTGCAGCGCGCCGTCGCCCCGCCGGATGCCGGCGGCCATGCCGCAAGCGACGCACCGCCCTCAGCAGCGCCGTTGCCAGCGACGCTCCGCTGCCGTCTTGAGATCAGCGGTGGCGAATGGCAGATCGGCGCTCCGGACATCGAAACCATCCACCTCACCGGTCTTGCCGGGCATCTGGATGTGCGAGGCGGCGAGGCCATCGACGGTGTCTTGCACGCCCGGATCGGACAAGGCGATCGCGTCGGTGCAGTCGATACCGAGGTCAAGATCGCGGCGGGGTCCGGGGCCGGCGGGACGCTCGATTTCGCGACGGCGCAGATCGCGGCCGAAGCGACACTCAGCGCCTTTCCAGTCGAGCTTCTCGAGGCGCTGGCCGGCGGCACCGGCAGCGCCGCGCTGCTGCTCGGCCACGAAGTGGACGCTGAACTGCATGCCGATTACCGCAATGGGAGCGGGCAGGCCCGGTTGGCGTTGACCGGCAGCGGCGGCGCGGCTGCCGCCGTCACGTTCGAGATGGCCGATGGCCGTCTGACGGCCGCCCCGGACAGCCGGCTCATGCTGACCGTTACCCCCGAGCGCTGGCAGGCGCTGGCCGGACCCGATCCGGTTTTGGCCAAACCGTTTACCACTCGGCTGGATATTTCGGAATTGACCTTGCCGCTGGCCGACCCGGGCGCCGCGACGCTGCGGCTGCACGCCTCATTGAGCGACGTCGAAATGCAGGCCGCCCAAGCCGGCAAGCTGGCGTTGCGCGGTACCGAAATCGACGTGCTCAGCGCCGGGCTGCGCGATGACCTAGCCGTGACGTTCGTCACCCGCGCCGAGCAGCGCGGCCGGCGCGGTACGGCGGATCTCAAAGCCACCTTGCGGCAGTGGCTCGATGAACATCTGGCGTTGACGGCAGAACGCATGCAGATCGACGTCGCAGGCCGGATCGGTGACTTGCCGCTGGCCGTGTTCGACGAGCTGCTGCGCCAGGACGGTTTACTGGTCGCTTTGCTGGGCGAATCGTTATCCGCCGAGATCCAAAGTACGATCGAGGCGGGCGGGCAGGGCGGCTCGTTCACGGTGCAGGCGGCCAGCCGGCACCTCGAAGCGGCGCTCGGCGGCGCGTTGGACAGTTCCGGGCTGCGCTTGAACGACGGCGGCCGACTGGAATGGAACGCGCAGCCGGCGGCGGTCAGCCGCTTGAGCGAAGGCCTGAAATTAGCCGCCCCGGCGCGCCTCGCTTTCGCCATCGAGCGTTTCGCGGTGCCGCGCCAGGACAGCGGTTTCGATTGGAGCGGCGCGGCGTTCAGCGCCGGCATCCAGGCGGCGCAATTGGATCTTCGGGCCGGGCAGGACGGTGGCCTGACCCGGGTGCGCGCCCTGCGCGCCAAAGTGCAAACGGCGCGTCTGGCCGATTCGGTCGATTTAGCACTCGCAGCGCAGATCGACAAGGGCCCCGTCAATGCGGCGATGCGCTTGCAGGCCGTGCAGCTTGGCGCTGGATTCGCGCTCGGCCGGGGCAGCGTTCTCGCTCTCAATGCCGCGCCCGCGGCGCTGGCGCCGTTTGTCCCGGATGCGTTGCGGCCGGCCTCTGAGCTGCACGCCGAGATCGCGGTCAACCGGCTGCAATGGCCGGCCACCGGACCGGCCGCCGGGAGTATCGACGTGACGGCTTCGATCCCGGAACTGGCGCTGGCCGGCGAGCGTGGGGCGGCCGCCTTGGCGTTGCACGATACGGCGGTCCATCTCACCGGCGAGACGATCGGCCGGAAGCTGAACATCGATTTGACCAGTACGTTGACGCGCGGCAAGGAACAAGGCAGCGTGACGCTCGACGCCGAATTGAACGGCGTGCCCGATGCTCCGGCGGTGCGGCGGGCTCAATTGGCGGCGCGCAATATCCCCGCCTCGATCGCCGCGGCGTTGACCGGGCAGGGCGCCGAGCTTGCCGGATTGTTCGGCGACAAACTGGACGCCGAGATGACCATCGCGCAGGGCAGCGGCGCGGATACCGACTTTGCCCTCACCATCAATGCCGAGCGCCTGCGGGCCGAGGCCAAGGGGCGGTACAGCGACCGCCAATTCGCCCTCGATCCGGGCACCGCCGTCGACCTGAACTTGTCGCCCGAGGCGGCGCGCCGCCTGCTGCCGGAAACGTGGCGTTTGCAGCGCCCGGCGAACGCGCAGTTGAGGTTGCAGAAACTCGCCGTGGGGCGCACCCGGGACGGTGACGTCGATTACCGCACCTTGCAGATCGGCGGCACCTTCAAGACACCGGAATTGATCCTGCAGGGCGGTGATGCCGGATACGAGTATCCGTTGCGCAATCTCGCTCTGGCTATCGACAGCCCGCGGCTGGCCGACGGCGCCACGTTGGACTTGAATGCCACGCTGCCGGTGCCGGCCGGCACTTCGGCGAATGAGGCAGCCGGCCGGCTGCGCGGCAAAGTCACGGTGCGCGAGCTGCTCGACCGCAGCGGCGGCATCGATATGGCGGCGGCCGCGGTCAGCGCGGATATCCGGGCCGATCAGGTGTCGAGCGATCTTGTCATGGCGTTTGCCGGGCAGGACCCGGCGCTGGCCGAGGCGCTCGGTCCGGCCGTTTCGGCATCGTTCGCCGGTGCCGTCCCCGGCGATTTCACGTTCCACGTCGCCGGCCGCAACACGCGCGTCGCGGTGGCCGGCAATATCGACCGGGGCCGCACACTGCGCCTCACCGACGATGCGCAGTTCGAACTCAATGTGACCCCGCGCCTGGTCGAAGCCTATCTTTCCAAAATGCACCCGTTCTTGCGCGAGGTGTCGAGTTCCGAGAAACCCATCCGCCTGACGGTGCAAGGCAATGGTTTCGCGCTGCCGCTCGACCGTTATGCACCGCAGGCGATCGCCTCCCGGGGGCGGCTGGAGATCGGCACGCTTCTGATGCACCGCGGGCCGCTCACCGGTGCCTTCACTTCAGCGATGCAGGTCATGGGCAGCCCGGTGGTCAATCGCCAGACCTTCCCGGCGGTCTTCACGCCGCTTGAGTTCAGCGTCGCCGACGGCGTGATCCGGACCAACGATTTATGGATGACGATGGACAATCTCATGCTCGGCTCGCAGGCCCGGCTGCACTTGCCGGAAACCACCGACGGTAAACTGTTCGCCGAAGTGCTGTTCGCGGTGCCGGGCCAAACGTTGTGGATGATCCCCAAAATTGCGCAGCAGGTGCCAGCCGACGAACTGTATCTGGTATCGGACAGCGGGCCGATCGACGAGTTATCTCCGGATTTTTCAAAATTATTCGGCAGCGTTGTCGCCCAATCGGCCGCCAGCACGCTGGCCGAAGCGACGGGCCGTTCCGAGCTGGGCTCGGTTTTCGGCCTGCTCGGCCGCGCCATGCGGCAACCGAAAAAAACCGCAAGCCAGCCGCAGGCGCCCACGATTGAAGGTTGGGCCGGTGCCACTTGGCCAAACAGACCGCCGATCGAGGGGTCGTAACGCCGTTCATTACCGAGTCTAACAGGTTGTTGAAAAACGCCATCCTGGCGTTTTTCAACGTCGCTTGCGAAAGGCGCGACTTTCGCTGCGCTCCCGAAATCAGCCGCTAAGGAGCGCCTGATTTCGCCGGGCCATCCGTGGCCCGGATTAGCAGGCTGTTTTTCAACAGCCTGCTAAAGAAACGAACCCCGGCGAAGTCCGATGGGCTTTATGCCGAGCTCGCAAACAACGAGTGGGTCAAACCCCGACTTGCAACATGCGTTCGACGCAACGCCGGGCGAACGCCGCGGTCACCGGCTCGATTTCGATCTCACCGGCCAGCGTTTCCAGCGCCTGCCTGACTTTCCGTAGCGTGATCTTTTTCATGTACGGGCAAAGATTGCACGGCCGGACAAATTCGACACCCTCGATCTCGGCCGCCACGTTGTCGCTCATCGAGCATTCGGTGACCAGCATGACCCGCGGCGGTTTATGTTTTTTGACATAAGAAATCATCTGCGCCGTGGAGCCGACGAAATCGGCCGTGGCGAGGACGTCGGGCGGGCATTCGGGGTGGGCGATGACCGCCAGTTCAGCGAAGTTACGACGGTACTGCCGGATTTCGTCACCGGTGAAACGTTCGTGCACTTCGCAGTGGCCCGCCCATGGAATAATCTCGACCCGGGTCTGCATCGCGACGTGGCCGGCGAGGTATTCGTCGGGGACGAAGATCACCTGCGGCCGATCCAGCGATTCGACTACCTGCCGGGCATTGGACGAAGTGCAGCAGATATCGCAGGCCGCTTTGACCTCGACGCTCGTATTGATGTAGGTCACGATGGGCAGTCCCGGATGGCGCCGCCGCAATTCCCGGATGTCTTCGACGCCGATCGAATCGGCCAGCGAGCAGCCGGCTTCGGAATCGGGGAGCAGAACTTTTTTGCCCGGATTCAACAACTTCGCCGTTTCGGCCATAAAACGGACGCCGCACATCACGATGACCTCGGCTTCGGTATTGGCTGCGCCGCGCGCCAGGGCCAATGAATCGCCGGCCAGGTCGGCGATGCCGTGATAAATATCGGGCGTTTGATAATTATGCGCCAGCACGATCGCGTTGCGCTGCCGTTTGAGGCGCATAATCGCCTCGATCTCCGGCGCCAGCAATTCCCATTCCAACTCTGGGATCGCCGTGGACATCTTTTCGTACCGCGCTTTCATATTCATCTCGATGTAACGTTTGGAGAACGATAAATTGACGAATTCTCGCCGAACAGCGGGTCGTAAAAATTGATAATTATCAAGCCATGTCGTAGGCGATTGCCTCGAAGATAAAGCATCCGCCGATGATGCAATCGACGGTAACGATGGCCGGTCATGGAAATGACGAATAGGCGGCGCTCAGTTTGCCGAGCAGCACCATTCACGGCCCAGGCGAGGCGGGGGCAGCCGGATCTTTTACGACAAGGGAGGTTTGGAGGCAGGTCATGAACGATATCGATTGTTTGAGTCGGCGGCAGTTTCTCAACCGCGTCAGCGTGTTGTCGGCTTTGGCGGCATTACACACTTCCGGTTTGTTGGCGGCGAGCCGCACCACGGACGACGAACTGCCGGCATGGGCGGTGCAGGAACCGTGGTTGACCTTGCGCGCCGTGCAAAATCAATTGTTGCCGGCCACGCCGGATGGTCCGGGGGCCGACGATATCCACGCCATCGTCTATTTGCGCAACATGCTGGAACAGCCGGGTGCGGATCGATCGTCCAGAGACTATATCGTCGGCCGCGTGGCAAAACTCGATTTTGAAGCACGACTCAGGCATGGTTCGCCTTTCGTCGATCTTCCCGCCGCCGCCCGCAAGGCACTGTTCCACGATCTGGTGCGCGACAGCGCCTGGCGGCGATGGTTTTCGCGGCATCTGACTTACCTGCTCGAAGCGTTGCTCGCCGATCCGGTGTACGGCGGCAACTTCAACCGCGCCGGCTGGCGCTGGCTCGAGCATCAGCCCGGCTTTCCGGGGCCGCACGACGGTGTGTTGTGGTTCCAGCTCGGGTCCGAAGTTTATTTTCAACAGAAGGCGGTTTGAGGTTAATGCGATGAGCCATGATTTCGATGTTTGCGTGATCGGCAGCGGAGCCGGCGGCGGCCCCGTGGCCTATACTCTGGCCAAAGCCGGTTATTCCGTAGTGGTTCTGGAAAAAGGACCGTGGTTCACCGAACGGCAGTTTTTCAAAGACGAGTTGGCATGTTGCCGGCGCAGCGTCTATACGCCGAAGCTGAAAGACGAGCAGCACGTGATCGAAGATCGCGGCCGGGACGGGGCGTGGCGCGCCGTGCCGACGTCCCGTTCAGGCTGGGATTTTTGGAACGGCAATTGCGTCGGCGGCTCGTCCAATTTTATGAGCGGCTTCTTCTACCGCCTCAAGCCGAAGGATTTCCGCCTGCTCACGGAATTTGGCTCGATCGAAGGCGCCAATATCGCCGACTGGCCGATCGCCTATGAGGATCTGGAACCTTATTACGCAAAAGTTGAATCGCTCGTCGGGGTATCCGGTCGCATCACACCGCACCCCAATGCCGAACCGCGTTCGACCGACGATTTTCCTTATCCACCGACCGCCGAGCATCCGATCGCTCGCGAGATCGACGCGGCGTGCGTGGCGTTGGGCCTGCATTCGCTGCCGACACCGCGGGCGATTTTGTCACGGCCGGTCGGAAAACGAAGGAGTTGCGAATATTCGGGTTATTGCGGCAGTTACGGCTGTTCGAGCGGCGCCAAGGGCAGCGCCCGCGCCGCGTTGCTCGATGCTGCGCAAGCCACCGGCCGGCTCGAGATTCGGCCGGGCGCCAAGGTGCAGCGTTTGATCAGCGGCCCTGACGGGAATGTGACGCAGGTCGAATACGCCGATCCGGCGGGTGCCGTGCACCAGGTCGATGCCGGCATTTATATCGTCGCCTGCCAGGCGATCGAATCAGCGCGCCTTCTCCTTCACTCTACTGGACCTAAACACCCAAGCGGTCTCGGGAACCACTACGGCCAAGTCGGGAAGAATCTCCTTTTTTCGGCGGGGGGCGCCGGGACCGCCGATTTCGATTACGCCGGAATGGAAAACGCCCGGGCCGAGGCGCTCAAAAGCCGCGGGCCGTTCGTCAACCGCGGTTTGCAGGATTGGTATTTCATCGATGACAAAGCACTCGGCGGCCGCGCGAAAGGCGGGACAATCGACTTTTTGCTGCGCCATCCGAACCCGATCGCTAAAGCCTGGAGGCTGAAGTGGGACGGTGACGACCTGGTTTGGGGTGAAGCTCTGCAACGCCGCTTGAAATCGGTTTTCACTTCGGCCCAGTACCTGCGTTTCGAAACCTTTTGCGATTGGCTGCCGACCGATGATTGTTTTGTCGCTCTCGATCCTGAGGTCAAGGACAAGTGGGGTATGCCGGTGGCCCGTGTGCGCATCGGCTATCACCCGCACGATCTGAAAATCGGCCGATATTTGACCGATAAAGCCAAAATGGTTGCGGAGAAAATGGGTGCCAGCCGCATCCGCTCCAGCGTCAGCGGCTCGCCGCCGCAGAACCTGGTCGCCGGCGGCTGCCGGTTCGGCACCGATCCGAAAACCTCCGTGCTGAATCCCGATTGTCGTGTCCACGACGTCGAAAACCTCTACGTCACCGACGGCAGTTTTATGCCGACCGGCGGCAGCGTGCCGTACACCTGGACGATTTACGCCAACGCCTTCCGCGTCGCCGACCGGATTCTGGCCCGCGCCCGGTAATGCGCCGCGACCGCTTGGCTGTAGCGGCGGCAGGGTCCAGAGATCGCACGTTTCGCTTCCGCCGGCGCGCGGTGCGCCGCCGGCTTCTCGCTTTCTTGTTCAGCCCCCTGCTCAAGGCGATCGATAGCCGTCTTCTGGCCCCCGGCGAATTGACCGGACGGGGCATTCAAAAGATCCTGATCTGCCGATTGAATTCCCGGCTGGGCAATCAGTTGCTGCTGACGCCGTTGGTCGCCGCGCTCGAACGCCGCTTCCCGGCGGCGAAAATCGAGGTTCTGGCCGTGGGCAGGGCGGCAACCGCGGTCTTCGCCGGGCATGAGCCGCCAGTGACCATCCATCCATTGCCGCCCACAGCCATGCTTCACCCCTGGGCCCTGTTGCGGACCATAATAAGGTTACGTAGCCGCCGTTTCGACCTGGCGATCGATCCGGCGCAGCGCTCGTTTTCGAGCCGCCTGTGCTTACGCTTGACCGCGTCCCGGATGATCCTCGGCTTGCCGCTCGCCGGCCGTGACCAGGGCGAAGAGGACGAGGGGTTGCCACCGATGCAGCCGGTGCCGGTCCATGCAGCGCAATTCCCACTCTGGTTGCTGGCCCGGGGCGAAGGCAGTGTGCCCGGTCCCGAAGTGCAGCAAATCCCGTTGCACGTCCAATTGAATCCGGTCGAAAAGTACGCCGGAGATGTTTTATTCACCGGCCTTGCCAGCCGTCCCGAAAGGCGCCCGGTGATCGGGATCTTCGCCGATGCGACTGGCGGGAAACGATACCCGATGGCCTGGTGGTTGGAGTTGAGCGCCGCGCTTTTACAAGCCGAACCGGCCGCCGCGCTCATCGAAGTACTGGCCGCCCACGGCCGCTCCTGCCTGCGCTCCAGATATCCGGTGTTTTACTCGACAGACATTCGCGAAATGGCAGCGGTGCTGAGTCATTTCGATTGGGTGATCAGCGCCGATAGCGGCGTGATGCATCTGGCCGCAGCCAGTGGCGCCAACACGATTGGCTTGTTCAAAGTCACCGACCCTGCTGTTTATGCGCCTTATGGGGGCCGCTCGCACGCCATCGACACCCGCAGCCGGACAGCGGCCCAAGTCGCCGCCGAAATCACACGTCTTTTGGTTAGATGCAGAACTTAGTGAAAGCTCTAACAGGCTGTTGAAAAACAGCCTGCTAATCCGGGCCACGGATGGCCCGGCGAAATCAGGCGCTCCTTAGCGGCTGATTTCGGGAGCGCAGCGCAAGTCGCGCCTTTCGCAAGCGACATTGAAAAACGCCAGGATGGCGTTTTTCAACAACCTGCTAAGACCGTTCGAGTATCGCGGTGACACCCATGCCGCCGGCGGTACAGATCGAGATCAGGCCGCGGCCTTGGCCTTTGTTAGCGAGTAGTTTGGCCAGTGTCGAGATGATCCGGGCACCGGTGGCGGCGAAGGGGTGGCCGATTGCGACGCTGCCGCCTTTGACGTTGAGTTTGTCGCGGTCGATTTCGCCGAGCACGCTGTCGAGGCCCAGACGTTCGCGGCAGTAGCGCTCGTCGTTCCAGGCTTTGAGGGTACACAGCGCTTGGGCGGCGAACGCTTCGTGGATTTCGTAGAAGTCGAAGTCCTGCAAAGTCAGGCCGGCGGCAAAAAGCATTTCGGCGACGGCGACGGTCGGGGCCATCAGCAGCCCTTCGTCGTGGACGAAATCGACCGCCGCGACCCGGCCGTGGGTCAGCCGGGCAAGCACCGGCAGTTGGTGTTTTGCTGCCCATTCCTCACTGGCCAGCAGCACTGCCGCGGCGCCGTCGGTTAAAGGGGTGCTGTTGGCCGCGGTCAGGGTGCCGTTGGGGCCGCGGTCGAATACCGTTCTCAAAGAGCCAAGCTTGTCGAGTGTGCTGTCGGCGCGAATGTTGTTATCGCGTGTCAGGTCGGCGAAAGGCACGACGAGGTCGTCGAAAAAACCGCTTTCCCACGCCTGATGAGCATTTTGGTGCGAGGCGAGTGCCAGTTCGTCCTGCGCCCGGCGTTCGATGTTCCATTCGCGCGCCATCCTTTCGCAGTGCTGGCCCATCGACAACCCAGTGCGCGGTTCGGCGTTCTGCGGCCCGACCGGTTTGAGTTCACCGAGTCGGAATCCTTTGAAAGCGGCGAGCCGCTGGCCGAACGTACGGGCCCGGTTGAGGTCGAGCAGCCGGGTGGCGAATTTTTGGCCGAAGACGATCGGCGCGTCGCTGGTCGTATCGCTGCCGGCGGCGATGGCGCATTCAATCTGGCCGCTGGCGATCTTGGCGCCGAGCAGCAACGCAGCTTGCAGACTGGTGCCGCAGGCCTGCTGGATCGTGGTCGCCGGGGTCAGCGGCGAGAGCGTTGTGCTGAGCACCGCCTCGCGCGCCAGGTTCCAGTCGCGCGAGTGGGAGGTTACGGCGCCGGCCATGACTTCGTCGATTTTCACTCCGTCGAGAGCGAAACGCTCGATGGTGCCCTGCAACGCGGCGCTCAACATATCGAGGTTGCCGACCCGGGTGTATACCGTGTTGGAGCGGGCGAACGGGATGCGCACGCCGCCGACGATGACCACTGGGCGGCCGGCGATCGCCCCGGCCGCGGCCGGGGTTGTGGGCTGTGCGGAAGGTGTCGTAGTGGATTTACGCGCCATAATTAAAACCTGTGAGTGGCCGACATGCAATCAGTGATGCGTTTGTTCGAGATAATGCAGCGGACCGCCGCGGAACGGCGCAAAACCGGTGCCGAAAATCATACCGGCGTCGATCAGGTCGGCGCTGGCGGCGATGCGCTCGGCCAGGCAGGCGCGGCATTCGTCGAAGTAAGGCTGGAGCAGCAGGGCGGCGAGTTGTTCGAGATCGGCACCGGCGCCGGCGGCGGCATCCTTGACCGGCTTGCCTTTTTTCCAAACGTACAGGCCCTCACCGGTCTTTTTCCCCTTCTTGCCCGCCGTGACGCGTTTTTGCAGTTCGGTGGTGAGCGCTGCGGCGGCGTCGCCGCGCAGTGTGCGGATTACCGAGAGGCCGACGTCCAGGCCGACGGTATCGGCCAGTTCGACCGGCCCCATCGGCATGCCGAAATCGACCGCCGCTCGGTCGAGCGCTTCCTTGGCATAGCCTTCCTGGTGCAATTCCAGCGCTTTCATCATGTAAGCGCCGAGGACGCGGTTGACCAGGAAGCCGGGGCTGCTTTTAACCCGGAGCGGGAATTTGCCGATGGCGGCGACGACCGCCGCGCCTTTGGCGATTTCCTCGTCGCGCGTCAGTTCGGGATCGTGCACGACTTCGACGAGCGGCATTTTAGCTACCGGATTGAAAAAGTGCAGGCCGATCAAACGGCCGGGATCGGTCAGTACCTTGGCCAGTTCGGCGAGCGGCAGTGCCGAGGTGTTGGTGGCCAGTACGGCGCCTTTTTTGAGTTTCGGTTCGAGGTCTTTGAACAGTGCTTGTTTGGCTTCGAGGTTCTCGAAAATCGCCTCGATGACGACGTCGGCGTGCGCCGCGCCGTGCCCGGCGATATCCGGCCTGAGGCGGCTGCTCGCCGCGGCGATACGTTCGGGGGTTTTGAGCCGGCGCTTGAACAACTGCCGGGCGCGTTTCAGCGCCGGCTCGACATACTGCATTTCCCGGTCCTGCAACGTCACTTCGAGTCCTTGCAGCACGCACCAGGCGGCGATGTCGCCGCCCATCACTCCGGCCCCGATGACGTGTACCCGCCGCGCCTTGAAATCGGCCGCCTTGCCTTCGGCTTTCAACAATTCCATCAGCCGGAAAACGCGGCGCAGATTGCGCGAAGTGTCGCCGGTCAACAAGCGCGCCACGCCGGTTGCCTCGGCGGCGAGCAGTGCATTGACCTTGCCGCCGTGCGCTTCCCAAGCATCGAGCAAATCGTACGGCGCGGGGTAATATCGCGGATCGGCCTGCGGGCGGGTAGCGGCGCGCATTCGTTTGGCGAGCAGGCGGCGGATCGGCAGGGCATTGACGAGATGGACGAGCAGGCCGGGGCGGCGGCGCTTCCGGCCTTTGAGGACGGCGCGCCGGGCGGCCCAGCGCAGTTCCTGATGGCGGCCGATCACCTGATCGATCAGGCCGAGGGCGCGGGCCTGGCGGGCGCTGACATTGCGCGCCGTCAGAATCAGCGGCAACGCTTTAAGACCGCCGAGCCGGTGCAGCGTCCGTGCCGTGCCCCCGAAGCCGGGGAAAATGCCGAGCTTGATTTCGGGAAAACCGATCCGCGTTTCGGGGATGTCGCGCGCGATCCGGAAATCGAAACACAGCGCCAGTTCGAGACCGCCGCCGAGACAGTAGCCTTCAAAAGCGACGGCGGTCGGGAAGGGCAGGGCCTCGATGCGCCCGAACAACGCATGGACGCGTTCGATGTACTGTCGGGCGCTGGCCGTGTCGGCGACCTGATCGAATTCGCGCACATCGGCGCCGACGATGAAGCTTCGCCGTTTACCCGACAGCATCACCAGTCCGGCCGGTTTATCCCGTTCGAGACCGGCGACCAGGGTTTCGAGTTCTTCGAGCACTTCGCGGCCAAGCGAATTGGCCGATTCGTCGGCCCGGTCGAGCGTCAGCCAGGCGACGCCGTCGATGTCGTGTTCGAGTTGCCAATGACGAAAAGCGGGGGAATTCTGGCGGGCGGGCATCGCGGTTTCCGGCAGGGGTGAAAATACCGGTCAATTATAACGCGCGAATCTGAAATTATATGATGACGCCCAACGCTGCCCCGGTCGCAAAAGTCAGCGCCATCGCCAGCGCGCCCCAGAACGTCAGCCGCCCCACGGCGACGCGCTTCGCGGCGCCGCCGGCCTGCGCCGACAAGGCGCCGAGCAGGGCGAGGGCGGCGAGCGAGGCGGCTGGCACGCTCCACAACACGAATGCGCCGGAAAACAGGACGATGAGCAGAGGCAAGGCGCCGCCGGCGGTGAAACTCGCGGCCGAGGCGAGCGCCGCTTGCAACGGCCGTGCCCCCAGTTTGTCGCTGAGTCCCAGTTCGTCGCGGGCGTGGGCGCCGAGTGCGTCGTGAGCCATCAATTGGCGGGCGACTTCGCGTGCTAGTTCGGGTTTGAGGCCGCGGTGGACGTAGATACCGGTCAATTCTGCGTGCTCGTATTCGGGATCGGCCAAAAGCTCGCGCCGCTCGCGGTCGAGATCGGCGCGTTCGGTGTCGGCCTGTGAACTGACCGAGACATATTCCCCCGCCGCCATCGACATCGCGCCGGCCACCAGCCCGGCGCCGCCGGCGAGCAGGATCGTCCCGCTTTCGGCCCCGGAGGCCGCGACCCCCAGCACCAGGCTGGCCGTCGAGACAATGCCGTCATTGGCCCCGAGCACCGCCGCCCTGAGCCAGCCAATCCGGTGCGTGTGGTGAATTTCGGGATGGCGGGTCAAGAGGGCTCCTCTGTCGGCTGTCGCCGATTGTAGCGGCTATGCCGCTGTGGTCCGAGAAGAGTGATTCACATCGGATAGACTACGATGTTTCGTCTTTTTCATTTTCGCATATGTCCCACGGCGCCGATTCGCTGCGTACCATCGTTTATGCGCTGGCCGCCAACTTGGCGATTGCGTTGGCCAAGTTCGGCGCGGCGCTGGTGACCGGGTCGGGGGCGATGCTGGCCGAGGCGGTGCATTCGGTCGCCGACGCCGGTAATCAGGTGCTGCTGATCGCCGGGCTGCGGCGCGCCCGGCGGCCGCCTGATGTGGACCACCCGCTAGGCTACGGCAAGTCGATTTACGTCTGGTCCTTCCTGGTGGCGATCCTGTTGTTCAGCATGGGCGGCATGTTTTCGCTGTACGAAGGATGGCATAAGCTGCACGCGCCCGAGACGGTGAACCGGCCGTGGATTGCGATCGGCGTGCTGCTCTTCGCGATTGGTGCAGAGACGGTGTCGCTGCGTGCCGCATTGTTCGAAGTGGGCAAAGTGCGCGCCGGGCGCCGCCTGTGGCACTGGTTTCGCGAAAGCCGGCAAAGCGAACTGCTCGTTGTAGTCGGTGAGGATATCGCGGCGTTGGCCGGCCTGCTTCTGGCATTGTTTGCCATTGGCCTGACGATCGTGACCGGCGATCCGTTCTACGATGCGCTCGGGACGCTGGCGATCGGCGCGTTGCTGGTCTTGATTGCCGTTGCCGTCGGCCTGGAAGTCAAGGCGCTGTTGATCGGGCAGGGCGTCGAGCCTGTTGTGCTGGCGGCGATGCGCCGGCATTTGCAGGACGAGGCGGAGATCGTGGAAATCTACAATCTGCTCACGATGCAGCTCGGCGACGACGTGATGGTCGCAGTCAAGGCGCGGTTGTCGCCGGCGCCCTCGGCGGCGGCGATGATCGAGTCGATCAACGCCATGGAAAGTCGTTTCAAATCCGCGTTTCCGGCCGTGCGCTGGTTATTTTTCGAGCCGGATATCCGGGATTGAATGGCGCTGGTTGGTGGCCCGCGGTTCGATTGGATTTGTAATCACGCAGCGAATGGGGTCAAGGGTTGATGAACATGAACCGGCAGAACGAACGAAACTGGGCATTGATCACTGGTGCTTCGGCCGGCATTGGCGCCGAATTCGCGCGTCAACTGGCCGCCCGCGGCGCGCATTTGGTGCTGGTCGCGCGCCGCGCCGCGCGCCTGGAGGCGCTGGCCGAGGAGATGCGGCATCGCCACTCGGTGGACAGCCGCGTTCTGGCCGCCGATCTGGCCGATCCGGCTGCCCCGGGCCGGATCGCAGCGGCGTTGTCGGCCGCCGGCATCGTGCCCTCGATGCTGGTCAACAACGCTGGGTACGGCGTGGCCGGAACGTTGACCGACGTCGATTTTCAAGTCCATCGCGATTTCCAGCAGGTGATGGTCAACACCGTGGTCGAACTGACTTATCGCCTGTTGCCCGGAATGCGGTCGCTGGCCGGCGGGGCGGTGATCAACGTCGCCTCGCTCGCCGGCCTCGTGCCAGGCGCCGCCGGCCATACGCTGTATGCCGCAGCCAAGGCGTATCTCGTCCGTTTTTCCGAGTCGCTGGCCCTGGAAAACGAGGAATACGGCATCCGTGTCCAGGCGCTGTGCCCCGGTTTCACGTACAGTGAATTCCATGATGTCGTCGGGACGCGCGACATCGTTCGCCAGATGTCGCCCCGCGTGTGGATGAGCGCCGAGGCGGTGGTGACCGAATCGCTCGCGGCTTTGGATCGGCACCCGGAGCGGGTGGTGGTGATCCCGGGCGGCATCAACCGTTGGCTAAGCCGGCTGGGCCGCTGGTTGTCGCCGGCCGCGGCCCACCGCCTGGTGCGCAAACGGTCGCGCCGTTTCCGCTCGTTGACGGCGAAAAAAGACGGGTAACGGCCGCCGATTTCAACGGCGCAAAAAAAAAGCCGGAGGGCAAGGGGGGAAACCTCCGGCGAACAGGCTCAGTTGCGCTTGGGGTTTTGATCGTTCCCAGGCAGGCGTCATGAGCCCGATTGACAATGGCCGCCGGCGGGTAAAAGCGGAAGCACCATAGTGGAATCCATGGTGTTTTCACCGTGTAACGGATCATCTGCGCGTTACACACCGGCTGCCATGCCTTTGTGTTCGGTATGGTAAGAGCTCTGATCATTCGGGTCGTGTGGTAATGATTACTCGGATTATGGAGAATGAAACCCGATGTGCGGTATCGTCGCTTTATTGGATTTGCCCGGTAACGGCCTGGAACATCGCCGCAGGGCGTTGGAGATGGCCGGCCGCCTGCGCCATCGCGGCCCGGACTGGAGCGGCATCGCGGTTTATCCCAATGCGGTGATCGCCCACGAACGGCTGGCGATCGTCGGCGTCGACAGCGGCGCCCAGCCGTTGTACGGCGAAAGCGGCAGGCTGGCGCTCGGCGTCAACGGCGAGATTTACAATCATTCCGCCCTGCGCCGCGAACTGGCCGCCGATTATCCGTATCGCACGCATTCCGATTGCGAGGTCATACTCGCCTTGTATCGGCGCGATCAGCCGTTGCCGCTGGTCCGTCTCAACGGGATCTATGCTTTCGTGCTTTACGACGCCGAAGCCGACCGTTACCTGATCGCCCGCGATCCCCTGGGCGTCGTCCCCTTGTATTACGGCCGTGACGCTGCCGGCCGCCTGCTGGTGGCCTCCGAGATGAAGGCCATTCACGATGCTTGCGAAACCGTCGAGGTGTTTCCGCCGGGCCATTACCTGGACAGCCGTGACGGCGAACTGCGGCGTTTTTACCGGCCGGCCTGGACCGCGTGCGAAGCCTGCACGGCGAGCGCCGAGCCGGCCGTGTTGCGAAAGGCGCTGGAAGCGGCCGTCAAACGACAGATGATGGGCGATGTGCCCTACGGCGTCCTGCTCTCCGGCGGCCTCGATTCGTCCCTGATCGCGGCGATCGCCGCGCGCCACGCCGCCCTGCGGGTGGACAGCGGCGATCGCGAAGCGGCCTGGTGGCCGCGGCTGCATTCGTTCGCCATCGGCCTTGACGGTTCGCCGGATCTGGCGGCCGCGGCGCTCGCCGCCGAGGCGATCGGCACCGTACATCACGGTTTTACCTATCTGATCGAAGAGGGGCTCGACGCCCTGAGCGAAGTGATCCGCCATATCGAGAGCTATGACGTGACCACGGTTCGGGCCTCGACGCCGATGTTCCTGCTCGCCCGCCGGATCAAGGCGATGGGCATCAAGATGGTGCTCTCAGGCGAGGGCGCCGACGAGATTTTCGGCGGTTATCTTTATTTTCACAAAGCGCCTGACGCCGCGGCGTTCCATGCCGAAACGGTGCGCAAAATGGAGTTGCTGCACCTTTATGATTGCCGGCGCGCCAACAAGGCGATGGCCGCCTGGGGCATCGAAGCGCGCGTCCCGTTTCTCGATCTGGAATTTCTCGAAACCGCGATGCACATCGATCCGGCGCACAAGATGGCCGGCGGCGGGCGTCTCGAAAAGCAGGTCTTGCGGGTGGCGTTCAATGGTTATTTGCCTGAAGCCGTTTTGTGGCGGCAAAAAGAACAGTTTTCAGACGGCGTGGGCTACGGTTGGATCGACGCCTTGAAGGAATACGCTGCCGCTCAGGTCAGTGAGCGGCAAATGGCCGATGCCGCCCGGCGCTTCCCAGTGAATCCGCCGGCCACGCGCGAAGCGTATCTCTATCGGGCGCTGTTCGCAAAGCACTTTCCAGGCGCTTCGGCCGCCGCGACCGTCGCCGGCGGTCCGAGCGTCGCGTGCAGTACACCGGCGGCCATGGCCTGGGATCCGGCGTTTGCGACGCTGGCCGACCCTTCCGGCCGTGCCGTGCGCGACGTTCACCGGCAGGCGTATTCGGTTATATCGGAGTAAGCCCATCAAATGCGCAAGAAGTCCGGGAAGCCATCCTCCGGTTCGTGCCGGAAGGACATGTGGTACGGGAACGGTGGTCGGCGTACGATAGAATCTCGATGGATTACCAAAAATCTACCGCAATGGGAGAAAAAATGCCCCAAACCGATCTGACGGAACAACAACGGGATTTACTTCAAGAGTTGATCTGTACCCGCGGCCCCGCGGGCATCGAGGAGGAAGTCGCCGAGGTCTGCGAACGGGAGCTGCGAACGAGTTGCGATGAGACCTGGCGGGACGGTCTCGGCAACGTCATCGGGCTCATCAAGGCCGAAGGCGCCGAGCGCAACGAGGCTTCAAAAAAAGCCGTGCGGATCATGGCCCACATGGACGAGATCGCCCTGATCGTGAAACGCGTCTACGGCGAGGGCCAATTGCGGGTGATCAAGCTCGGCGGCCTGCTGCCGCTCAGCTTCGGGCAGATCCCCGTGGATATCATCGCCGACAAGGGCGTGCTTCCCGGAATTCTCTGCATCGGATCGCTGCATGTGACCAAGGAAACGGCGCATCTCAATCGACAGGAGCCCGACCGCCTGGACTGGGAGGACGTCTTCATCGCCACGCGGCTGACCAACGAGGAACTGGCCGCCAAGGGCGTGCATGCGGGAACTCGGGTGGTGGTCGGGCAATACATGCGCCGGCTGTTCGATTTCCACGACTGCATCGCCGGGCATTTCATGGATGACAGGGCTTTGCTGGTCGTGGGTTTGGAGACGATGAAACGCATTGCGGAGAAGAAAGACCAACTCAAGCGCGATGTCTACATGACCTGCACGGTAAAAGAGGAAGTCACTTGCGAAGGCGCGCTGTACGCGGCGAAGAACTTGCCGGGGGAGGATGTGATCGCATTGGAGGTGGGTCCGGTTGCCGCCGAGTACGATACGAAGCTGTGCGAACAGCCGATCGTGCTCTACGGCGATATGCGGGGCTTCTATACGCGGAGTCTGGCCGACGAGTTGAAACGGGCCGCCGAAGCGGAAGGCTACCGGCCGCAACTGGCGTTGTTCGAGAACTTCGCCTCGGACGCCACCGCCATCGGGTCCGCCGGTCATGCCTGTCGCGCGGGGGCGCTGTGTATTTCCACACAGAACACGCACGGTTTCGAGATCATCCACCGCGGCAGCATCGGCGCGGCGACCGCCACGCTGACGCGGCATCTGTTGACAGCCAATGGCTGAAAGGCGGTGCTTACTAGTACCCAATAGTTGCATAGATTCCCGGAATTCTCGGGTTTATACGCCGACCTGCGCGATCCCGGTACGATGAATGTCGCGCCGCTGAGCCGCCGGCTTACCTGAATGCTGGAGAAAATGGGGCATGAAAAAGTTTCAATACTTGCTGATCGGCTGGCTGCTACTGGCCGCTGCGAATGCTTTTGGTCAGTCCCCCGACGAGGTGGTCGAACGCTACATCGCCGCTTACAACGATCACAATATCGAGGCCATGCTCGAACTGACGCATCCCGACGTCCAGTGGTTGACCATCGACGGCGACCGGATTCGCGTCGAGACCGATGGCGCCGATGCTTTGGCCGAAGCCATGCGCAGCTATTTCGAGGCGATACCTTCGACCCGCTCGATCATCGAGGACATGATGGTTTCGGGCAACCGGGTGAGCGTGCGCGAGCGGGCACACTGGGAATCCTCCGGGCAAGCGCGTTCCCAGACGGCGCTGTCGGTCTACAAAATCGCCGACGGCCGGATCCTTCGCGTTTGGTATTTCTCTGCTGATTGAGAGGGGAAATCGCCGTGGCTCTTGTGGCGGTGAAAAGTTCGCCCGTGCCGCTGCCGGTGGCCGCGGGCTCGGCTCCTCAGCGGGAAGCTGACTCGACAAGCCTTTGCATTCGCAGCATCAGCGCCGCCGAGGGCGTGACCTTGCCCGTGAGGTAAGTAGACAGTCGGCTGGGCGAGGTTCCGACGCGCTCGGCGAATTCGCACTGGTTGAGGCCGGAATTCTCTACCAACCGGCGAACCATCGCGGCCACCTCGTCTCGCTCGCGCAGCACAGCTCGCGCGCGTGCGTGCTCGATCGCCCGTCGCATCAGGCCGGTCACACCGTATGGCTGCGACACTTCAAGCGCCTGTTCGACCTTGCGCGCGACTGAACCCCACGGGTGTTCGCGGATTTCGGAAACGAGCCGCCGCCAGTGCTGCAGAGAGCCGCGTTCAAGTGCGGCCAGCACGGCCTCGCCTGGCCATTCCGAGACCGGTTGCTCGGGGCCGATATCGAGGTTGCGGAATTGCAGGCTCATGCACTTTCCACCATCCGATCGGCGAGTTCACGACAGACTCGCACGATCTCCGACCATTTGTGCCAACGCGCCTTCAAGCACGCGCTGAAGCTGGCTTGCGGAACGAAGGACCTTGTCGAGCTCCGCATCAGTATTCGGGGCCGGCAATTTGGATCGTGGCATAAGGCAAACTCAGACCTATTATCAGATATGATAATTTTAAATAGCGAGAGCTGCAAGAGGGGTCGCCTGGCCCTGTGGCTGTGGAGTTTCGCGAGGCCAAACGCCCGGCTGGCGTGGCTCCAGCTACTGCTGGAATTTGGCAAATGGGGCGGTTATAGTTCTTATACACGAACATCGTGGCTTCGGCTTAGCGTTGGGTTGGAGATTTATGAAGCGATTACTGACAGCCATGTGGATCTGCTGTGTCGCCGCCGTTTGCAGCGCGGCGGATCGAGCCGCCGAGGTCGATGATATCCGGGAGGCGACGTTCCGCTACCTGTTCGAACACAATGCCTCGGGACTGCAGCAGAATGCGGAGGTCTACTTTCTCTCGGTCGTCAATACCGAGGCCAAACGACCGGAGGATCCGAGCGACGCCTTCATGAAGCGGTTTGCGGACCACAATCCCCGCGTTGCCCGAAGGTCGGAGTCAAGCTCATCAATAGACGTTGGGGTCCAGGACAAGAAGACGGGGGAAAGTGGCCTGATCTTCAATGTGGGTGAGATTCGCTGGATATCCGAAACGGAGGTCGAAGTGGATGGTGGCTACTACGAGGCCGGCTTGAGCTCCTCGGGGAACACCTACTTTCTCAAGAAACGGGACGGAAAGTGGGTGGTGTATCGCAATGTGATGCACTGGATTTCCTTGAACGCACCGCGCCCGGTCGGAACGACCACCCGCGAAAGGACACGAATCGCTTTGGCTACCGCCTACGCCCTGAAATGGGTTTAACCAGCAACCAACACGCGACGACATCGGCTACACCCTGAAAATCCTGTACCGATGCGCTGGGCACAACGCCTGAATCGCCCCCATTTCCGGATATTGTGATCTTATTCCATAAATCCATATTTATGGAGATATGGCTATGAAGACGACTCTCGAATTGCCCGACCCGCTGATGCGCCGGGTCAAGGTTCGTGCCGCTCAAACCGATCGCAAGCTCAAAGACGTGGTGGCGGAACTGATTGCTCGCGGCCTGGAGCAGCCGGAATTGGAACAGGCGGACCCTGCCCGGGCGTTGCGCGCGCGGCTGGTATTTCATCCGGACGGCACAGTGACCAATCCGGACGGCATTGATGACCCCGAGTTTTTCCTGGCGCTGGAACGCATCCGCGAAGAAAGCCGGAGCGAGCCGATTCGGGATCCGTTTGCGGATCATTGAAGGTGTTTCTTTTCGACACCAATGTGCTTAGCGAAATCATCAAGCCGAAAGGTGTGGCCGTGGTGGTCGCGCGCGTGCTCGACACGCCGCCGGAACAACGCTTCGCCTCGGAGTGGACGCGCAATGAAATGCGCCTCGGCGCCGGTCTTCGCGGCGACGGTAGCCGCTTATCGCGCCGGATTGCCAGCGACATGCTGCCGCTGGCCACCTGGCTCGGGGTTACCGCGGAAGTGAGTTTGTTGGCCGGCGACATCGCCGCGAATTTACGCCGTGAAGGGCGGCCGTGCGGCGCGGTCGATCCGCTGATTGCCGCGACCGCGTTGGTTCATCGCTGCACGCTGGTTACTGGCAACGTCAAGCATTTCGAGCATATCCCGAAGCTCCGGGTCGCGAATTGGTTTCCCTAGCAGGCTGTTGAAAAACAGCCTGCTAATCCGGGCCACGGATGGTCCGGCGAAATCAGGCGCTCCTTAGCGGCTGATTTCGGGAGCGCAGCGAAAGTCGCGCCTTTCGCAAGCGACGTTGAAAAACGCCAGGATGGCGTTTTTCAACAACCTGCTAGTAAATTCGTCAAGCAGTTCGCGCAGCGGTACCATGCCCCCACCCCGGCCCTCCCCCGCTTGCGGGGGAGGGTGTGGGTGGGGGCGTGCTCCCCCGCTTGCGGGGGAGGGTGTGGGCATAGGCGCTAACTTAATCAAATCCTGTATCGAACATTCTGAAATTTGACGA
>DAITQM010000017.1:0-64749 GCA_036832975.1 Pseudomonadota bacterium | reverse complement strand
GGAAGCGGACAAGATGTGCCGCCAGCTTGGGCGAGAAACCGGGCGCGTCACCTTATGTGAATTCGTTTTTCCGGCTAATAGCATCATAACTATATGATTTTATAGTGAATTTGATCAAAACGAGCAAAATTTATGCAACTATTGGGTCAAGCTTCGGCGCGCAGGCGATAACCGCGGCCGCGCAGCGTCTCGATCGGATTCCATTCGCTCTCCGGGTCGATCTTGCGGCGCAGCCGGCCGATCAGCACCTCGAGCACATTGGAATCGGGGTCGGTATCCTCGTCGTATAAATGTTCGTTCAGCACTTGTTTGCTCAACACCTCGCCGCGGTGGTGCAAAAGGTAAGCGAGCAGCTTGTATTCGTAGGCGGTCAACTCCAGCGGCTGGCCATCGAGCACCACGGTTTGCGAACTGAGGTTGAGGCCGAGCGGGCCGTGGGCAATTTCCGCCGCGGCGTGCCCGGCGCTGCGCCTGAGCAGCGCCTGGACGCGGGCGATCAGTTCCGGGGTGTGAAACGGCTTGGTGAGGTAATCGTCGGCCCCGGCTTCGAGCCCGGCGACCTTGTCCTGCCATTGGTCGCGGGCGGTCAGGACGATGACCGGCAGCGTCGAACCGGTTGCCCGCAGTTTGGCGATCAGCTCTTTGCCGTCGAGGCGTGGCAGGCCGAGATCGACGATCGCCAGATCGACCGGGTATTCGCGCGCCATGAACAGCCCTTCCTCGCCGTTGGCGGCACGATCGACGGCGTAGCCCGCCTCGCGCAACCGGGCGCTGGTCAGCGCCGCCAGGCGGTCGTCATCTTCGACGAGCAGCAGGCGCACCTTAATCGTCGGCCGGTATGCGGACGGTCTTGACCTTGCCGTCCTCGGTCAGCACCCGGATGACGTGGATTTTGCGGCCGTTTTTGACGACCGTTTCGGCCGAGATCACTTTCCCGTGGTATTGCGCCGCGGCCTGCCGGGCGGCGCTGCGCAGGTCGATGGCCAGCGCCGGCAGCGCCAACGACAAAGCCAGAACCACGGCCGGCAACAGACGCCACAGCCTCTGCCGACGGCGGCGCCGTTGCGCGGCGGCCGGCAGGGCGGCGGCGGTGTTCCCGCGATCAAGACATCCAGTGTTCATCATCGCCCGTTATTGTACGCCCGGCGGCTGAACGGGGACTTAACCTATGTCGTCTGACTTACCAATGGATACCGCGCATCAGCGAGGCGAAGGCGATCTGCTCCTGCGACGCCGCCTCGTCGCGGCCGCGCATGCCTTTGGCGGCGGCCGAATCGGGGAACAGCCGGAAGGCCGAGTTCATGACGATCTCCGAAACCTTGGGCATCAAAAGGTGCAGCACCTGGGCGAAAATGCCGAGGCGGGTGGCGATCCGCTGCGGGCGGTAGATGATCGCGTTCTTGACCAGATCGGCCGCTTCTTCCGGGCCGATCGTTGGGACGTTTTCGTAGATCTTGGTCGGCGCGATCATCGGGGTGCGGACCAGCGGCATGTTGATGGTCGTGAAGGCCACACCGGTATCGCTGAATTCGGCGGCGGCGCAGCGCGCGAAGGCATCGAGCGCCGCCTTCGAGGCGACGTAAGCCGAAAAACGCGGCGCGTTGCTCAACACACCGATCGACGAGATGTTGATCACCTGCCCCGAACGGCGCTGCTCCATGTGCGGCAGAAAGCCGAGGATCAATTTGAGCGCCCCGAAATAATTGAGCTGCATGGTGCGCGTGAAATCGTGGAACCGATCGTATGACAATGACAATGAGCGGCGGATCGAGCGCCCGGCGTTGTTGATCAGAATATCCGGGCAGCCGTGCTCTTTGAGCACCGCCTTGACCAAGCGGTCGCAGTCGTCCGCCTCGGCGAGATCGGCGCAAAAAGCGTGGGCGATGCCGCCGGCGGCCTTGATCTCGTTTTGTGTCGCCTGCAATTCTGCCGCGCCGCGGGCGACGATGAGAACCTCGGCGCCGGCCTGGGCGAGCATTTCGGCGGTCGCCTTGCCGATCCCGGACGAGCCGCCGGTGATCAGAATCTTCCGGCCTTTGACATGGCCGGCCAACGAGCGGTCGATGAACAGTTCGGGGTCGAGGCGGCGTTCCCAGTAATCCCACAGCACCCAGGCATAGTCTTCGATATCGGGCACCGCGATGCCACTGCCCTTAAGCGCACTGTCGGTTTCACGCGCGTCGAAGCGGGTCGGATAATTGATCAGGCCCAACAGGTCGCGCGGCAATCCGAGTTCGCGCAAAAGATGCTGCGTCACGCGCCGGACCGGGGGGAGCATCGCCAGCGCCTGTTTGAGCGCCGACGGAATGAACTTGAACAAGCGGGCGTCGATGCGCATCGTCACCTGCGGCGCGTGCCCGGCGTTAGCGAACAGGTTCAGGATTTCGCCGATGCGCCGCGGCTTCGGATCGACGAGATGGAAACATTTACCATCGAGCCCCGGTTTGTGCCCGATATAGTCCATCGCCCGGACGACGTAATCGACCGGCACCAGATTGATCCGGCCGCCCTCGATGCCGATCATCGGCATCCACGGCGGCAGCAGGCGACGGGTTTTCTGAATCATCTTGAAAAAGTAATAAGGACCGTCGATTTTGTCGATCTCGCCGGTTTGCGAGTGGCCGACGACGATCGCCGGGCGGTACACCCGCCACGGGATCGTGCACTCGCGGCGGACGACGCCTTCGGACTCGTGCTTGGTCCGGAAATAGGGGTGGTTCAGGTATTCGGCCTCGTCGAACATGTCCTCGCGGAAAACGCCGCTGTACAACCCGGCGGCAGCGATCGAACTGGTGTGATGGAAGCAGCCGGCGCCGAGCGCGGCCGCCAGTTGCACGGCGTGGCGCGTGCCCTCGATATTGGTCGCCTCCTGTTCTTCGGCACCGGCGGCCAGATCGTAGATTGCGGCAAGGTGAAAGAAATGCCGGATTTTGCCTTTCAGCTTGGCGCGTTCGGCCGGGCTGAGGCCGCACAGCGGGCGGTTCAGGTCACCCGGCACCGCGACCAGGCGCTTGCCGGCTTCGCCGAGCCCGGCTTTCAGTGCATTGAATTTCGCCCGCGAACCGCGGCGCACAAGAACATGAATTTCCCCCTTGCGCCGGGCTGCCAGTTCCGCGATCAGGTGGCGGCCGATAAAGCCGGTGCCGCCGGTAACGAAATAGCTCATTTTCTCTCTCCGCCGCCGTCAATCTCTACCGCAAAGCCAAAGGACCACCCGGCCCACGGCCGGCATTATGGCATCATACCGCAGGCGAACCGGGAGACAAAAGCCATGAACGACGATCTCAAAAGCCGCTTCGAGGCGGCGCTGGCAGCGGTCAAGACCCTGCCCGAGCGGCCCGACAACGATATGTTGCTCAGGCTCTACGCACACTACAAGCAGGCGACCGTTGGTGATGCCAGCGGCCCGCGGCCGGGGATGTTCGATTTCGCCGCCGCCGCCAAATTCGAGGCATGGGAAAAGCTCAAAGGCCTCGGCCGGGATGAGGCGATGGAGCGTTACATCAAACTGGTCGAACGGCTGAGCGGCGGGTGATTCCGGGCTCTGCCAATGTCCCGGCGCAACACCCGTGAAGCGATCCTCGATACCGCACTCGCCTTGTTCAACGAACACGGCGAGGGGCGGGTCAGCACCAATCTGATCGCCCTCGAACTCGAAATCAGCCCGGGGAATCTGTACTACCATTTCCGCCACAAGGGCGACATCGTCGAAGCCCTGTTCGCGCGCCATGAAACGGCGATGAACGAGCTGCTCGCCGTCCACGGCACACCCGGGCTCGACCCCGAGGACACCTGGTTTTACCTGCACCACCTGTTCGAACTGATCGGGGCACACCGTTTTTTGTACCGCGACTTCAGCGACGTCACGGCCCGCAACCGCAAACTCAACAAACGCTTCAAGGCCCTGCTCGAGTTGCAGGCGGTGAGCATCCGCAGTCTGACCGACAGCCTCAGCCAAGCCGGTATCCTGCAGGCCAACCCCGCCGAACAGGCGGCACTGATCCGTAATGTCCTGCTGATCACGACTTGCTGGTTGTCGTTCGCCGAGTTGCTGGCGCCGCTCGCCGGACACGGCCCACCGCTCGCCGTCTGGCAGGTGCTCAGTCTGTTCGTGCCGCTGCTCAAGGAGCCGGAACGCAGCCAGCTCGAAGCCCTCGCACTGCAATACTTAAAATCCTGATCTGACCGGCCGTGCCACCTCTTCACCCATCGACCGCCGTGTTGTTTTTCTGCGCCACGCTGCACACCGCCACCGCCGCCGATGCCGGTTGCGGCACGCATTTTTACGATGACGGCGTCCCGGAAGATGCTCTGTTTTTTTCCGGCGGCGGACATGCCGGCGAACCCGATCACCTGTTCGCCGTCAAATACGAACTGGCCGATTTCGGCATCGCGCCTGAACAGATGATCATGACCGGTTTTTGCGCCGGCAATTTTTTCGATTTCAGCGCTGTCGGCGGGCCGTGGCCGAACGAAGTGTTCGTCTATCCCGACCTGAACGGCCTGCCCGCTCTCGACCGGCCGCTGGCCCATACGACGATGCTGACCGGCGACGGGCAGGGCTGGTTCAGCGCCGACTTTCAAGAACCGGTTGTGATCGACGGCGATTTCTGGCTGATGAATCAAGGCTACCCGCCACACAGCGGCGAGGATTTCAACATGGAAACCGATCAGAGTTCGGAACCCGCCGGCCGGAGCTACATCACCGACCGTGGTCTGCCGTTCATTTTTGTCAGCGAGCAGAATTTTCTATTGCGCGCGACCCTCACCGCCAATCCCTCGCCGCCACTGCCCGCACCGCTCGCGGTGCCCGTGTTGACCGGCCGCACGGCGCTGGGGGTCTTGATCGCCGTTCTGCTCGCCGCGGCCGGCTTCACCCGCCGCATAGGTGCGGCGTGATGCGCTTTTGGCCTTTCTTGCGGCGGCAGGTTAAGCCCGATTGGGTGTTGTACACCGCCCCCGAATGTCACCTGTGCGATGAGGCACAAGCCTTGCTGCGCCGCCGGCGTTTGCTGCGCCGGGTGCGGATCGTCGAGATCACCGGCTCGCTTGAACTGCTGCGCCGCTACCGCCGGCGGATTCCGGTTCTCGCCACCGGCGATACGGAACTGGACTGGCCGTTCGATGCCACCCATCTTGAAACCCTGGCCCGTCGGAAACATGAAAGCGCTCCGTCGTTCTAACCCCGGCTGGTTGTGGCTGGGGATCGTTCTGGCCGGCAGCGGGCTCGCGGCCGGCAGCGCGCTGGCGGCGGATGATTACCGCTTCGACATCACGGTCGATTTCAGCGCCCCGCAAACCGTCCAAGGCTGTGTGGCGGTGAGCTTGCGAGTCAAACAAACGGCGCGCTCATTGCGCCGCCTCCGTTGGCCGATCGACGCCCGTTTCGCGGCGCTGGCCGGCGACGGCCTGACGCTCGACGGGCAATGGGTAACCTGGAACGTGCCAGCGGGCGGCGGGCGGCTGCGTTACTGCGCCCAACTGAACCAGACGGCCGGAAACGGGCGCTATACCTCACGCCTCACGACCGACTGGGCGGTATTTCGCGGCGATGACCTGGTGCCCGCGGCGCGGACCGTCACCGCCAAGGGGGCGCGGTCGATAACGACGCTGCGTTTCGTGCTGCCCCAGGCGTGGAGCGTCGTGACGCGCTACAGGCAGGCAGCGGCGAACGGGCGCATCCAGATCGACAACCCGCGCCGCCGTTTCGACCGCCCGACCGGCTGGATGACCGCCGGCGAACTGGGTGTCCGGCGCGAACGGCTCGGCGCGGTCCAGGTCACCGTCGCCGGCCCGCGGGACCACGGCTTGCGGCGCATGGATCTGATCGCCATGCTGGGCTACCATCTGCCGATGCTGAGCGAGAAATTCGGGGGTTTTCCGGAACGGCTGCTGGTCGTCGGCGCGGACGAAAAAATGTGGTATGGCGGCCTGTCCGGGCCTGCATCGTTGTTCATCAATGCCGAACTGCCGCTGATCAGCGAAAACGGTACCTCGGTGCTGCTCCATGAACTGGTGCACATCGCGCTCGGACGGAGCGCTGCGCCGAGCGCCGACTGGATCGTCGAAGGGTTGGCCGAATATGTCGGGCTCGACCTGTTGCGGACGAGCGGGGGGATTACCGAACGGCGTTTCGAGCACAGCGTGCAAGCGCTGGCCCGCTGGGGCGCCAAGGCGGAACGTCTTGACGTCGAACGGGCCACAGGGGCCGTCACCGCCCGCGCCGCAACGCTTTTCGCCGCCCTGCACCGCGAACTCGGCGATGCCGACTTCGAACGGTTCCTCGAACGTCTCGCCTCCGGTCACGGCCCGCTCGCTCCGCCGGAAGTAGCACACGCCGCCGCAACAGTGCTCGGCCATCCGTCTCAGACACTGGCCGGCCTCGAAGCGACCCAGGTGCAGACAAAAGACTGATGGGCGCTTACGAATACCGGGCGCTGACCGCCACCGGCCGCACTGAACGTGGCATCCGTCAAGGCGACAGCCCGCGACAAGTGCGGCAGAACCTGCGCGACGCCGGGCTGGTTCCGCTCAGCGTCAAAGCCGTCGGCGAAACCGCCGGCCGGCAAAGCCGCTTTACCCGGCCCGGTTTTTCGCGGCGCGAAATCGCCCTGCTGACCCGGCAACTGTCCAGCCTGCTGCGTGCCGGGCTGCCGCTGGTGGAAGCACTGGCTGCGGTCGCCGCCGAAGGCAGTGCCAAGGAAAGCCGGGTATTGGGGACGCTGCGCGCCCGCCTCGCCGAAGGTCAGAGCCTGGCCGCGGCGCTCGCCGCCGAGCCCCGATATTTTCCGCCGATGTATACCGCGGCGGTCGCCGCCGGCGAACGCTCCGGCAAACTGGAGCGCGTGCTCGACCGTCTCGCCGCCCATCTCGAAGCACGCGAAAGCCTCGGCCGCGACGTCGGCATGGCGCTGCTATACCCGGTGCTGTTGGTCGTCGTCGCCCTCGCCGTGGTCGGGGGACTTGTCACCTATGTCGTACCGCGCGTCGTGGAAGTTTTCACCCGGCTCGACCAAGCCTTGCCGCTAGCCACCCGGATCCTGATCGGCACCAGCGATTTTTTGCGCCATTACGGCATCGGGCTGGTACTGCTCCTGGCGGCGCTCGCGCTGGCCGCGCATCGCCTGTTACAGCAGGAACAATATCGCCGTCCGTGGCAGAAGTTTTTATTGCGCACACCACTGATCGGCATGTTGCTGCGCGCCCAGGAAACGGCGCACGTCGCCGGCACGCTGGCCATGCTGCTGGCCAGCGCCGTGCCGCTGGTCGAAGCGTTGCGCGCCACCTCCCGGGTGGTGACGACCCTGGTCTTCCGCGACGCGCTGCTCACCGCCGCGCGTCACGTCAGCGAAGGACAATCGCTGCACCGCGCCCTGGCGCAAAGCGGCCTCCTGCCACCGGTGACCTTGCGCCTGATCGCCAGCGGCGAACGGAGCGGCGAACTCGCCGCCCTGCTTGACCAGGCGGCCGGCATCCACGAACGGCAACTGGCCAGCGCCCTCGGTGTGATCAGCGGCGTGCTGCAACCGGCGCTGATCATCGCCGTCGGCGCACTGGTTCTGTTCATCGTCCTGGCCATCATGCTGCCGATTCTCGATCTCAATCTACTGGTTGGGTGATCATGCGACAATCGCCGGCGATGTTGCACTTCGCTCAAATCGGCAAGCGGTACCCGCATGGCGGTCGGGCACTCGACGGGATCGACTGCACGATCGCCCAGGGCGAGATGGTGTTTCTCACCGGTCACTCGGGTGCCGGCAAGAGTACGCTGCTCAAGCTGATTACGCTCCAGGAACGGCCGACGCGCGGCCACCTGCTGTTCGAGCAGCGCAATATCACCCGCCTGCCGCGCCGCGAAGTCCCCTACCTCAGGCGCCGCATCGGTGTCATCTTCCAGGACCACCGCCTGCTGCCCGGCAAGCGGGTATTCGACAATGTCGCTCTGCCGCTGATCATCGCCGGCATGCCGTATGCCGAAATCACCCGCCGCGTGCGCGCCGCGCTCGACAAGGTGGGACTGTTGCACAAGGAGCACGCCGCGCCCCTCGCCCTGTCCACCGGCGAGCAGCAACGTGTCGGCATCGCCCGGGCGATCGTCCACCGGCCGCAACTGATCCTCGCCGACGAACCGACCGGCAACCTCGACCCGGCGCTGTCGGCCGAGATCATGAAGTTGTTTTTGACCCTGAACGAACTCGGAGCGACGCTGATCATCGCGACCCACGATCTGCATCTGGTGCGTGAACTCGGGCGCCGCGTGCTGGTCCTCGACCAGGGCCGGCTTGACGATGATATTCCGCCGCGAGTTTGACCGCCCGCGTTTGACCGCGGCGCTGCGCGCCTGGTTGCGCCAGCACGGCTACGGCCTGCTGTCGAGCAGCGGGGCACTGCTCCGCCAACCGGCGGCGACCCTGCTCACCGTCACCCTGCTCGGCCTGGCGCTGGCGCTGCCGCTGACTCTGCACACGCTGCTGACCAACCTCGAACGGCTGGGTAGCGGCTGGCAGGGGCTCGAAGCGATCACCATCTTCATGAAAGACGGCACCGGCAGCGCGGCTGCCGGCCGGCTGCAAAAGGAACTCTCGTCCTGGTCCGAAATCGCCAAGATCCGCCTCATCACGCCCGAGGAGGCACTGACCGAGTTCCGCCGGGCCGCCGGTTTCGACGCCGCGCTCGACGCCCTGCCGGCCAACCCGCTGCCTTACGTGCTGGTCGCCGAACCGGCGGTGCCGGCGGCCAGCATCGAAGCGCTGGTCCGGCGTCTGGAAACACTGCCGGCAGTCGATTTCGCCGCCGCCGACACCGCCTGGCTGCGCCGCCTCGACCGCCTGCTGGCGCTCGCCGGCCGCCTGCTGCAACTGATCGCGGTGGCCTTCGGCCTCGGGCTCTTGCTGGTCGTGGCCCATACCGTCCGCGTCGAAGTGCAATCCCGCGCGGCCGAGATCGAAGTCCTGTCGCTGGCCGGCGCCACACCCGGTTTTATCCGCCGGCCGTTTTTGTACACCGGCCTGATCTACGGCGTACTCGGTGCCGTCATCGCCTGGCTGCTGCTCCTCGCGGCGCTCGGCTGGCTGCAGGCGGGTGTCGGGGCGCTGGCCTTGAGTTATGGCAGCCACTGGCAATTGACCACCCCGGGGACCGTGCCGATTCTGCTGCTGATGGCCAGCGCCGGGCTGCTCGGCTGGCTCGGTTCGTGGCTGGCGGTCGGCCGGCACCTACACCGCATGCAATAGCCGCACATCCCGCTGCCGTTCCGGCCCACCGGTTTCGCTCTCCCGGTAGAGCGGTTATGGATACACCCGGCTCTCCGGAACTCGACGGCTTGCCGTACTGTCGAACGGAGCACAGGACTACTCCCCTCTTGTTATAATTGCACCATGCAGAATCTGTTGAAACACCAGCCCTCCAATGCCGGTGCTTTGGCCTTGCGCGCCGGCCTGCCGGTGCCGGCCGGCGTCGGCAGCCTGGATGCCTACATCCAGGAGGTCAACCGTTTCCCGATCCTGACGGTGGATGAAGAACAGAGCCTGGCGCGCCGTTATCGCGACGACAACGACCTCGGTGCGGCCCAGCAACTGATCCTCAGCCACCTGCGTTTCGTGGTCCACGTGGCCCGCGGTTACAGCGGCTACGGCCTGCCGCTCGGCGACCTGATCCAGGAAGGCAATATCGGCTTGATGAAAGCCGTCAAGCGCTTCGATCCCGAGCAGGGCGTACGCCTGGTGTCGTTCGCGGTCCACTGGATCCGCGCCGAGATGCACGAATTCATCCTGCGCAACTGGCGGATCGTCAAAATCGCCACCACCAAGGCACAGCGCAAGTTGTTTTTCAATCTGCGCAAGTCCAAAAAACGCCTGGGCTGGCTGAATCAGGACGAAGTCAACACCGTCGCCGCAACGCTCGGCGTCAAACCCGAGACGGTGCTGGAAATGGAATCGCGGCTCAGCGGCCAGGACATCGCCTTCGACCTGCCGCCGGACGGCGACGAAGAAGAGTCGTGGACGACACCGGCTGCCTATCTCGTCGACCAGCACGCCGATCCGTCGCGCGCCGTCGAAGAGGAAGACGAGCAGCAATACCACCACCGCCGGCTGGAAAGCAGCATCGACACGCTCGATCGGCGCAGCCGCGACATCATCCGTCGCCGCTGGCTGGGCGATGGCAAAGTCACACTGCAGCAACTCGCCGACGAATACCAGGTCTCGGCCGAACGCATCCGCCAGCTCGAAAGCAGCGCGCTGAAGAAAATCCGCGCCACTTTCCACGCCCCGCTTGGGTGAATTGATCTGCTAGGACTTAGCAGGCTGTTGAAAAACAGCCTGCTAATCCGGGCCACGGATGGCCCGACGAAATCAGGCGCTCCTTAGTGGCTGATTTCGGGAGCGCAGCGAAAGTCGCGCCTTTCGCAAGCGACGTTGAAAAACGCCAGGATGGCGTTTTTCAACAACCTGTTAGGGATGGTCTGAATAAGCCCATCCTGGACTTATCAGACCACGCAAAGTCCGGCACATGTCCGGACTTTGCTTCGCTGAATCAAGCACTTAAGTGCTTGATTCGCGGGCAAGCCATCCCTGGCTTGCGGAAACTCTGACTTAATCAGAGTTTCCTTAGCAGCCCGCCGGCCCAGGTCGTGAGCCACCGGATGGTTTGGTTCAGCGGGCCGCGAGGTTTTTCTGCGTCTGAAGGTGTTGGGCAAGCTGCTCCGGCGGCATATAACCGCGGATCATAATGCCATTGGCAAGAACGATTGCGGGGGTACCGGTCATGCCGATCCGGTTGCCGATCTCGTATTGCTCAGCGACCGGGTTGGCGCACTCGGCCGGTGACGGGTCGATCCCCTGTTTGGCGGTCGTCAACGCCGCCTGCCGGTCGTCGGCGCACCACACTGCGATTGCTTTGCTGAACGATGGGGTATCGGGCCCGGAGCGCGGGAAGAACATGTAGTGCACCCCGATCCCCAGGGCGTTGTATTCATCGATCTGGCTGTGGAGCCGGCGACAATAGCCGCAATCGATATCGGTAAAGACTGTGATATCGTATTTTTTTTCGCCTTTGGGCAGAAAAGCGATCTGCTTTTCGGCCGGATAGGTGTCGAGGATCGCGCGGCGCTGTACGGCCAGGGCGTCTTCTGTCAGGTCGGTGCGGGTTTCGAGGTCGAACATCTTGCCTTGCAGCAAATAGCGCCCGTCGTTCGAAACGTAAACCACCTGGGCATCGATCGTGACCTGCTTCATGCCCTGGACCGGACTGTCGGCAATCGCGATCTGGCTGGCATTCGGGACAAGCGAGGTAATCGCCGTCCTGACCGGATCGGCATTGTCGGATTGGGCTGGAAGTGGCGGCGCCGCGGCGGCAAGCAGGACTAACAAAGGCAGGACAGCGGTCAGATTGGGGGCTTTCATGGGGGGCGTCTGGGTGTTTTGTGGTGTAAAAAGTCGCAGTAGTCGCATATTCTGCATTTTACTCTCCGTCGCCTCGCCGCGCGCCATCAAAAAGATTGAGGAATCTCTGAATGAATCAGAGATTCGTTAACGCAGCCCAGGCCCTCTGTTCGAGAGGGCAGGCGGCGAAAAGTTCCGGCTCAGCCCCGCGGGTGGTGGCGAGCGTGCAATTCCTGGAGGCGCTGACGCGCGACCTGGGTGTAGATCTGGGTCGTCGTGAGGTCGCTGTGACCCAGCAGCATCTGCAAAACCCTGAGATCGGCGCCGTGATTCAGCAGGTGCGTGGCGAAGGAGTGCCGGAGCATATGGGGCGACAGGGGTTTGCCGATACCCGCCTGGCGGGCGCGGCGCCTGATCATGTACCAAAACGCCTGGCGCGTCAAGCGCGCCCCGCGGCGGCTGAGAAAAACTGTATCGCTCACCCAACCGCGGGCCCAATGCGGCCGGCCGCGATGCAAGTATCTCTCCAGCCACTCGCCGGCGATTTCGCCGAGCGGCGCCAGACGATCGCGACCGCCCTTGCCGGTGATCCGGAGAACGCCCTGATTGCGGTTGACCATCGGCAGTGTCAGGTTCACCAGTTCGCTGACGCGCAGACCACCGGCATACATCACTTCGAGCATCGCCCGATCGCGGAGCGCAAGACCATCGCGGTCTTCGGGCAAAGCGAGCAGCCGCTCGATTTCCGCTTCCGACAAATCCTTGGGCAGGGCACGCGGCAGGCGCGGCGGCTCTAGTGTTCCGAGGGGCGAGTCCCGGCGTTGCCCGGTGCGTTGCAGCCAACCGTAAAACTGTTGCAGGCTCGACAGCCGGCGGCGGACGGTGCGGGCGTTGAGGCCGCGGCGGAGCAACGCCGCGAGGTAGGATTCCACCACCGCACTTGTGGCGTCACCCAGCGACGATGCGCCGTCCGGGCAGCGTTCGAGGTAACGGTTGAAATCGCTTAGATCGGAGCGGTAAGCAAGGAGGGTATTTTGAGACAGGCCGCGTTCGGCCCACAGATCCTGAACGAAACTCGTCAATAAGTCGGCAGGCAAAAATTCGCTGGACGAAAGGTCGGCGGATAGCACGTCGGCCATGGCGGAAAGCGCCCGGCGCGCGGCAAGCGCGGGACCACACCGCTGCGGTGTGGTCCCCGCTCAGATCAGACCCGGCGGCCCCGGCGTTTCTTGCCGGCTTTGCGGGCCACTTTCTTCTTGCCCGCCCGCTTCTTGCCGGCTTTCTTCGCGGCCCGCTTCTTACCAGCCCGCTTCTTACCGGCCTTCTTCGCGGCCCGCTTCTTGCCGGCCCGCTTCTTGCTGACCTTCTTCGCGGCCCGCTTCTTGCCAGCCTTCTTGCCGACTTTCTTCGCAGCGCGCTTCTTGCCCGCCTTCTTGCCGGCCTTCTTACCGGTGCGTTTTTTGCCGGTTTTCTTGCCACCGGCAGCCGCGGCGGCTGCACGTTTCTTGCTCGCTTTTTTCTTGCGGCGCTTCTTCTTTCCCGCGCCGCTGACCACGGTTGCAGCACTGTCCGCAGCCAATGCCGAACCGCCCAGCTCGTCCAATTCCAGATCAATGGTGTTCATAAAACCTCCCCATCAAGGTACGGGTCACGCACGAAAACGCCGTGCAGGTCTTATTATGTACCAAGACGCACACGAATTTGCAAGCCCCTGCAAAAAAAAATTGAATCAACCCGAGCGCACTTCTCTGAGTTGCCGCAACCATTCGCGAGCCCCGTCGCGTGTATTGCTGTAATTGCTCGCCTTGGTGAAGGATTGTTGTGCCGCATCGTAGCGCTTCAGCTTCATCTCCGCCATGCCCTTGAGGAGGTAACTGTTGGCGGTTTCGCGTTCCGTCAAACCGCCTTTATTCAGAGCGGCGGCGATCGCTTCCGCGGCTTCCGGCCAGCGCTCGAGATCGACCAGGATGTAAGCCCGGCTCATATGCAACTTGCCGTCGTCGGCGTATGAGCCGGCTTTTTCGTAGGCAGCGAGCGACTTGTCGAGTTCGCGCGACTGGTACCAGGTTTCAGCAGTCTGCTTCCAGTGCTTGTAATTGCTCGCGATTTTACCCTTGCCGATCGCCTCTTCGAGGATTACCCCCGCCTGGTAGGGGAGATCGAGGTACTGGTACAGGTTGGCCAATTGCTGGTACTCGGACTCGGTTTCCAACAAACCACGGCGGTACGCCAGGGCCATCACGGCCAGCGATTTGCGGTCTTCCTTGATCTTGAGGTACACCTGGGAGAGCTGCGTCCAGTACTGCTTCTTGTCCGGCCACTTGTTGATCATGATCTCCAGCGTACTCGCAGCCTGCGGGAACTGCTCCAGTTCGAAGTGCATCGCCAACTTCAGTTGGTACCAGTTCTCCTTGGGGTCCGGGGACAGGCCGATGGCCTTGTCGATGGCCTCCAGCGCTGGCCGGTAACGTTTGAGCTGGGCGTTGGCGTTGGCTTTCAGCACGTAGGCGTCGGCGGTAATCTGCTCGGGCGGAGTGACACAGAACCATTCGTCGAGCGTGCGCAGACCCTCCTCGTAGCGCTCCAGCGCAATCTGCAACTGTGCCAGGACGTAGATCATCTGGAAATGGGCCAGATTGGGCAGGGTATTGAGGTCGACGGCCGCCCGGAAATGGCGCAGAGAGTCCTCGATCTTGTCCTGTGACGAACTGATATGGCCGAGCGCCTGGTGCAGGAGGGCCTTCTCGTAGTCGTCGCTGGATTTTTCGAGCATCTTGTTGAGATCGGCGGCGGCCTCGGCGTATTGCTCATTGCCGATCTGCTCATAAATCTTGTTCAGTTTGTTGAACGTCGCCTCGGGCAGAGCGCGGGCCGTGACCTTGCGATCCTTGTCGCAACTGACCTGGGCGGTCGCCGGCAAGCCAAGCACGGCGGCCAGCAGGCCACTGAGCATGGCGAGAGAGAGGGGGGCAAGGCGGGTGGATTTGTGTGACATCGTTCGATCCAATGGAGTGTGATGCGGTATACGGGCGTTCGGGCGCGGTGGCGCTCAAGCCTCGGCGTCGAGCTTAAAATCGAAAACCTGCGTGGCGCGCCGCTCGACAGCCTGCCCGTCCACGACTCGCGGCTTGAATCTCCATTTCAGGATGGCGCGCACCGCCTCCTTGTCGAACACTCCGGGCGGTGTGGATTCGACAACTCGCGGTTCGCGAACCGTACCGGCCGGCGTAATCACGAACTCGACCTTGACCCGGCCTTCGATATTTTTAAGCACCGCCGCCGGCGGAAAGTGCGGCTGCGTAGCGAGAATCACGACGATCTCGCCTTCGCTGCGCAACGTCGGAGGTAAACGATCACTATCGCGGACCGAGTCGCCATCCACCCCTTTGTGTAATTTGAATCGATCGACAATGCGTTCCGGTTCCGGCGGTTGATCGGTGACGATCGTGTGCTTTGGCGGCGGTGGTGTCTTGGGAGGCTCGGGCGGTTTGGGCGGCGGTCGGCGCGGCGGCGGGTCGTCGGGCAGTTCGACCGGCCCGAAATGGATGGCCGGCGGCGGGGCGGCAGCCTGCGCCACACCGGGGGCACCGGCGATCAGCGATTGCATGAAATAAAACACGCCGCTGGTGACAACGGCGGCGAGCACGACAATGACAAGGTAGCGGACACGGTTCATATCGCCCTCCGGGTGGTCAGCGAAAGCGCCTCGATAGCGAACGTGGCGTCACCTCAACCCACCTCCTCGAGTTTAAAATCGATGACCTGGCTGGCGCGCCGTTCGACGGCCTGCCCCTCGACGACCCGCGGCTTGAACTTCCATTTGAGGATGGCGCGGATCGCCTCGCGGTCGAAGATGCGCGGCGGGCTGGCTTCGACCACCCGCGGGTTGGTGACGGTGCCGGCCGGGGTGATCGTAAATTCGATCTTGACCCAGCCCTCGACGCGGCGGATCGCCGCCTCGCGCGGATACATCGGCTGGATGCGGACCAGCGGGATGACATCGCCTTCGGCATTGCGGTCCACCTTGCCGAATCCGCCGAAATATAAACTGCCGCTGCCCGAAATCGGCAGATCCAGGTTGGGCAGATCGAGATCCGGCAGATTCGGGACGTTCGGCGTCGGCTGGTTGATCTGCATCTTAGGTGGCGGCGGCGGCTCTTTCGGCGGCGGCGGCGGCGGTGGCTTGGCCCGCCTTTTGGTTTCCAACTCGTCGGGCAGCTCGACCGGACCGAAGCGAATGGACGGCGGCAACTGCGAGGCGTCGGGGCGGGCCCCGGAGCCGGCGATCAACGTCTGCATGAAATAAAACACCGCGCCGGTGACGATCGCGGCGAGGGCGATGGCGATGAGATAACGGAAACGGTTCATGTTTCAACTCCTGCCGGGTTCGGCGGCGGAAACGGAAACGCGGTTGACTCCGGCGAGCTTGACTTGATCCATCACTTGCACCAGGATCTGGGTGCGCGCTCCTTTGTCAGCGATGATGACCACGCTGCCTTCCGGGTTCTCGGCGCGTAACTCCTCGACACTGGCGCGGACTTCGCGAATATCGAGTTTGCGCTTGTTCATCCATATCTCACCATTCGATCGTATAGCGATCAGGATGTTCCCTTGCGGCAGCAATAGCGCCGAGGTGGCGACGGGCTTATCGACGTTGACTCCGGTTTCCTTGATGAACGAGGTCGTGACGATGAAGAAAATCAACATGATGAAGACGATGTCGAGCATCGGGGTGATGTTGATCTCCGGCTCATCCGTGTGGGCGTGTTTGCGAGCCATGGCCTTCTCCGTCAGTGGTGTTGCAGGAGATCTTCGAGCTGAGCGCTTTCGGCGCTGGCCCGGTGTTCGAGGTAGGTCCCGAAATAGACGCCGGTCAGCGCCGCGACCATCCCGGCCATTGTCGGGATGGTGGCTTTGAACACGCCGGAGGCCATGGCCCGGGCGTTGCCTGTACCGCTGAACGCCATCACGTCGAAGACGCTGACCATGCCGGTGACGGTGCCGAGCAGCCCGAGCAGCGGGCAGACGGCGATCAGCGCTTTGATCAGCGTAATGTTACGGTTCAGATCGATGCGGATCTCCGAGAGCATCGCTTCGCGGATGCGGCGCGCGTACCACGTCGCGTGCTCCTTGCGCTGCTGCCAGTGCTCGACCGCCATCCGGCGCTCGGCCGGGTACATCCGGTACAAAAACCAGTAGCGTTCGATGATCAGCGCCCACATCGCAAACAGGACGAGCATGATCGCCCACAGGACGCCGCCGCCCATTTCCATGAACTCGACGATGGCGCCGAGCATGTTACCGAGCATGACCCGCACCCGCTTCGGCCATCCGGGCGATGATCCCGGCGGCCTGCTCTTCGAGGATCTGGATCAACGAACGGCTCTGGCTCGACAGCATGCTGTGGATAATGGTCAACGGAATCGCGACGAGCAGGCCCTCGACGGTCGTGACCAGCGCCATCGAAATGCCGCCGGCCATCATCTGGGCGTTGCCGGTGCCGAACAGCGTGATCATCTGGAACGTCTCGATCATGCCGACGACCGTGCCGAGCAGGCCCATCAACGGCGCCACGACATAGAGCACCTTGATCAGGCCAAGGCCGGATTCGAGCGGCGCGCTCTCCCGCAGGATCGCCTCGTCGAGTTTCAGTTCCAGGCTCTCGATATCGATGCCCGGATTTTCGGTGTAAACCGCCATCACCCGGCCGAGCGGATTGCCCTTGTCGGCCTGCTCGCTGCCGAGCTGGCGCTTGATCGTGCCACCTTTGCGCCACAGGACCAAGGCCTTGTAAAGCGCGTACAACAGGCCCAAGACGCCGAGGACGATAATCGTGTTACCGATCAGCCCGCCCTGCCGGCGCCGCTCGCCAATGGTCGGCGACTTGACGACCTGCGACAGGATCACGCCGCGGGTGAAATCGACCGGGAAAGAGACCACCGCGCCGGGCGAAGCATCGAGCAGATCTTCGGCCATGCCGAGAAAACGGCCGGCCGGCTGGCGCGGTAATTCGCGCAGGTTGTAGGTGTGCTTTTCTTCGTCTTCCACCCAGGCCAGGAAGCGGCCGTTGGAAACCGCGTTGAACACGCCGACCCGCGCCACTTCGCGGCCGGCCTCGAGTATGCCGTCCTGGTTATAGAGATCGGCGTTGAAACGCACCACTTTGGCCGACTCGGCGATTTCGCGGACCATCTCGGCCCACAAACGACGAAGTTCGACGGCGGTCGGCAATTCGCTGCGCGTGGCGAGATCGGCAAGGAAAGCGCCGCGTCCGGGGCGTTCGGCGCTGACCAGCGACGCGTCGATGACCGTCGCCACGTCGCCGGAAACCTGGCGCACGACACCGAACAACTCGCCGAGATTGCCGAGCCGCTCATCGAGCGTCGTCTCCAGTTCGACCAGTTGCCGCTCGTTGTCGTCGTACTCGGTTTGCAACCGTTCGCTGCGCCGTTGCTCGGCGGCCAGTTCGGCGCGCGCCTGGGCGAGCAGTTGTTGCTGGTTGTTGCGCTCGCGCAGAAAACGCGCTTCGCGTTCCTGGTTGATCCGCCCCTGGGCGGCGGCGGCGCGCTCGACGTCGCGCGCCAGATCGTCCAGCGACTGCGCCGCCGCAACGGCGGTACCCGCCAAAAACAGGACTGTGATCGGATATTTCAACTTATTCATTGTGCGCTCACCGGTGCCGGAACGGGAAGTTTGACGAGATCGGGGGCCCGCTGGTTGCTGGCAATGGCCAACCCTTCGCGGATCGGCAGGCGGTATTCACTGCCGAGAGTTTCGAACTGCCGCGCTTGCGGATTCCACCAGCCGTTACTTTCTCCGTCGAGCGTCTGATAGAGCAAAAGAACGCGGCCGACGCGGAGAAAATCGACCTGCTGGCCGTCCGGCAGCGAACCGGAATAGGCTTCCGCGGTCCGCCCGTATTGCAGTTCGGTCTGGTAGGTCTCGAGTATCTTGCGGTATTTTTCCGAAGTCGAGACGTCGGGGTCGTCCATATCGAGCCGGAGGCTGTTGACCAGATTTTTGCGGTCCTCGAGACGGAACGGCACGTCGTTGCTGACCAGCTTGTCGAGGGCGTCGATCATTTCGAGCATCAACGGTACGACTTCGCGGTTGGTGTCGTCCAATTGCGCCAACTCGCGGTTGATCGAGGCAATGGAGTTGCGCTGCCCGACGACGATTTTCTCGAGCTGGTCGTCGTAGATCTTCAGCGCTTCCGTTTCACTGACCACCTTGCGGTATTCGGTGAGGAGCTGGTTGGTCTGATCGGCCAGATTGTCGATACGCTGCTGCGAAGCCTGGGCCTGCGTGTTGATCCGGCTCTCGGCCTGGATCGTGGCCTGCAATACTTGCGCGCCGGCGGTGCCGGTTGCCAGTAGTAGGGTCACGGCGAGGGCACACCCCCCCAGACCGGCTGTATTCAATTTGATTTTCATCTCCTCGTTCCTGATCTTGACAATGGTTGAACGGAATATCCAAACGGCGGTCCGATTCATAATAACCGATCCGGCCCGCTGGAACAGCGGCCGCATTTGCAAAGTTCGACTATCCGCTTTTCGCTGACCGGCTGCTAGCATAACGGCTGCCGGCCGAAAATGAAATAACTCCGATGAGTTTCGTATATTACGGTACGGGACACCACCCGGCAACCGCCCAAGCCGCCGCGGCCGCAAAATGATAGACCGGGTCGCGGCAGAGCAGAATGCAGCACACCGATGCGGCCTGCCGCGCCGGATCGGGTGTATGGCCTACGATCTGCTGGTGCTGGCCGCGGTTCTGATGCTCGCCAGCCTGCCGGTGGTGGCCGTTCACCGCGGCGCTATCGGCCCGGGACAACCTGCGTATCAACTCTATCTGGCAACCATCGCCGCCGGCTATTTCGTGGGCTTCTGGACCCGGGGGCAGACCCCGGGGATGCGCGCCTGGCGCGTCCGCTTGACCACCCTGAACGGCGCGCCGCTGCCGCCGGGCCGCCGTTGGCGCCGTCTGGTTGTCCGCTGGCTGGCGACCGGTTTGGATCTGCTGCCCTTCGGAGGCGGTTTATGGTGGTCGCTCACTCACCCCGAGCGCCTGACCTTCGCCGATCGGTTGAGCGGCACGCGGCTCGTCGTGGAGCGCCATCAGCGCGCCAACAGCCGATAAGCCGCAGCGGCCAGGATCAGCGGCAGGCCGACGGCGATCGGGGGCGGCCAGCCCATGGCCATCGCCACTCCCTGCGTCAGGCGTTGCACGACAAACCAGCCGATGCCGAGACCGAGCGCAGCGAGCAGGATTTGTCCGCGGCCGCCCTGCGGCCGCCCCCGGCCGGCCAACGGCAGGGCGAGGAGCGCCGCCGCCAGGGTGTGCAGGGGATAAAACCAACGTTCCCAGAGCGCCATCCGGTAATGGCGGTCGTCGAGTTGATTGTTGTGCAGATAGTCGAGCACCGGCAGCAGATGGCGTATACCGAGCAGGCTCGGGCGCAACACGGCGATGCCCAATGTGCCGGGGATCAGGCGTGTCGGCCACGACAGGCGAGAGAAGGACTCGCGGTGGATGCCGTCTTCCCCGATCGCCGTCCGCTCGCCGGCTGACAAAATCCAACCCGCCGCATCGAGCTGTGCCCGCGCCGCCCGAATCCAAGTCGTCAGGCGCTCTTTTTCGTCCAGTTGAAATAGCTCGACCTGGCGAAAATCCGGATCGCCGGCGGTGTCGAGCAGGGGCTGATCGATATGGATCACGGTCCGGCCGTCGCGCAGCCACAGCCCGCCGGGACCGGCCAGCGAAACCAACCCGGTAATGGCTCTGAGCCGGTATGTCCGGGCCTTCATCTCGAAATCGGCGGACAATCCCTCGCCAAACAACAGCGCCGGAACCGCGGCCAGCATCAGCACCGCGACCAGCGGCGGGACCAGGCGCGCCGGCCGGGCGCCGGCGATCGCGGCGGCGATCAACTCCCGGCGCGCCGCCAAGCGGTGCAGGCCAAGTACTGTCCCGAGAAGAGCGGCAAAAGGGAAGACCTGGTAGGCCCGCCGTGGAATGGTCAACCCCAGATACCACAGCGTTTCGAGCGGCCCGTAGCCAGCGCTCTGGTAGCGCATCTCACGCAGGCCGTCGATCATCAGATACAAGACCACGACGGCGAGCCAGACCAGACCGATCGGCGGCAACAGCGATCGTCCTGCGTAGCGCTCGAACAGACCCATCAACCGGTCCCGTCGCCGGCAACCGTGCGGCGCTCAACGGCAGCAGGTCCATCGAGTCGCGATAAAGCCCACCGCATCGTCAAGCTCAAAATCTCCGGGCCGCGAGCCACCCGGCACCGAGCGCAAACAACAAAAACGGCAGGTGCAGCCACGGCAGCCAGTTGCCAAGCCGGTCGTCGAGGGCGGCGCCGGGCCGCGCCGAACCGAGCAGTTGCAGATAGATCAGGTAGATCACCAAAACCCCGATAAAACGCCAACCGCGCCCCCCACCCCGCCCGCCGGCGGCCAGCGGCAGGCCGATCAACGCCAAGACAAAAATCGCCTGCGGCGGCGCCAGCCGCCAGTGCCACTCGCGGCGGTCGCCTTGCCGCCACAACGCCGGCAGATCACGGCGCTCCTCGGCGTTGTCCGCGGCGGGCAAAGTCGGCGGCGGCAAGCGCAATTCGCCGCTGGCGAACGTCACGCTGCGGACGGCCAGACCGTCATCGGGCAGTTCGGTCCGTTGGCCCTCGAACAGCGCCACCCGGCCGCGGCCGGTGAAATCTTGGCGGTACAGCCCGCCGGTCGCGGTCAGCACCGTACTCAGGCCCGCCTGGCGGCTGTGGATGAACAGTTCACCGAGCCCGGTGCCGTCCGCACTGATCGAGGCGACATAGGCCACACCATCCAATCCCGGCAGGCGGACGAAACGCCCGGCTTCCAGCCCCCAGACCTTCGCCGAATTGAGCGCCGCGCGGCGCAGGTCGTCACCCCCGCGGACGGCTGCCGGCTGCAAAAAGCCGGTGATCGAAAGCTGGATCGCGGCGAGCAGCAAACCGCCGGCGACGACCATCCCGGTGAGCCGCGAATAAGAGAAACCGAGGCCGCGCAAGACCAATAGTTCGCGATCCTCGGTGGCGGCGAGCAGGCTGTGCAGCAAGCCGCCGAGCGCCCCCATCGGCAAGGTCACGACCAGACTTTCAGGCAGACCGAGCACGACCTGCCAAGCAATCAGACCCGGCGGCAGGCGGCCGGCGGCGGCATCCGCTGCGGCATCGGCCAGCGCGACCAGCAGCAACACGGCGAGCAGCACCATGGTAATCACCGCGGTTGCAAGCAACCAGCGCCGCAACAGATAATGCGCCGCTGTCGTCCCCGGAAGCCAGCGGGCGATCACCGCTGGCCCCGAGCGCCGCCCACCGGCAACGGGTACCGGACCGCAGGTTGGGTTGAGGTGGCAACTCGCTGGTCCATCGTTGCAGTATAAATAATAAGATACTCGACCCACTTCTTTCGATGAAATTAAAGGCCACATACCGTACTCCGAGCGCCCTGCTTCGCGCCCGGCGGCAGACCACGGAAAAGACCGATGCGGGTTGATTTTTATCTGCTCGAAAGCAACGCGCACGAACCGTTGCACTTGTGCGCCAGGCTCTGCGCCCGGGCGTTCGACGAGGGTCTGCGCCCGCTGATCCGGGCCGCTGACACCGGTACCGCCCGCGCCCTCGACGCGCTGCTGTGGCGCGTTCCGGCCGGCCGTTTTCTGCCGCACGGCATCGTCGGCGATGCCGCCGCGGAACGGGCGCCGATCCGCATTACGACCGGCGATGAAGCCGCGGCGCTGATCGTCAACCTGAGCGGTCGAACCGTGCACGGCGCGCTGCCGGCCGGCGCCCGGATTTTGGAAATCGTCGCCGCCGACGAGGAGGCGCTGAGCGCGGCGCGCGAGCGTTTCCGCGACTACCGCCAGGCCGGCGCCGAACTGCACACGCACAAACTATGACAACACCCGCCCAATCGAAAACTGAGATGGAAAAAACCTACGAGCCGGCGGCGATGGAGCAACGCTGGTATGACTTCTGGGAAGCGCAAGGTTATTTCAAACCGCGCGGCAGCGGCACGCCGTACACCATCTTGCTACCGCCGCCCAACGTCACCGGCACTTTGCACATGGGGCATGCCTTCCAGCACACGTTGATGGATGCCCTCCTCCGCTACCGCCGGATGCGGGGTGACGATGTGTTGTGGCAGGTGGGCTGCGATCACGCCGGAATCGCCACCGAAATGGTCGTCTCGCGCCAGCTCAAAGCCGCGGGACAAAGCCGCGACGGCCTCGGCCGCGAAGCGTTCATCGCGCGCGTCTGGGAATGGAAACGGCAGTCGGGCGGCACGATCGAACAGCAGATGCGCCGCCTCGGCGCCTCCGCCGACTGGACGTGCAGCGTGTTCACGATGGACGAAATGCCGACGCGCGCCGTGCTCGAATGTTTTGTCCGGCTTTACGACGAAGGGCTCATCTACCGCGGCCAACGGCTGGTCAACTGGGATCCAGTGCTGAAAACCGCGATTTCCGATCTCGAAGTGATCAACCACGAAGAGGAGGGCACACTGTGGACCATCCTCTACCCGTTCTCCGACCCCGGGTTGCGCGGCCCGGACGGCCGTCCGGGACTGGCGGTCGCGACGACCCGCCCCGAGACCCTGCTCGGCGACGTCTGCGTCGCGGTCCATCCGGACGACGAACGTTACCGGGCGTTCATCGGCAAAAATCTCAAACTGCCGCTCACCACCCGCGAAATTCCGGTGATCGCCGACGACTACGTCGATCGCGAATTCGGCACCGGCTGCGTCAAGATCACACCGGCGCACGATTTCAACGATTACGAAGTCGGCAAAAGACATCGTTTTGCGCCGCTCAACGTGTTCACTCCAGCGGCAGCGATCAACGACAACGGCCCCGAACACTATCGCGGCCTGGACCGCTACGCGGCGCGCCGCCGGATCGTCGAGGATCTCAAGGCCGAAGGTCTTTTACTTGCCAGCCAACCGCACAAGCTGCAAATCCCGCGCGGCGACCGCAGCGGCGAAGTGATCGAACCGTACCTGACCGATCAGTGGTTCGTCAGAATGGATGGCTTGGCGCAGCGCGGCCTCGAATTAGCTGAAAAAGGTAAAGTGCGCTTTGTGCCGGAAAACTGGATCAACACTTATCGCCACTGGCTGGAACACATCGAGGACTGGTGCATCAGCCGCCAGCTCTGGTGGGGACACCGGATTCCGGCCTGGTACGACCCGCAGGGCAAGGTCTACGTCGGCCGCGACGAAGCGGAAGTGCGCCGCAGGCACGCCCTCGATGAGAAGGTTTCGCTGACCCAGGACGAAGATGTGCTCGAAACCTGGTTCAGTTCGGCGCTCTGGCCGTTCTCGACGCTCGGCTGGCCGGACGAGGTGGCGATGGCGGCGCGCGGTTACGACCGCCGGCTGCCGTCCAGCGTGCTGGTCACCGGCTTCGACATCCTGTTTTTCTGGGTGGCGCGGATGATTATGATGACCGATCATTTCACCCAACGCCTCCCGTTCCACGAGGTGTATATCACCGGCCTGGTGCGCGACAAGGACGGCCAGAAGATGTCCAAGTCCAAAGGCAATATCCTCGATCCCATCGACCTGATCGACGGCATCGCCCTGAATGCCTTGATCGTCAAACGTACCACCGGCCTGATGCAGCCCGAGATGGCCGAGCGTATCGCTCAGGCGACCCGCCACGAATTCGCCGACGGCATCCCAGCCTTCGGCGCCGACGCGCTGCGTTTTACCTTCGCCGCGCTGGCCACCGGCGGCCGCGACATCAAATTCGACCTGCAACGCTGTGAAGGGTACCGCCACTTCTGCAACAAACTGTGGAACGCGGCGCGCTTCGTCATGCAAAAGCTCGATACCGGTCCGGCCGGCGGCAGCGCGGATGTTTTAGAGATCGATCCCAGCGAAGCCGGCTACGCCGAGCGCTGGATCGCCTCGCGCCTCAGTGCAACGATCAGCGCGGTTGACGAAGCCTATGCCACCTACCGCTTCGACCTCGCGGCGCAAGCGATCTACGATTTCACCTGGAATGAATTTTGTGATTGGTATCTGGAGTTGGCCAAGCCGCAACTCGCCGACGATGCCGAGGCCGCGCAAAGCGCCGCGACGCGCCGCTGCCTGATCACCACCCTCGATGCCCTGCTGCGCCTGATCCATCCCTTCATGCCGTTTATCAGCGAGGAAATCTGGCAGCGTCTGAGAGCGCACATTAACGCTGAGCACATTCACGCTGCACCAGACAGCCTGATGGTCGCTCCATGGCCGGCGGCCGGCGGCCGCGACCACGAGGCCGAAGCGGAAATCGACTGGGTCAAGTCCGTGATCCTGGCCGTCCGCGGCGCCCGGACCGAACTCAACCTGGCACCCGGCAAACCCTTGCCGGTCATCGTCCTCGGCGGTGGCGTCACCGACCGCCGGCGCTGGCAGCAGCACCAGATCTGGCTCGGCCGCCTGGCGCGCATCGCCGCAACCACCTGGCAGGACAGCGGAGAGCCCCCGCCGGACTGCGCCCTGGCGCTGGCCGGTGAATTCAGAATCGCGATTCCACTCGCCGGGCTGATCGATCGCGCAGCAGAAATCGCCCGTCTCAGCGGGCGCTTGGAAAAAGCCGAAGCCGACGCCGCGCGGTCAGCCGCTAAACTGGCCAACGAGCGCTTCGTCGCCCATGCCCCGCCAGCGGTCGTCGACCAGGAGCGCCAGCGCTTGGCGCAACACCGCGCCACCTGCGAGCAATTGCGCGCGCAGCTCAAAACGCTGGGCCACGGCCGCACGGCATAACGAAGGTCTGAATTAACCCAATAGTTGCATAAATTTTGCTCGATTTTATCAAATTCACTATAAAATCATATAGTTATGACGCTATTAGCCGGAAAAACGAATCCACATAGAGTGACGCGCCCGGTTTCTCGCCCAAGCTGGCGGCACATCTTGTCCGCTTCCCCTCGAACCGTAGAATTACTACGGTTCTTCGGAGAATCGGACAAGCTGCACTCGCCAGCTTGACCGAGAATTCCGGGAATCTATGCAACAATTGGGTTAACCCATCCTGGACTTATCAGACCACGCAAAGTCCGGCACATGTCCGGACTTTGCTGCGCCGAATCAAGCACGTTTGTGCTTGATTCGCGGGCAAGCCATCCCTGGCTTGCGGAAACTATCTGCGTCGATCAGATTCCCTCGGCCTCACACGCCCCGCAACAGCGTCTTGGCCAGGACGATGGCGTCCTCCCGGCCACGGCCGGCAGGGTAATAATCGCGCCGCCGGCCGATCATTTCGAAATCCGCTGCCTGGTACAGACGCAACGCGCGCCAGTTGCTCGGCCGGACCTCGAGCAACATCCGGCCACAGCCCAGCGTCCGCGCCGCGTGCAAGGCGTGGCTGAGCAGCCGGCGACCGAAGCCGCGCCCCTGCATCGCCGGCGTGACGCACAAATTGAGCAGGTGCGCCTCGCCGGCGGCCATGCTGATGATCAGGTGCCCGGCGGGCACACCGCCACACTCGAGCACACGGCAGTAATAACCGACCCGCAGGCAGTCCTCGAAAATTCCGCGGCTCCACGGATGCGGATAACCGGCGACCTCGACGGCATGGACCGCATCGAGATCGGCGAGCGCCATCGCCCGGATCAGGGCGCGAGGGTGGGCCGCCAGGGCCATGGGCCATGTTCAATGAGGAGGACCATTACGACCACTGGAGAAGCGCCCGCCACAGCGCCGCGGCCAGATCGGGATCGGCGGCGAGGCGCGCCGGTTCCGGGGCGGACAGTTCATCGCCGGACAAACGCACTTCGCTCTCCCGGTCGCAAAAGCGCAACAGCGGGCCAGCCGGACCGCCGGTTTGCTTCTCCGCTTCCCAGCCGAGCTGGGTCAGCACCCGCAGCAGATCGGCGGCCCACGGGGTCGCGGCGGTCGCCGGCGGCCATTCGATGCGGCATCGCCGGCGCCGAACCGGCGGCGGCCGGCGGTGCCAGCGGGTCAATCCCAACTCGGCGAGCACCGCCGCCCGCCGCGCTGCGCCGCTCACGAGCGCCGCCCGCTGCGGCGCCGGCCGTGGACGGTCAGCACAATGCCGGAAAGCACATACAACAACCCGATCGCAAGGAGCACCGAAGCGGTATCGACGGCCAGCAACACGAACAACAAGACCAGGACCAAGGCCCAGGTCAGCGTGCCGCGCTCGCCCGGCGGCCAGGCCTTGAAGCTGTAATAACGCAACCGGCTAAACATCAGCAAGCCAAGAATGGCGGTGACCGCCGCCAGCACCCAGCGCAGATCGGTACCGGTCCAGCCGCGCTCGTTGCCGACCCAGACCAGGGCGACCAGCGTCCCGGCGGCTGCCGGACTGGCTAGACCTTGAAAATACCGCTTGTCGGCGACCTCCGCCTGGGCATTGAAGCGGGCCAGCCGGAGCGCCGCGCAAGCGGTGTAGATAAATGCCGCCAGCCAACCGATTTTGCCCGCCAGAGGTCCAAGTTCCCGCAAGGTCTGCAACGACCAGGTATAGGCGATGAGCGCCGGGGCGATACCGAACGAGACGAGGTCGGACATCGAATCGTACTGCACCCCGAAGGCGCTCTGCGTGCCGGTCAGGCGCGCCACCCGGCCGTCGAGGCCGTCGAGCAAGCCGGCGACCAGCACCGCGATCGCGCCGCTCACCGGCTTGCCGTCGAGGGCCGAGACGATGGCGAAAAAGCCGGCGAACAGCGCCCCGGTCGTCAACAGGTTAGGCAACAGAAAAAAAGCCGCGCCGTGGCGGCGACGATTCGCGTGGTGATCCGACATCGGCAAGTTCCGGCAACCCTTTGACCGGCTTTCAGTTTATCATTGTGGCAACCACGGCCGGCGCGCGTGAAGCAACGTCCGGACCTGTGCCGGAATTGGCGTGTTCCCGGAATTGGCGTGTTCTGATCAGTCCGGGAAGGGCCGATTAGGAGCTTACCCGAGCATCATGGAGCGTTGGAAATGCCATTGCCTATCTTGACGAACCGCTGCCTGTGGGGCGCGTTGCTGCTGGCCGCCGTCCAGGTCGCCGGCGCCGAAACGGTGATCTACAAATGGAGCAACGACGATGGGGTCACCCAATTCACCGCCCAGCCCCCCGACAACCGGCCCTACGAGCGGATCACGGTCCGTGGCGACAGTCACTACCAGGCACCGGCCGCTGCGGCGGCGGCAGAACCGGCCGCGGCCGCGACCGCCGAAACAGACTCCGAGCTGACCCGCGCCTCGGTCGAGCGGCAGGCGAAAATGGCCGAAGAGCGGGAGCAGATTGCCAAAAACTGCGAACAGGCGCGGCTCAACATCCAGCACGTCGAACCCAGGCGCCGCGTTTTCGTCGACGACGGCGCCGGCGGCCAACGGCGGTTGACCGACGATGAACGCCTCGCCCTGATCGAGGAATCCCGCCAATATCTCAAAACCTATTGCGGCGGAGAATAATCCGCCGGCGGCGTTTTTTTACGGCCCGCCCCACCGGAGGCCCTACCCCGCCGCCGGCTCGCCGCCGGTGCACGTCCTATTTTTGCGACCCGATCCATACCCATGCGGACTTCTAAATTTCATCTTTCCACACTGCGCGAAGTACCGGCCGACGCCGAAATCGTCAGCCACCGGTTGATGCTGCGCGCCGGTATGATCCGCCGCCTGACCTCCGGCATCTACACCTGGACGCCACTCGGCCTGCGCGTACTGCGCAACGTCGAGCGCATCGTGCGCCAGGAAATGGACGCCGCCGGGGCGATCGAAATGTTGATGCCAGCGGTTCAGCCGGCCGAGCTGTGGCAGGAAACCGGGCGCTGGGAAGATTTCGGCCCGCTGCTTCTGACGATCACCGATCACGCCGGCCGCGAGTATTGCTTCGGCCCGACCCACGAGGAAGTCGTCACCGATTTCGCCCGCGCCGAGCTGCGCAGTTTCAAACAACTGCCGGTGACGTTCTATCAGATTCAGACTAAATTCCGCGACGAAATCCGCCCCCGCTTCGGAGTCATGCGGGCCCGCGAATTTTTGATGAAGGACGCCTATTCGTTCCATCTCGACGCCGATTCGCTGGCCGCAACATATCGCGACATGCACCGCGCCTACAGCCGGATTTTCACCCGCCTCGGCCTTGAGTTCCGCCCCGTCAAAGCCGATTCCGGGGCGATCGGCGGCGACGCCTCGCACGAGTTTCACGTCCTGGCCGAGACCGGCGAAGACCGCATCGCGGTGTGCACGGCGAGCGATTACGCCGCCAATATCGAACTGGCCGAAGCGCTGTGCCCGACACCCAGGCCACCGGCGAGTGCAGCCCGCCGGCGGGTCGCCACGCCCGGCGCCGGCAGTATCGACGAGGTCTGCGCCTGCCTGGGCGTCAGCCCGGATCAGTGCGTCAAAACGCTCATTGTGCACGGCACGCACGAGCCGCTGATCGCCCTGGTGCTGCGCGGCGATCACGAGTTGAACACCGTCAAAGCGGAAAAGCAGCCGGCCGTCCGCGCGCCTTTGACCTTCGCCTCGGCGGCCGAGATCGCCGCCGCAGCAGGCGCGCCGCCCGGTTCGCTCGGTCCGGTCGATCTTAAACTGCCGCTCATCGTCGATCGCGCCGCTGCGGCACTCGCCGATTTTGTCTGCGGTTCCAACTTGGCGGACTTTCACGAAACGGGCGTCAACTGGGAGCGCGACGCCACCCTCGGCGAAATCGCCGACCTGCGCAATGTCGTCGCCGGCGATCCGAGCCCCGACGGCGGCGGGCCGCTCGCCATCGTGCGCGGCATCGAAGTCGGCCATATCTTCCAACTCGGCGACAAATACAGCAAGGCGATGCACGCCGTCGTCCTCGACCACGAAGGTCAGGCACAGACCTTACAGATGGGTTGTTACGGCATCGGTGTCTCGCGCATCGTTGCCGCGGCGATCGAGCAGAACCACGACGAGCGCGGCATCATCTGGCCGGCGGCGATGGCCCCGTGGCAAGTCGCAATCCTGCCGCTCAACGGCCACAAATCGCCGCGCGTCGCCGCCGCCGCCGAGCGCTTGCACGAGACTTTGGAAAATGCCGGCCTGAGCGTCCTGCTCGACGACCGCCCGCTGCGCCCCGGCGTGATGTTCAACGACATCGAATTGCTCGGCATTCCCGAACTGGTGATCATCGGCGAGCGCGCCCTCGACCAGGGCGAAGTCGAATACCGCCACCGGCGCGACAGCGAGGCGCAACGTCTGCCGCTCGACCAGATCGCGGCGCATCTTACCTCCCGCCTGCTCGGCAACGCCGAAAACGGGGTTTAGCGGCCAACAACCCTTTAGCAGGCTGAATCAACCCAACGGGGACTGATCGGACCACGCCATCACAAACTTGATGAGCGTTTTTAGCAGGGTGTTGAAAAACTGCCTGCTAATCCGGGCCACGGATGGCCCGGCGAAATCAGGCGCTCCTTAGCGGCTGATTTCGGGAGCGCAGCGCAAGTCGCGCCTTTCGCAAGCGACGTTGAAAAACGCCAGGATGGCGTTTTTCAACAACCTGTTAGCGCCCGCGCACCGTCAATGGACGCTGGTGCTGCGGCTTTCGGGCACCGCCGCCAGATCGACCACATCGAGCGGCAACGTGATCTGTTCCAGGCCGAGTTGCAGCAGCAAGGGGCGGAGCTGCTGTTGGATCATCGGGTACAACTGGCGGGCCAGGGTCGTGTGGTGGCGTGAAAAGTGTGCGAAATCGACCGGCTCGCCGCGAAACTGCTGGTAGGCGGCGTGCATCACCAACTGGATATTGAACAGCGCTTCTTCGGCGCTGCCTCCCGGTTTGCTGCCGAGGCAGGTCAGGCGGGCGGTGATCTGGTAGGTCACGCCGCCGTCCGGCGGCTGCTGCATTTCCCGCGGCGTCAGGTTCAACTCGACGTGCGATTGCACCGCCTGATCGCGCTCGATCACCTCGCGCAGTTCGACGTGCAGGTGCGATAACTGCAAGTGCCGGAGGCTGAATTGTTCGAGCAGGTTCATCGGCCGCGGGCAGCGAGCAACTGGCCGCGCGCCGTCAGCCCGTCGATGCCGGGCAGGCGCGACAATTCGTGGACATGCTGGCTCGACAAGTGGATGTGCAGCCGGCTGGCGCCGTCCTGCGCTTGTTCGGCGGCCACCGCCCCGAGGGCGAACAGCCGCGCCCGCAGGCGGGCCGCGGCGTATGGCACCTTGATCCAGCGGTCGATGGACAGACCACCGAGCCGTTCGCCGAGCGCCGTGCCCAGCGCCGTGAGGTCGGAATCGCGCGCCGCCGACATGCAGACGGCAAGCGGCGTACCGTCACTGCCGCGGACGATCTCCGGGGCCCGGTCCAGGCGGTCGATTTTGTTGTGGACGGTGAGGCGCGGCAAATGCTCGATGCCGAGTTCGATGAGGACGGTTTCGACATCGGCGGCGCGCTCGCGCCAATCGGGCGCCGAACGATCGACGACGTGCAGCAATAAATCAGCGTCGCGCGCTTCGTCGAGCGTGGCGCGGAACGCCGAAATCAATTCGTGCGGCAGGTCGCGGATGAAGCCGACGGTGTCGCTGACGATCCATTCGCCGGCCGCCGGCAGGCGGGCCTTGCGCAGCGTCGTATCGAGCGTCGCGAACAAGCGGTCGGCGGCTTCGACGCCGGCCCCGGTCAAGCGGTTGAACAAGGTCGATTTTCCGGCATTGGTATAGCCGACCAGCGCGACGATGGGCAGCCCGGCGCGGCGCCGTGCCCGGCGGCCCTCGCGCCTGACCCTGGAGACCCGCTCCAGGCGGCGCTCCAACTGGCGCATCCGGCGAGCGACCAGGCGGCGGTCGGTTTCGAGCTGTGTTTCGCCCGGCCCGCGCAGGCCGATGCCGCCGCGCTGCCGTTCAAGGTGCCGCCAGCCGCCAACGAGTCGGGTGGAAAGGTGCCGCAACTGCGCCAGTTCGACTTGCAGCTTGCCTTCGAAACTGCGTGCCCGCTGCGCGAACAGATCGAGGATCAGGGTCGCACGGTCGATGACCCGGCAGCCGACGGCGCGTTCCAGATTGCGTTCCTGGACCGGCGACAGCGGGTGGTCGACGAGCAAGACATCGGCCTCAAGGGCGGCCTGCAGCGCCGCCAACTCCTCGACCTTGCCGGCACCGACCAACGACGCAGCGCTCAATTGGCGCGGCGTCGAGCGGACCTCAGCGAGAATCTCGCAACCGGCAGCGAGCGCCAGCGCGGCGAATTCGCTTTCGCGCACACTGCGCCCGGCGGCGGTGATCTGTGCCTGCCGGGCGACGTTGAGGAGCAGCGCCCGCTGTCCCTTCTTATGCCTTTCAAAAAAAAGTGCGGCGCTCAATCGTGATCGGAGTTGTTCAAGCGCACGTCGCGCGCCGGAACGATGGTGGAAATGGCGTGCTTGTAAATCATCTGGCTGACCGAGTTCTTCAGCAACACCACGAACTGATCGAACGATTCGACCTGCCCTTGTAGTTTAATGCCGTTGACGAGATAGATCGAAACCGGCACCCGTTCGCGCCGGAGGGCATTGAGAAAGGGTTCTTGCAATGATTGTCCTTTGGACATTATGTTGTCGCTCCTGTGCCTGTGTCATTCGTCGTTAGTCTTTACGTCTCGTTGTCGCCCGGCAATCCGCGCCTGGGAGGCCAAAGCAGCCATGACCGAATTCCAGTGGTTGGAATGATTAAAAATGGGCATCGACCGCCGGCAATTCAAGCCGACCACGTTTTGGCCTGTTTAACCCGATTATTGCATCAATTCCCGAGAATCCGGGCTCAGTGCCTGAATGATGCTCGCGGCAGCGTCTTTGACGGGTAAAGCATACCATATCCAGCCCCTTTCGCCGCGCAGCCAGGTCATCTGGCGCTTGGCGTATTGGCGTGTCGCGGCCACCGCCCGCGCCACCATTTCGGCCCGTTCGTAACGGCCCTGCAGGTAGGCGAAAACCTGCCGGTAGCCGACGGCCCGCATCGCCGGCAGGCCGCTATGCAATGCGTGGCGCCGCATCAAATCGCGGACTTCATCGAGCAGTCCGGCGTCGAGCATCGCCGAGAAACGTTCGGCGATCGCGCGGTGCAGCACGCTGCGCTCGGCTGGCAGCAGCGCGAAGCGCCGCACGGCCGGCAGGATCGCCGCTGGAGCGGCGTGCCATTGGCTGCTGAACGGCCGGCCGGTCAACTGACAGACTTCCAGGGCGCGTGCGATGCGTTGCGCGTCATGCGGGTGGATGCGTCCGGCGGCAGCCGGATCGAGCGCCGCCAGACGGCGGTGCAGGGCCGGCCAGCCGTGCGCCACCGCTTGCGCCTCCAACTCGGCACGCACCGCCGGATCGGCCGCCGGCAGCGGCGACAGACCGCCGGCCAGCGCCCGGAAATACAACATCGTGCCACCGGCCAGCAACGGGATGCGGCCGCGACCGCGGATCATGGCGATGGCCTGGCGGGCATCGTTGACAAAATCGGCCGCCGAATAAGGCTCGGTCGGCGGACGCAAGTCGATCAGGTGATGTGGCAGACGGGCGCGGAGCGCCGGGTCGGGCTTAGCGCTGCCGATATCCATACCGCGATAAACCTGCACCGAATCGACGCTGACCACCTCGATCGGCAGAGCCTCGGCCAGTCGTTCGACTACCGCGCTCTTCCCGACCGCCGTCGGTCCGGAGAGCCAAATAGCAGGAATTTCGTCGATTATGCTTTGATCAGGCAATCAACGGCCCCGCAAAAACCAGCGGTCGAGTTCGGTGTAACCGACCTGGACCCAGGTCGGCCGGCCGTGATTGCAGTGATCGCCGTGCGGCGTCGCTTCGATCTGGCGCAGCAAGTCGTTCATTTCGGCCAGCGTCAGGCGGCGGCCGGCGTGTACTGCACCGCGGCAGGCCAAGGTCGCCAGGCGGTCGAGCATTTTGGCGGTCAGTTCGGGTACGGCCGCCGTCGCGCCGCCCTCGACTGCTGCGGCCAGCACATCGCGGACCAGGGCTTCCGGGTCGAAGCCGGCGAGCAGGGCGCTGGCGGCGCACAGCCGGACACTGGCCGGTGCACAGCGTTCGATCTCGAGCCCGAGCGGCTCGAAATCCATGCGCTCGGCGGCCTCAGCCTCGGCTTCGGTCACCTTGACGGTCAACGGCGCCAGCAGGCGCTGCGTCACGGCGCCGCCAGCGGCCCATTCCTGCTTCAGCTTCTCGTAAAGAATCCGCTCGTGGGCGGCGTGCATATCGACGACGATCAAGCCCGCTTCGTTCTGCGCCAGGATATAGATATGGTGTAACTGGGCGAGCGCCGTACCCAAGTGCCCCGCTGCCGTCGCGACCGCAGTGCTGCGCTGTTCCGACTGCGCCGCGCCGTCGCGCTCCCCGCTGGACGGGTGATCCGTGCTCTGCACCCGGTACGCTTCGTCCAGCGTTTCGGCGATGGTGTTTGGGCCGGATTCCGCCGCCGGCCAATAACGCGCCAGCGCCGCACCGCCACCGCCCCGGCCACCGGCCGGCAGCGGTAACCGCTGCGGCAATGCGGCGCGCCGCGCCGCCGGCCGGCCACCGGGCGCCACCGGCATGGGCTGAGCGCCGGGCCGCAGATCGGCCGCCACCCGGCTGGCCACGACATCGGCGAGCCATTTGAACAGCGCCCGGGCTTCGCGGAAGCGGACCTCGTATTTCTGCGGATGGACATTGACATCGACTTCGTGCGGATCGATTTCCAGGTACAGCGCGAAGGCCGGATGGCGCCCGTGAAACAACACATCGGCCAGGCCGTGGCGGACCGCCTGGGCGAGCAAGCGATCGCGCACCAGGCGGCCGTTGACAAACCAATACTGCTGGTCGGCCGCCGCCCGGTGGTAGCGCGCCGGGCGGGCGATCCAGCCGGCCAGCACCAGACCGGCACTGCGCTCATCGATGGCGAGCGCCGCCTCAGCGAAGCCGGCGCCGCAGACTGCGGCCATCCGCCTCGCCAGTGCTTCGGGATCGCCGGCCGCGGGCAGTTCGTGCCGCAGCCGGCCGTCGTGCGACAAACTGAACGCCACGTGCGGCCGGGCGAGCGCCAGGCGCTTGACCATCTCGTCGATATGGCTGAACTCGGTGCCCGGCCGGCGCAGAAACTTGCGCCGCGCCGGGGTGTTGTAAAACAAATCGCGGACTTCGACGACGGTCCCGACATAAGGCGGCGCCGGCTCGGGTTCGAGACCCGGCGATCCGACGCGCCAGGCGTTTGACGCCCCGGCCCGGCCGGAGGTCAGTGTCAGGCGGGAAACGGCGGCGATGCTGGCCAGCGCCTCGCCACGGAAACCGAGGCTCGCGACCTCGGCGAGATCGTGCAGACTGGCGATCTTGCTGGTCGCGTGCGGCGCCAGAGCCAGCGCCACATCGCCGCGGTCCATACCCAGGCCATCGTCGCGGACCCCGATCAGCCGCGCCCCGCCTTCTTCGATCACGATCTCGATCCGCCGGGCGCCGGCATCCAGACTGTTTTCGATGAGTTCCTTGACCACCGACGCCGGCCGCTCGATCACCTCGCCGGCGGCGATCTGGTTGACCAGGTGGGGATCGAGGACGCGGATCGCCATGATCCGCGTAGGATACGTTAACCGGAAGGAATCATCAGCACCGCGCCGAGCTGGATCACGTCGCCATCGAGGCGGTTGGCTTCACGGATACGATCGACCGGGATCTGGTAACGCGCCGCGATGCCGGACAGCGTATCGCCGCGGCCGACGACATGGCGCGCCGCGGCGCGATTCGCCGCCAACCACGTGCCCGGCGGCGGGCGCTGCCGGAAATAAGCGCCGATGCCGCTCAAGATGGCGCCGGCCAGCCGTTTTTGCGCCGCCGGATCGCGCAACTTGCGCTCTTCCTCGGGGTTGGTGATGAACGCGCTCTCGACCAGGATGCTCGGCACGTCGGGCGATTTCAAGACCACGAAGCCGGCCGCCTCGACATGGGCCTTGTGCGTCCGGCCGGTCGCCGCCAGCGCCTCCAGCACATTGCCGGCAACAATCCGGCTGGCCTGCATCGTCGCGTTCTGCGACATATCGAGCAGCACCTTGACGATGGTCTCATCACGCCCCTCGAACGAAACGCCACCCACCAGGTCGGACATATTCTCGCGATCGGCGATCATCTTGGCCGCCTCGCTCGAGGCCCCGTTGGTCGACAGCACATAAACCGAACTGCCTCGCGCCCGGGCGTCGCGGAAACCGTCGGCGTGGATCGAGACGAACAGATCGGCGCGCGCCCGGCGGGCGATCTCGTGGCGCTCGCGCAACGCGACATAATAATCGCCGTCGCGGATCAGCACGGCGCGCATCCCCGGCTCGGCGTCGATCTGGCGCTTCAGCTCGCGCGCCATGGCCAAAGTCACGTCTTTTTCACGCGTCCGGCTGGGGCCGATCGCGCCGGGATCCTCGCCGCCGTGCCCGGCATCGACCGCAATCAGCACCTCGCGATGATCGGCGCCGCGCGCCGCGCTGGCGGTCAACACCACCGGAGTTTGCGCGGCCCCGGCAGCGGGTTCCAGATCGATGACCAGGCGATGCCCGTAATCGGCCGCCGGCGGTAACAAAAAGCTCTTCACCCGCGCCGCGGCACTGAGGTCGAAAACCAGCCGCAAACTACCGTTCTCCTGCCGCCCGTGGCGCACCGCCCGCAGCACGCCGTGCGGCGTATCGGCCGGCAACGTCAAATCGGCAATGCCGAGCGCCGCGGCAGTGACATCGATCACGACGCGATCCGGCGCCGGCAGCGTGAAAACGCGGTAATCAACCGCACCATCGAGATCGAATACGGCGCGCGTCTTTTGCGGATCCGCCCACACCCGAAGGCCCTCGATCTCGGCCGCCGTTGCGGCCAATGCGCCAAGTCCGAGCCCCAACCCCAACGCCGTCCGGGATAGTCGATTGAACCCGCGGGTCGTTTTAAGCTTGGTGTCCATGACCCCGATCCAACTTAAACCGGCCTCCTATCATGCCCGTGTCAAATAAAAAAATCAAGACTTTTCCAATAGATACGCCAACCTTATAAAAAATTACATCAAAATTCCGAGCCCCTTGTCACCGACTTAACGTAGGTCTATCATTAGCTTGGGGTATTGATTGTGCCGGTTTCGCCCGGGATTTCACTGGACGGTAACAACCGCTCGCATGATCCGATTCGGGGGTGGGTGCTATGGGGGTATTTCTTTCGGAATTGCATCGCCGCAACGTCTGCCGCGTAGCCGCGGCCAAAGCCCTGGCGCCGTCATTTCCGCGCCAGCGCAGGCAACGCAGGTCGTGCGGTTTTTCCCGGCAGGCAAAAGAAGCACGACCGGAGTGCCGTCGCGCGTGGGAATCCAGCGGGTTTAAGCGCAAGAGGCAATGGATCCCCGCTGCCGCCTGCCCTCGACCCCGATCGGGGGCGGGGATGACGGGTTCGGCGAGCCGGGTTGTTCCGAAGGACGGTATTTCATGAGCCTGTGGTCCGAACTCAAGCGCCGAAACGTCTTCCGCGTGGCGGGGGTCTACGCCGTCGTCGGATGGCTGCTCATTCAGGTGATCGTCTCGGTCAAAGGGCCGCTGCATCTGCCGGACTGGACCGACACTCTCTTCATCCTCCTCATACTCGCCGGTTTCCCCATCGCGCTGGTGCTCGCCTGGGCGTTCGAGGTGACGCCGGTAGGCGTGAAGCTCACCAAGAATATCGCCGAAGGCGAAAGCATCGCCGCGAAGACGGGCCGCAAGCTCGATTACGCCATACTCGCCGGCCTTGCGATCGTCGCGATCATGATCATCGCCGATCGGCTCGCGCCTGAAAAGCTGCGCCTGGTCGCTGCGAACGCGCCCGCCACCGAAGCGACGCCCGACGCCTCGATTGCAGTGCTGCCCTTCGCGGATTTATCGCCCGACAAGGACCAGGAGTATTTTTCCGACGGCATGGCCGAGGAAATCCTCAACGTGCTCGCGAAGGTCAACGGCCTCAGCGTCGCCGCGCGCACCTCGTCCTTCGCCTTCAAGGGGCAGGGAACGCTCGGCATACCGGCGATCGCGCAGGAATTGCGCGTGCGCCATGTCCTCGAAGGCAGCGTCCGGAAGTCTGGCGATAGGATCCGCGTCACAGCGCAATTGATCGATTCGGCGACCGACGCGCATTTGTGGTCGGAAAACTTCGACCGAAAGCTGACCGTAGAGAATGTCTTCGCCCTACAGGACGAGATCGCCACCGCGATCGTCGGCACCTTGCGCGGCAAACTCGGCCTAAAGGTCGGCGACGCGGCACCCGTCGCCGTGCAGACGCATGACGTCGACGCCTACGTGCTTTATCTGAAGGCGCGCGCGCTTTTTCAGGTGCGGCGCGACCTCGCGGAGGCGGATCGGCTCCTCGCCGAAGCGACCAGTATCGATCCGGAGTTCGTCGACGCGCTCGCCATTCGCGCCGCGATCCATGAATTCGGCGGCGAGTATGGCGTCGAATTCGCCGACGAGCGGGCGGCGCGCGTTGAGGCTCGCGCTTTTGCGGAGCGGGCGCTCGCCATCAATGATGCGAACAGCCTCGCCCATGCGATCCTCGCTCTCATCAGGTTCACCGACCTGAATGAAGGTCCCGGAGAGAGCGATTTCGACGCGGTGTTCGCGGGCTATGCGCGCGCGCTCGCGATCGACCCGAAAAACGCCAATGCGCTGAACTGGCAGGGGATCACCTATTCCTATGTCGGGGATAATGAGCGCGCCGCAGCGTCCCACCGGCGCTGCATCGAGACCGATCCCGCCCTTGCGGCCTGCCGCAGCAATCTCGCCATTGAACTCATCAGCCTCGGCCGCAAGGACGAGGCCGCCGCCATCGTCGACGCCGCGCTCGACGACGGCGCTTTCGCCGAGGGGCCCGGCCAGATGATCCTGTTCGCGGAATTGAAACGCCGCGATGCGTTCCTGCTGGTGGCGCTCAGCGTCCCGGCGCTGCGCGGCTTTAAGGAATTCAACGCCTTGTACGATGCAATGATAAACCCGGGTGCGGACCCGGCGCTTGCCGCCGATCTCAAGGCGTTATTCGCCGCCAACAAGGCCGCGGCGAGCGCCGATACGCTGCTTCACGCGCTCGGCGATTACGAATCGTCGCCGCTGGTCGTCGTCCATTGGGGCGAGGTCATGCGCGGCTATCGCCGCTCGCCGGAATTCAAGGCGCATATGCGAGCGACCGGGGCTGACGCCTATTGGCGCAAACATGGCTTTCCGCCGCAATGCAAGCCGGTCGGCGCCGAGGATTTCGAGTGCGAATGATGAGCAGGATTTTTGACGAATTGAAACGCCGCAATGTCTTCAGGGTCGCCGGCGTTTACGCCGTCGTCGGTTGGCTCCTCGCGCAGGCGGCGGGCGTTCTTGAAAATGCGTACAACATGCCGGGCTGGTTCGACACGGTCGTCGTCAGCCTTCTCCTTCTCGGCTTTCCGGTCGCGCTTGTCCTCGCCTGGGCGTTCGAGGTGACGCCGGAAGGCATCAAGTTGACCGCGAATGTCGCCGAGGGAGAATCGATCGCCCGGAAAACCGGACGCAAGCTCGACTACGCGATCCTCGGCAGCGTCGCGCTCATCGCCCTCATGTTCATCGCCGACAGATTGACGCCGTCTGAGGAGCTTTCGGCGCCAGCCGAAAGCGTCCCGAAGGACGCGCTGCCGGCCGCGGCGGAAAAATCCGTCGCGGTCCTGCCCTTCCTCGCGCTGTCGTCGGGCGAGGACGACGGCTATTTCGCCGACGGGCTGACGGAGGAGATTTTGAATTCCCTCGCGACACTGCCAGATCTTCTGGTCACCGCGCGCACGTCGAGCTTTTATTTCAAGGACAAGGATGTTTCGATCGGCGAGATCGCGAAAACGCTCGGCGTCGCCCATGTGGTCGAGGGCTCGGTGCGTCGGGCGGGCGACAAAATCCGCGTCACCGCCCAGCTCATCCGCACCGAGGACGGCTTTCATCTGTGGTCGGACACATATGACGAGCAGCTTGAGGACATTTTCGAGGTTCAGACCGATATAGCCGAGAAGATCGCGGGCTCTCTCAGCATCTATCTCGACGACAGGGAGCGCGAGGCGCTCAGGCTGAGCGGAACGCGCAATGTCGAAGCGTTCAAGGCGTTTCTGAAAGGAAATGCGTTGTACCTTAAGGCTCACGCGGGCGAAGCCGGCGTGTCGCTGTGGGACGCCAATGAGAATTTCGAACGCGCGCTGGCGCTCGATCCGGACTATGTCGCTCCGGCGGTCGAGCACCACGACGCCTATGCGCATTATCTGATGGACGGTCCGGACGGCGGTTTCGTGAAAGAGTCGCGCGGGCGGGCCCCGGCGTCGGAAGAAGAGGCGCTCGAACGCCTTCTCGCCGATCTCGATCTTGCGGTTAGGAATGCGCCGACGCCTACGGTCCGCGTCGTTGCGGAGTTGAATAAAGCGCTTTTTTCCCGAAGCTGGGATCGAATGCCGAGCCTGCTCAAGCAACTGCGCGACGAAGGCGCGATCGAGGAGGTGAGCGGCTTTGAAGTCTGGCTCGCCAATATTCTGCTCCTGAACGGCGAGTTCGACCTGGCGCGGCGGCTGTCCGACCAGAAGGTCAAGACCGATCCGCTCGAGCCGTCCATCTGGAGCTTGCGAGCGGGGATGTTCATCGCGCTCGGCGACTTCGATGCGGGCGAGGAGGCGATCGAGCGCGGCAGGACGCGAGCCGGCGACCATCCGTGGCTGCGCGGCGATGAATTATATCTGGCGGTCGCCCGGCGCGACCGGGAAAAAGTCGTCGCGCTGCTGAAGCGCCCGGAGGAAAATCGGCCGGGGGCAGACTGGCGCGAAGCCTACCTTTCGGCCGTCGAGGGCGACTATGACCGCGCGACGCTGCTCGCGGACGAGATCGAAGAGGCGGACCCCTGGCCGGAGGAGCAATTGCTGCGGGTCTATCATGAGACCGGCGACAGGATCCGCGCCCGCGCCCTCACGAGGAAGATCGACGCCCTGACCGTCGGGCCGGCGATCTTCGCAAGGACGATCACGGTCACTGTAAACATGCTCTTTTTTGACCTCGCCGACGCGCCGAATTTCACCGCGCGGCTTGAAGAAGCCAGGATCGATCCCGCGATCTTCCGCCCGATGCCGCGCCTCAGCGTCGGCGCCGAGGAAGAATAATGATCCTCCGCCGCGTCATCGAGCATGTGAAGGCCGAGAACTGGACGGCGATCGTCCTCGATTTCGTCATCGTCGTCACGGGCGTCTTCATTGGCATGCAGGTGACAAACTGGAACGAGGCGCGGGCGGCGAAGGCGCGCGGCCGGGAGTTCAGCGAACGATTGCTGAACGAGGTGCGACTCGAAGCGCACAGCTACAAGAATCAGATCTCCTACTACAGGGAGGTGCGGGCGAACGCCGACAAGGCGATCGCCGCGATGGAGGGCGAAAGGCCGTTGACAGACGAACAGTTGCTCGTCAGCGCCTATCGCGCCACGCAATATCTTTATATCATCCGTCATCGCGCCGCCTTCGACGAGCTTGTCTCGACCGGCGCCATCGGCCTCGTCGCCGATCAGAATCTCAGAGAGACGGCGATCCCCCTCTACACGACGACGGTCACCGACGATATTCGCGAGGAGGCCATGAAGTCAGAATATCGGACCGCCTTCCGCCGGGCCGTCCCCGCCGCCGTCCAGCAGGAGCTCCTGCAAAAATGCGGAGACCGCGGCTCCGATCGCGCCCGCTGGACCCTCGATTATCCTTGCACGCTCGATCTTCCTCCCGCCGAGACCGCCAGGGCCGCGAACGCGCTGCGCAACGAGCCGCTGGCGCTGCCCGCGTTGCGGCAGCGCTTCGCCGATCTCGAAACGGCGGTCTTCAATCTGGAGACGGGCAAGGGAGAAACCCGCGCCGGCCTCCGACATTTCGCGGGCGACGCGCCATGATCCCCCGCCGCCTCTACGAGCATGTGAAAAATCACAACTGGTTCGCGGTGGCGATCGATCTCGCGGTCGTCGTCGCCGGTCTCATCATCGGCTTTCAGATCGACCGCGCATGGGAGGCGCAAAGGACGAAGAGCGAAATCGCCGAATATCGAGAGCGCCTTGTCGACGACTTCCGGACCGAGCTTGAGGCGATCGACACGCGCATCGCGTATTTTTCGAATATCCAGGCGCACGCGCTGTCGGCGCTCGCCGCCTGGGATCTCCCGGCGGACGAGCTTGGCGCGCCGTTCATCGTCGACGCCTATCAGGCGACGCAAACCTGGCCGTTCAGCGCCCCGCGCGGCGCCTATGACGAGATGATTTCGGCGGGACGGGTCAATCTCATTCCCGACACCGATTTGCGGAAACGCCTCGCCACCTATTACAGCGAGCTCGAGCAGGACAACGCGACCTGGAACGAGGAAAAGCCCTATCGCGAGCTTGTCCGCGCCTACTTGCCGGCCGCGGTCCAGATCAAGACGCACGAGGCCTGCGAGCGCGACGACGTCGGCGCCGGCGGCGCATTGGCGCTGACGCAGCCGGCCGAGTGCGCCGTATCGCTGTCGGCCAGGGAAATCGCCGAGAGCGTCGCGGCGTTGAAATCGGCGCCGGTGTTCAGGCTCGAACTCAATCGCCAGATCAGCTCGAATGAAAGCAAATTGCGGCTGTTCAGGGCCCGCGCCGAACAGGTCAGGGCGATGATCGACCATGTGGAGGCGGGAAAATGATCCTCCGCCGCATCATCGAGCACTTTCGCAAGCAGGAATGGACCGCGATCGTCATCGACTTCGTCATCGTCGTCATGGGCGTCTTCGTCGGCATGCAGGTCAACGACTGGAACGCGGCGCGGCAGGAGACGGCGCAAATGCGCCTCTACGTTAAACGCCTGCGCGCCGATTTTTCCGGAATTCGCGCGCGCATCGATGAGCACATCAAGGTCTTTGACGATACGGCCGACGGCGCGGATTACCTGCTGTCGATCATCGGCGCGAACAGTCCATATACGGACGAGAACAAGGTCGACAGGGCAAGGCTTGAAAAGGCGTTCGCCGCGCTGCAATCGTTCCGCGTTCCGCCGCCGCCAGCGGCGACCTATTCTGAAATGGTCTCCGAAGGCCAATTGAGCAGGCTCGACAGCTCTGCTCTGCGCGACGCGCTGGCGGATTATGACCGCCTTCTCGGCGTCGTCCAGGAAGTTTCAAGGACGGTGAACGCGTTATTCGTCGCCCAGTCGCCGGTTCTCGATCGCCACATCGTCGGGCGCACCGTCGCCGACCCGCACGCCTTGTCCGGCATCATGGAAGAGGTGATATCTTATGACCTGGCCGGCATGCGAAGCGACAGGGATTTTGCAGTCGCCGTGACGGCGCTGCGGCGGGGCGCGCTGGATTCGCTTGCGCAACGAAAGCTGCAATTGCGGCTGATCGACAAGATCGACGCGCTCCTCAATGCGGAGCAGCCGGAATGATACTCTCCCGCGTCATCGAGCATGTGAAGGCGCAGAACTGGACGGCGGTCGCGCTCGACTTCGTCATTGTCGTCATGGGCATCCTGATCGCCTTTCAGATCACCGAGTGGAATGATGCGCGAAAGGCGCGCGAACGCGAGGCGTATGTCATCACGCAACTGGCGTCGGATATCCGGGCGATTGAGCAACAGGCGCAGGATCATGCCGAACTCTACCGCGGCAAAGTCGCCTCGGCTGATCGCATCATGGCGTTCATCGCATCCGGTCTCGAGTCGCCGGAAGACGAAGCCGCGCTGCTCGCCGATTTCAGCAATGTCATGTTTCGCCGTCCGCCGATCGGACGGCCGCCGGCCCTCGTGGAACTGATTTCCTCCGGCGACACCGGAATCATCCGGAACAACGAATTGCGTGAAGCGCTGACCCGCTTCGATCTGGAGATGCAGGCTGCGCTGCGCTCCGACGAGGTCATCGTCGATTTCTGGTTTCGCTATGGCGAAAGTCTGGGCCGCAAGATCATCCTGGACGACCGGATTGGCGAGCGCCTGGACGATGTTCAGTATTCGGTCGGCGATTACGATCTGGTCGCCATGCGCGGCGATCCCGAATTCCTCTCGTCGCTGAGCTGGGTCAAGCGCATGCACGTGATCTCGGCCCAGATGAGCAGCTCGACTTTCGCCAGGTCGGGCGAAATCGCCGAACGCCTGGAGGCGGTGTTGCCGTGATCCTCCGCCGCGTCATCGAACATGTAAAAGCCCAGAACTGGACGGCTGTCGGCATCGACTTCGTCATCGTCGTCGTTGGCGTGTTCATCGGCATTCAGGTGTCGAACTGGAACGCGGCGCGCGCCGATCGTGCGGCGGAAGCGCAATATCTTGTCCGCCTGCAAGAAGAACTGGAGCTGACGGCAGCGCGTCTGGATGCCGACCTCGGCTGGCAGCGTGACAACGCCCAACGCTTGCGCTTTGTCCTTGAGAGCCTGCGGCGATGCGAGCTTGCCAAGGCCGACCAGGACGAGTTCGCCCTCGGGCTGTTTGTCGCCGGCAAACTCGATCCGCCGATGCTTGTCGATTCGACGCTTGAGGAGCTGAAATCAAGCGGCCGGATGAACATCATTCAGGACGACGAATTGCGCAGCGGGCTGATTAACCTGCAACGCGGGTTCCGGGTGAGCGCTACTCATATCGAAACGGTCAGCAAGTGGGCGGTCGAGCCGGTCAATCAAATCAACAAGCGAGTCGTCTATCTGACCCTCGATGAAAATTCGAGCAGTGAAAACAACGTAAGATGGTCCGATATCGAGTTTGATTTTCCTGCTGCCTGCCAGGACGTGGCGTTCAAGGCGGGAATCTCCGCCCTCTGGAACTACACGCTGGAAAACGTTCGCCGTGACAGGAATCTGCTCGAACGGACGAATGAGCTGCTCAGCAGAATCGAGGAAATCCGATGATCCTCCGCCGCATGGCTCGCGCCTTCAGGCGTCAGGATTGGGCGACAGTCGTGGTCGAATTCATGATTGTCGTGCTTGGCGTCTGGATCGGTTTGCAGGCGAACAACTGGAACGAAGAGCGTGCCCGGCGCGCGACGGCAAGCGCGGCGCAGGACAGCCTGATCGCCAATCTGCGCCGCGACATCAGGGAGTTCGAAGCAAGACAGGGGTATTACAGCGCGCTCAACGCCCACGCCGAGGTCGTTCTCGCCGGCATGGACGACCCGGCGCGTCTCGACGAGAGCGGTTCGTGGCTTTTTCTCGAGTCGAGCTACCGGCTCGGCCAGATCTGGCCCTTCACGCAGTCGGCACAGGTCTATCGGGAGCTGCAGGGCAAGGGCGATCTCGACCTTGTCGGCGGGCCGGAGGTTCGCGTCGCCATCGCCGAGTACTACGACTCCTGGGGTGCGGAGTTCGGCCTCACCGTGAACGTGCAAAGCCCGTTCCGCACTCGCGTCCGGCAGTTGATGCCGGTCGCGCTGCAGAACCATATCTTCCATGACTGCCGGCCAGGCGCTGAGACACGCTCGTCCCGGATCGACGGCGAAGCCGCCGGCGGCCCGATCTCGCGCTGCGCGGCACCGGATTTTCCGCTCCTGATCGAGACAACGGCGCGCGAGTTTGCTGAAAACCACGAACTGCACGAACTCGCGCGAGGCGCCGTCGCCCACATCAACACGACACTCAGTGTCCTGCGCGACATCAGCGCCGACGCCAAAATGCTTATCGAGAAAATCGAAACCGAGGCCGAACGATAATGCTTCTCCGCCGCATGATCGAACATGTGAAAGCCCAGAACTGGACGGCGGTCGGCATTGACTTTGTCATCGTCGTGACGGGCGTCTTCATGGGCATTCAACTTGGCAACTGGAACGAAGCGCGTAACCAGTCGCGAGAAGAACGCAGCATCGTTCTCAGGTTGCTGAACGATGCGGATGAATCTGCCGTGGAGATCGAACAGGCGATCGACTGGACCGCGGAAGCTCTGGACATTGCCGTTCGCGCCCATGAAACGTTGCAGCTCGATGCCGCTGATCAGGCGACAGCGGAACAATTGCGCAAGGACCTCGACAGGGTCGGGTCGTGGCGGGACGAACGGTTCGTCCGGACGACACTCGACCAGATCGTCAACAATGGCGATCTATCGCTGATTCGGTCCCAATCTCTGCAAGATGCGATCGCGGCGCATCGGGAGGCCATCGCCTCAACCACCAAGGCGTTCACGAATATCGGCGACGTGAGCCTCTGGCAAAGAATCGAGATGCATGACCGCCTTGACTTCCGCTTCACCAGCAGCGGCTACGAGATCATCACGTCAACACCGGATTTACTGGCCGATCCGGAACTCGAGCGCCACCTGGCGCAGTTCGGCTTTGTCTATCTTCAGTTCCTCAGGTTTCATCGCCAGTCGCTCGAACGAAACGCGGAGTATCGCGCCGCGCTTGCGGCCTATGCCGATGAGAAAGGATGGCTTGAATGATCCTCCGACGCCTCATCGACCACGTGAAGGCCCAGAACTGGACGGCGATCTTTCTTGACTTCGTCATCGTCGTCCTCGTCTTTGTCGGCATGCAGGTCAACGACTGGAACGCGGCGCGGCATGCTCCAGATGGTGGATTGCGTTTTCTCACGCTTGCTACCGACTTAACGTAGGTCTATCATTAGCTTGGGGTGTTGATTGTGCTGGTTTCGTCCGGGATTTCACTGGACGGTAACAGCCGCTCGCATGATCCGATTCGGGGGTGGGTGCTATGGGGGTATTTCTTTCGGAATTGCATCGCCGCAACGTCTGCCGCGTAGCCGCGGCCAAAGCCCTGGCGCCGTCATTTCCGCGCCAGCGCAGGCAACGCAGGTCGTGCGGTTTTTCCCGGCAGGCAAAAGAAGCACGACCGGAGTGCCGTCGCGCGTGTGTCGTCTCCATTTCGCTCAATCTTGAGGGCGTCAGGTCTACGCTCGAGCAGGCGCTCACCCCGCTCGCCGCCGAACCGGAAGACGCCGGAAAGGCGGCGCCATGATCCTTCGCTGCATCACCGAGAAGGTTCGCAGGCGGAACGTGTTTGCCATTGGCATGACCTTCGTATCAGCGGGGTCGGCAGCAGGCGGCTGGTTGTGAACTCGGGTTCGCCGGCCTATCGTTCGCTTTAGTTCAAAATAAGTGCTACACTGATTATGTGTCCTTTGAAATGTGCGGGAGAAACGGAAAATGGCCAATCTCACCCTCAGTCTCGATGACACGCTGCTGCACAAGGCGCGCGAGGCGGCGTTACGCGAGAACACCTCAGTCAACGCGCTAGTGCGCGAGTACCTGAAGCAGTACGTCAACGCCCGCGAGCGCCGCTTGCGGGCGCTGGACGCGCTCGATGCCGTGGCCGAGCGCACCGGGTCAGCCAGCGACGCCCGCTGGTCGCGTGAATCGCTGCACGAGCGCAAGGCCGGCTGATCCGTGCGGGTGTTCGTCGACACCAATCTCTGGGTGTACCGGCTCGATCACCGCGAGCCGGAGAAGTCGGCATTCATCGGCCGATGGCTGCACGAGCTGGCCGGCGAGCACGACATCGTCATCAGCACCCAGGTGCTGATCGAGTTGCGCTCGGTGCTCACGCGCAAGCTCAAACCGGCGCTGTCGTGGCGGGACACGCAGGCCGCGCTAGAGGCGCTGGCCGGATTCGAGGTCGTGCCCGCCAGCGCCAACCTGGTGCTTGATGCGCATGAGTTGGCGCGCGACGAGAAGCTGTCCTGGTTCGACGCTTTGATTGTGGAGGCTGCTATCCGCGCCGGTTGCGAGCGGCTCTACAGCGAGGACCTGGCCAACGGCCGGCAGATTGGCCAAACGGCGATCCGGAATCCGTTCCGAACCGCGGGGGACCGCCGATGAACCTGTGGACCGAACTCAAACGCCGCAAGGTCTTCCGCGTCGCGGTGGTCTATGCGGCCACGGCATTCGCGGTGCTGCAGGGCGCCGACATCATGCTGCCCAACCTCGGCGTGCCGGACTGGGCGATGCGCTTTCTGGTCGCGGTCGTGGTGCTGGGCTTCCCGATCGCGCTGGTGCTGGCCTGGGCGCTGGAACTCAAGCCCGACGGCGGCATTCAGCGCACCGAGGCGGCGGCGGCCGGCGCCGACGCAGCACCCGCACTGCTAGGAACGCGCACCTTGCTCATTGCCGGGCTGTTCATCGTGCTCGGCATTGGCTTGTCGGCCGGCTGGCTGCTGAAGCCGGGCGCTGCGCCTGTGTCCAACGCGCCGCCTGAAACGGCCGCAAGCGCAACGATGGAGTCCGGGCGGCAATCGATCGCCGTGCTGCCGTTCGACAGCCTGTCCGATGATCCGCAGCAGGGCTATTTCGCTGACGGGCTGACCGAGGAAATCCTCAACACGCTGGCGGCGCTGCCAAAGCTGCTGGTCACGGCGCGCACCTCGTCATTCTTCTACAAGGACAAGGATGTACCGGTCGACGAGATCGCCGAGCGGCTGGGCGTCGAGCACATCCTGGAAGGCTCGGTGCGGCGCTCGGGCCAGCAACTGCGGGTGACCGCCCAGCTCGTGCGCGCCCGCGACGGTTTCCACCTCTGGTCCAACACCTACGATCGGCCGGTCGACGACGCCTTCGCGGTGCAGAGCGACATCGCCACCCAGGTCGCCTCGGCGCTGGGCATCCTGCTCGACGAGCGCCAGCGCGGCCGAATGGAAGCCGCCGGCGTGCGCGACCCGGAAGCCTACGCGCTGTATGCGCGCGGCTCGGACCTGTACCAGCTCGCTCACGGCGGCGCGCCGCAGATCCCGACCCTGGTCGAGGCCAATGTGTTTTTCGACCAGGCGTTTGCCCGGGCACCCGGGCTCTGGGCCGCCCGCTATCAGAGCGCGGATCTGTACACGCATATCCTGCTGGAACTCGCCGGCGGCGTCGAACCGGCCACGCTGCCGGCCGAACAGGTGGCGCATGCCCGCGAGGCGCACGAACAACGCCTGCGCGACGCCGCGCGCGCCGCGCCCAATGCCGCGGCACGCGATTTCGTCGAGATCACCCGCCGCAGCCTGTCCGACGACTGGACCGGCCTCGGCCCGCTGGTGCGCCGGGCGTTTGACCATACCGAGGCCTGCGGCTTCGATCAATGGATGCACGTCGCCGGGCCGGCCTTCGGCATGGCCGGGCCAGCGCGTGAATTCTTTCTGCGCGGCACTCGCTGCAACGGCCTTGATGAATCCAACTGGCTGCACGCGGCCATCGCCTCGATCTACGCTGGCGATGCTGCACGGGCACTCGAAATCACCGATCGAGGGCTGGAAGTGGCCAACGCGATTGGGTTTGGGCTGGAAGAAACCCGTCTCTTAAGCCTGCTCGCGCTCGGGCGTTTTGACGACGCCCGCGCAGCGCTGCCGAGACTGGCTGGTCCTGTTACCAACGCCACCTGTGGGGAGGCCTGGATTGCCGCCTCGCGTGGCGACGTCGAATCGCTTGAGCGCACGCGGCGGCAGCTTGCCGAATCTCCCGATCAGGTCGGTATTGCAACATGGTTATACCTGACCGCCCGCGCCGGCGACCGTGAGGCCGCCAACGCGCTGGCCGCGGACATCGACGCCCGCCCCGGCGGCCCGATGTACCTGATGGTCGGGATCTACTTTTGCCTGTGCGGCGCCCCGTTCGACCTCGAGGTCACACCGAATCTGGCCGCCCGGCTCGACGAAGCCGGCCTGGCCTGGCCGCCCGTCTCGGCGATCGACTGGCCGTTGAAGGACTGGTGATAACGATGAAGCTTTACACCGAACTCAAGCGCCGCAACGTGTTCCGGGTGGCTGCGGCCTATGCCGTGGTGGCCTGGCTGCTGGTCCAGGTCGGCGACATCGCCTCCCACAGCCTCGGCTTTCCGGGCTGGTTCATGCCGATGTTGTTCGTGGTGCTGGGGCTGGGGTTTCCGGTCGCACTGCTGCTGTCGTGGGCCTACGAGCTGACGCCGGACGGCGTGAAACGCAGCGCGGACGTCGAGCCGGCCGCATCGGTCACACCGCACACCGGCCGACGCATCGACCGGCTGATCGTCGTCGGGCTACTGGCGGTGATCGCGATCCTGGTCGTCGAGCGGGTCTGGTTTGCCGGAAACGACGGTCGGAACCGGGGCCGCAGGCCGCCGAGACCACGGCGGGTGGGCAACGTCCGGCGAGCGCCGAACCCGGAGTGTTCCAGCCGGCCACAAATAACACCATCGCCGTGCTGCCGTTCGTGAACATGAGCCCGGACCCGGAGCAGGAGTACTTCTCCGACGGCCTGTCGGAGGAGATTCTCAACCTGCTGGCGAAATTGCGGGAACTGAAGGTCATCGGCCGCACCTCGTCGTTCGCGTTCAAGGGCCAGAACGTCGACCTGCGCGAGATCGGCGAGACCCTCGGGGCGAGCTACCTGCTCGAAGGCAGCGTGCGCAAGGCCGGCGACGACCTGCGCATCACCGCGCAGTTGATCGAGACCGGCAGCGGAACGCACCTGTGGTCGCAGACCTACGACCGCAAGCTGGAGAACGTATTCCAGATCCAGTCCGAGATCGCCGGGGCGATCGCCGAGGCGCTCAAGCTCAGTCTGGTCGGCGCCGACGATCAGCCGCCGGCGGTCCAGGTCGCCGCCTCGATCCCGGCCTACGAGCGCTACCTGCAGGCCCGCCGGCTGATCCAGGGCCGTACCCGCGCCGGGCTGGAGGCGGCGCGCGGGCTGATGGCCGAGGCGCTGGAACTGGACCCGGACTACGCCCCGGCCCACGCCGAGGCGGCCAAGGCGGTGCTGCTGCTCACCAGCTATGGCGACACCCCGCTCGAGGAAGCGGCGGCCGCGGCCCGGGCGCACCTGGACCGGGCGCTGGCGCTGGACCCGGAACTGGCCGAGGCGCACGCGGTGACGGGCGCGCTGTATCTAACTTTGCGTGACTTCGAGCGCGCCGAGGCGGCGCTGGTCCGCGCCCTGGACCTCAACCCCAGCCTGTCCGATGCGCTGCACTTCCGGGCGAGCAACCTCGAAACCGCCGGCCGCCTGGGCGAGGTCCTGGCCGCCCGCCGCCGGCTGGCCGAGCTCGATCCGCTGAATCTCGCCAACCTGGCGAGTCTAGCGTCGGCGCTCGCCTGGAGCGACCAGCCGGATGAGGCCCTGGCGGTGACCCGGCGCCTCCAGCGGGGTTTTCCCGACTCGGCGATCGGTTTTATTCAGGAGGCGTATGCCCTGCTGATTCAGGGCCGCCTGGCCGAGGCGCAGGCTGCGGCGGTCCGGGGGCTGGCCATGGCGCCGGGGCTTCCAGTGGCCGAATGGCGGGCCGGTGGGGTCTTCTACGCGCTCGGCGAGTACCCGCCGATCCTCGACCTCCCGCGCAGCACTTGGGTCAGCCAGGCGCGGGTGGCGCTGGGCCGCGCCGACGAGGCCATCGCAGAGGCCCGCGAGCGGGCCGCGGCGGCGCCGGCGGATGTCGGCGCTGCTGGGGGCTTGTTGGTCACCCTCTCGGCCGCCGGCCGCCACCAAGCGGTGCTCGACGAGTACCGCGCGCGCTGGGGCAGCCCGGCCGCGCTGGCCGCATATTTCGGCAACTTTCCGGCAACCGCGGAAGTGGCGCCGATCGCCGCCGCCCAGCACGCGCTGGGCCGCAGCGCCGCGCTGTCCGAGACCCTGGCGCACTGGGACGAGCGGCTGACCTTCCTTGCGCGCGCAGGGCTACGCCTACGCTTATTTCGTGATCACGGAAGCGCACCATCGCGCATTGGCCGGCGAACACGAGGCCGCGCTGGCAAAAGTCACCGAGGCCATCGACCTCGGCTATCGGGATCCGTTGATGGCCCAACACCCCGCCTTCGCGCCACTCGCCGAAGATCCTGCCTTCCAGGCCCAGGTCCAGCGCAACCGCGACCTGATCAACACCGAGCGCGCCAGGCTCGGCCTGGAGCCCCTGCCATGAGCCTGTGGACCGAACTCAAGCGCCGCAAGGTGTTCCGCGTGGCTGCAGAACCGGCCCGCTGAGTGTTGCAATCGGTGTCAAACGTCAACCTGCCACGGCACCGGATACCGCCGGAATTGGCGAAAAAGGGCGGTTATGGTTCCTATGCCTGGGCCTGGCGGCGTCGCAGCAGGGCGGGTGGTGAATAAGGTGGGTTTATACTTCTTCCACTCGGGAACGTCAGGTTGCCTGTTCGTCCGGCGCTGGCCAGCATTCTTGCGAGCAACGGGAGTGATAATTCGATGAAGATACCATTTCGGGTGCTTGCAACGCTGATTGCAATGGCGGCCGCGACGGCCCTCGCGCAGGAGCCGGCAGCGCTTCGCTTCGCCGAATTCGATCGTTGCGAACTTGTTTCGGGCGAGGCGATAGACGGGTGCAGGATTGGCTACCGGACCATCGGCACGCTCAACGCCGAGCGCGACAATACCATCGTCATACCCACCTGGTACACCGGAACCTCCGAGGAACTGATTTATCTCGCCGATCCCGGGATACTTGATCCTGCGCGCTATTTCATTGTGCTGGTTGACGCACTTGGTAATGGTGTTTCTTCATCGCCCAGCAACAGCAGTTCACAGTCAAACGACCACTTTCCGCAGATCACGATTGCCGATATGGTCGAGAGCCAGCACCGGCTGTTAACCGAGACACTGGAAATCGAGCGTGCTCATGCCGTCGTGGGATTTTCGATGGGCGGGATGCAGGCTTTCGAATGGGCGGTACGCTATCCCGATTTCGCGCGCAAAGTCGTGCCTGTGATCGGTAGCCCGCGACTGGCAAGTTATGACATCGTGCGGTGGGAAACGCTGTTGCGCATTCTCGCCTACGCGCGCGCATGCCAGTGCGACGAGGCTTTCGAATTGCGCGCGGGTCTGTCAATGCTCGCTCGGCTGCCGGAGAACCTGAACAGTGACATCGAGCGGAATGACGCGCGTCAGGCCCTGGCGAAAGGCGCCGAACGCGAACCGAGGGAGATCGGTGTCCTGTGGAATGATGAGCGCCAGGCCGAAGCCATGATTGCCCATGACATCACGGGTGGAGGCGAGGCCACGCTGGCTGATGCGGCGCGAGGAGTTCGCAGCAACATGTTCATCGTCGTGGGCGCAGACGATTATGTAGTCACAATCGCACCGGCCCTGGAGTTTGCGAGGCTTGCAGGAGCACGCTCGCTTGTTCTCGATGCCGGTTGCGGGCATGGAGACCCTTGGTGCGATTCAAAGCTTTTCCATGCAGCGCTCAAGGCCTTCATTGAATCGAGCGACTACTGAACCTTGCGTGACTCGTGAATTTTGGCAGACCGAATGGACCTTCTGCCGGGCGGTGAAGCGTCAGTGTCGTCTGAGAGCGAGGCTACTTGTGCGTGAAATCGCTCATAAGTCGCTGGATTTAGGGTCCTGGCCCGGAAATACCCATGAGGAGGCACCCCGCGCCGTGTTGTAGGAAAAATTCTACAGATCGTGGGTGTCCCGGATTCTGGGTGTCCCGGATTCTGGGTGTCCCGGATTCTGTCCCGGTTTTTCGTTTTTCTCCATTGGGTTCTTTTATGGTTACTTCCCCCAGTCTGCCGAACAGGAACAGTTCCAGGCTTGCGCAAAACGGCGCGTTGGGTATGATGTGTCTCGGGTCACGTTCAGGTGCCCTGCTGCAATGCCCTGGGAGCGAGGTTCAGTTCATGAAACGAATCATGATGTCGGCGCTGGCCGCGTCAGCTTTCGCATTGAACCGCCCGAAGCGGCTGAGTTCGGACCGGTAGTCGATCGATGACCGCGGAACCTGCCCGTTCTTGCGGGAAAGGCCTGGCCCACTTTTACCGGACTCGCCGGTACGACGAGCACCACCGGTTCGCCTTTCTCGATCTGTCGGTCATCGCCCCCGACGGGGCCGAGCCGGAGACGAACGGCTGGCCTGGGCATCGATTCACCGACTTCTTCACGCTGGTGAAGATCGATCACGAATGGGAGATCCTGAGCAAGGTCTTCCACCTGCACCCGAACTGAGCACCCGCCATGCTTCTACGCCGCGTCATCGAGCATGTAAAGACCCAGAACTGGACCGCGGTCCGCATCGACTTCGTCATCGTCGTGGTGGGCGTGTTCATCGGCATTCAGGTGTCGAACTGGAATGCCGCACGCCTTGATGCCGCGCGCGAGGTCGAGTACCTGCAAGCGCTGGGTCGGGATGTGCGCGAGTCGATCGGGTTCGCCAACGAGATCACGACATCGCTCGGCGAGGTCCGTGCCGCACAGGCCGCGCTTGCCGATCATATCCAGGCCATACACCCGCTCAGCCCTGACGAGCTTGAGCGCGCGCTGCATCAAGGGCTTTATCCGTTGGCCACGCTCGAGGTCAGTCTGGCTACCTGGGAAGAACTCAAGACCGCCGGCGCAACTCCGCTTTTGCGTGACCGCGACCTGCGTTTCGCGCTGCAGGAGCTGGACAGCCGGCTGGCACAGGTTCGGCAGTCGGAAGCGGACAAGTCCGAGATTTTCTATCGCTTCAGCGATCCGTATCTGATCGAGAACTTCAATCTCAACAAACAGTGGTATGCCCGGGAGGATCCTGGCGAAGAGCGGCCGTTCGTGTTCTCGCGGTATGACCCCACGCACGATCCAGGCGAGGCGCTGACGACCGGTGAGTTCAGGAATATCCTGGTCTACCGCTTCAATGCCGATAGCAACCAGTTGGACGCGATCAAGCACTTGCAGGAGCAGTTCGTGAAAATCGACACCATGGTCCGGTCGCGGCTCGAGGCGCTGGGAGCGGCGCGCCCATGATTCTGCGCAATTCGCAGTCGCAAAAGCCAGCGACTTCCGACTATGCCAAGTACATGTTAACATGTGATCAACATGAAATCGGAGTCGGCCAATGAGTCACATGATCCAGATTCGCAACGTCCCGACCAGGCTCCATCACGCCTTGAAGGCACGCGCCGCGGTGGAGGGAAAAAGCATGAGCGAGCTGCTGCTCGAACAGATGGACGCCTGGCTGGCGTTGCCGTCGGAGCTCGAACTGCGCGATCGGATTCGTAACGCCGAGCCTTTCAGCATGAGCGAATCCTCCGCCGAGCTGGTTCGCAAGGAACGCGACGCCGCGTGAGCCGGATCCTGGTCGTCGATGCGTCGATCGTGATTGATTTGATCGCCCGCTTTCGTCCCGAGCCGATCGAGGAACTTCTCTGGGCTTCCGATTCACGGTTGGCGGCTCCAGAACTGCTGGATGTCGAATGCCTGCACGCCCTGCGCCGCCTGGATCGGGACGGGCGCATTCCGGCCTCCCGGACGAATCTGACCGGTGAGCTGAGAGCCCTGCCGATCCAACGCTATCGGCATGCCAGCCTGATTGCGGGTATCTGGTCCTTGCGTGGCCAGCTCACAGCGTACGACGCCGCCTACGTTGTGCTGGCTCATCTTTTGAATGCTTCCCTGGTCACGCGCGACCAACGGCTGGCGCGTGCAAGCGGCCTGGACGATCGAGTGATACTGCCATGAACCCACCTTATTCACCACCCGCCCTACTGCGACGCCGCCAGGCCCCGCATCTGGGGCGGATTGCTCGGTCGAGGAATGCGGGATGATCCTCCGCCGCCTCGCCAGCGCTGTGCGCCGCCAGGACTGGTTCACCGTCGGCATCGAATTCGTGATCGTGGTCGCCGGAATTTTCGTCGGTCTCCAGGTCACCGAGTGGAACGAGCAGCGCCAGTTGCGCGAGCGCGAGCTGAACTATCTTGTGCGGTTGGCCGAGGACGTGGGCGCCATGCGCATCGAGATCGCAGAAATCCAGGCACGCGCCGAAGGGCGTCCACAGGCCGCGCTGCGTGCATTTCGCGCGCTGGAGTCGTGCGATATCACACAAGCCGAACCGGACGACTTCCGTTTGACCTTCGCGTTCTATCAGAGCCAGCGCACCGTGGTGCTGGTCGAGCGCACCTACGACGAGATGGTTTCCTCCGGCGCACTGGCGTCAATGGCCGATCGCGGCCTGAGCGGCGCCATTGCCAGCACCTTCAGCGGGCTTCGCAACTACAAGAACTTTGTAGCCGAGGTGCGGATTTCGCTGCCGGTGATCGACCAGGTGTTGTGGCGCCATCTCGATCTTTCCTACGACGAGCGCGGTGTTCCTGCGCTCAGCAACTTCGATTTTCATGCCGCCTGTGGCAACCGTGAACTGCGCAATGCCACCTGGGAAATCTACGATCTGTTCTGGGACTGGCAGACCGCGACCCAGCGCACCGCCGACCAGCTCGACGAATTTGCGATCGGTCTCGACCGGCATCTGGCCGAACGTGGCATCGCCGATGGGCGTTGACGCTAGACTTCGGCCCGGCAAGCGTTCAATATGGCAGCGATTCAGTGGCCTGACCTGAGGAGACATGATGCGTTTGACGGTTTTGTTATTCCTGATCGGTGCGCTGCACGCATCGGGCGCGGCAAATGCGGCCGAGCCGACGATCGCGGATGAGGTGCGTGGCGAGTACCGGGTGACGACGCTGCGCGCCGCGCCCGGCAAGTGGGTGGAGATGAAGGCGCTGATCGAAGGCCAGGGCGAGGCCGGCGCGGCGGGCGAGGACGGGCGCATCGCCACCTACCGCATGCGCCATTCCCAGGGCGCGCCGTGGGATTTCCTGCTGATCCAGCCGATCGCGGGGCTGCAACACTATTTCAGCGCTGAAGTCCAGGCGCGCGAGGCGGGGTTTCGCGCATCGATTGCCGAACTGGCTGATTTCGAGGAGGACTGGTTCGTCGAGGGGCCGGCGCACGCGACCCTGAAGCAGACCTACCCGGAGGCCGGCGCATTCCTGATCGAGATGTTTCGCGCCCGCGCCGGCATGAAGCAGGCGCTGTTCGACAGCCGGGTCAAGGAGAATCGCTTTCTCGAGAAAATCGATACGCCGGCCAACTTTGTTTTCGCCGGTAACATCGGCGCCGACTGGGATGTGATGACGATCGGCTTCTACCGCGACTTTGCCCACTGGGGCAGCGCCGGCAACGCGCATTCGGCCGAAGTACAGGAACAGGCCGCGCGCGAAGTCGGTTATGAAAGCGTCAGCGAATTGGCGCCAGGCCTCCGCGCGCTGCTGACCTGGCACCAGGACACGCTGGCCTCGGCGATGGACTAGCCCGATGCTCCTGCGCCGGTTCATCGAGCATGTTAGGGCCCAGAACTAGCAGGTTGTTGAAAAACGCCATCCTGGCGTTTTTCAACGTCGCTTGCGAAAGGCGCGACTTTCGCTGCGCTCCCGAAATCAGCCACTGAGCAGCGCCTGATTTCGCCGGGCCATCCGTGGCCCGGATTAGCAGGCTGTTTTTCAACAGCCTGCTAGACGGCCATTTTTCTCGATTTCGTCATTGTCGTTATGGGCGTTTTCATCGGCATTCAGATCTCGAACGCCAACGGTACCACCTCCGCAGTCTTCGGCTGGCCCTCGACCATCACACGGATGCCCTTGTCGGTCTCACCACCAGGTAAGGAGACCTTCTCGGAGTGTTCGCGCTCTGCACGCCCTCGTAGTCGCACTCGTCGCCCGGGAACTCTGGGAATCCAACGATCGGGTATACTTTTTTAATGCGTTGGGGATGGATCGACAATGCCGCTGCCGCCGGCCGGCCGGAGACGTGCCGCCGGGGGCGGTTGTTTTGCTTCCTGCTGGCCCTGTCCGCCGCCGTCTCGGCCGCGGAGGAGGGCCCGTGGAACATCAAGCTCGGCGCGGCGGCGGCGCTGTCGCCTGAATTTCCGGGGGCCTCCGGCGTCCAGGTGAACCCGTTGCCGCTGATCGACATCACCTATCGCAAACGTTTTTTCCTGAACAGCCGACGCGGGCTGGGCATGATGCTGATCGGCCAGAAGCTGGGCGAGCTGCGTTACCTGGCCGGCATCGCCCTCGATGCCAGCCGGGAGACGCGCAATCAAAAAGAAGGACGGGGATTGCAGGAGGTCGATCGAACGATCGAGGCCTCGATTTACGGCGAAGTGTTCTTCTCGGCTTTTTCGTTGCAAACCGAACTCAGCCAGGACCTGATCGGCGAAGGGCACGACGGGCTGATTTTCGACATCCATCTGAATTACACCGATCGTGTGGCCGACGTGGTGCGCTTGCGCGCCGGCCCCTATCTGCGCTTCGTCAACGGCGATTACATGAATGCGTTTTACAGCGTCACGCCGGAGTTTTCGGCGAGCAGCGGCCGGCCGGTATTCGATGCCGACGGCGGGCTGGAACGCTACGGCATCAAAATCAGCGCCAGCTACCCGCTGACCGCCGAGTGGGACGCGGTCGGCAGCATCGATTATGCCCGGCTCGTCGATGACGCCCGGAAAAGTCCGGTCAGCAACACCCGTCACCAGGCCAGCGTGCTCGTCGGCTTCACCTACCAGTTCTGAGGCCAGTTACAAACCACGCTTCGTATCGCTCAGGCTACGCAGAAACGCGGCGATCGACGCGATCTCATCCTGCGCCAGTTCCCGCCCGAGCTGGTGGCGGGCCATCAACGTGATGGCCTCTTCCAGGGTCGCCACCTTGCCGTCGTGGAAATACGGCGCGGTCAATGCGACGTTGCGCAGCATCGGCACCTTGAAAAACCCGCGATCGGCTGGATTCCCGGTCAACGCCTCGCGCCCCGGATCGGTGGACGCGGTGTAGGGTTCGACCAGACCGAGCTTCTGGTAGCTGTTGCCGCCGAACAGCGGCCCGTTGTGGCACGCGGTACAGCCGGTGTTGATGAACGTTTCCAGCCCCTGCAATTCGGCGCTGGTCAGTGCCGTATCGTCGCCGCCGAGAAAATCGTCGAAACGATCGTCGCTGCGCAAAGTGCGCTCGAAAGCGGCGATCGCCTCGGCCATATTGTGATAAGACAATGCTGCGTCATCATTCGGGAACGCCGCGGAGAAGGCCGCCGGATATTCGGCATCGGCGGCGAGCCGGGCCAGCACCGCGGCCTCGTCGGGCATCGCCATCTCGACGGGGTTCAGCACCGGGCCTTTGGCCTGTTCGGTCAAATTCGCCGCCCTGCCGTCCCAGAACTGGGCGATCTGGAAACCGGCATTCAGCACGGTCGGGGCGTTGCGCCCGCCGCGCTCGCCCTTGACACCCAGCGACGTCGCCTCGTTGTCCACCCCGCCGCGGCCGGCATCGAGGCGGTGGCAGGTATTGCACGACTGACTGCGATCGAGCGACAAGATGGGGTCGAAATACAATCGTTCGCCCAGCGCCCGGCGTTCCGACGTATCGCCTGCGGCGCCCGGCATCGCCTCAGGTAGGGGGCCGAAAACCGCGGTCGCCTGCGCCCTGAGCACTGCAACATCGGCCGCCAAGGCCGCACTCGCGGCACCGAAGCCGGCCATCAGAACCAGCAACACCGCCGGCGTCATCTTCTGAACTTTCATCTTCCACCTCAATAGGATGTCGATTGAAACGATCGGGAGAGAACCCAGTTTAAAAATGGAGTCGTCCGCGCCGCAAGGCAAGCGCGTCGGATGACGGATATCGTCCGACATGACAAACCGGCTCGATCCCTAGCTTGACCGAACCCGCGGGTATACTGAGATCGGATCCGCCGCCGTTTATCGCATGCACCCGATGATTTTACTGGTCGAAGACGACCGACCGATCGCCGAGAACGTGATCCTGGCGCTGGCGAGGGATCAGATCGGCTGCCGGCATGTGGCGCTGGCGGCCGAGGGGCTCGCGGCCTTGCGCGGCGGCGGCTTCGACCTGGCGATTCTCGACGTCGGCCTGCCCGACGGCAATGGCTTCGACCTGTGCCGAGAACTGCGCACGTTTTCCGATGTTCCGGTGATTTTCCTGACGGCCAGGGACGATGAAATCGACCGGATCGTCGGTCTCGAGATCGGGGCCGACGACTATGTCCTCAAACCGTTCAGCCCGCGCGAACTCGCGGTGCGCGTCAGGACCGTGCTGCGCCGCAGCCGGCCGCTGCCCGAACCCGGCGCAATGCCGGCCGCCCCGGGCTTGCTCGAAGTCGATGAAGCGCGCGCCCGGATCCGTTGCCGGGGCCGGCCGCTGGCCCTCAGCCGCGCCGAATACCGGCTGCTGAAAGCGCTGGCGGCGCGCCCGGAGAGAGTCTTCAGCCGCGCCGAGTTGATGGACGCCGCGGGGCTCGCCGAGGCCAGTTTGGAGCGTTCGATCGATACCCATATCAAAAGCCTGCGCGCCAAAATCGCCGCCCTGGCACCCGACCACCACCCGATCCGTACGCACCGCGGCCTCGGCTACAGTTGGCAGGTAACGGCTGACGACGAGTGAATTTTTTCATCCGTTTTTTCGTCGGCTACGTGCTGGTCACGGCGGTGGCCGTGCTGCTGGCGACCACTATGCTGACCGGCCTGCTGCTGCCCGGCGCCCGGCAATCGGTCGAGGAGACGCTGCTGCAGACAGCCAATCTGCTGGCCGAGATGGCCGGCCGGGAGACCGCCTTCGCGGCGCCCGGCGAAGCGGGGAACGCGGCGATCGATGCGGTGTTTCGCGGCTATGCCGAGCGCCGCTTTGCCGCCGACATTTACGGCATCATGCAAAATGACCCTAATCTCAGGATTTATCTGACCGATGCGGACGGCCGCGTCGTGTTCGACAGCTTGGGCCGCGATCTCGGCGCCGACTATTCGCGCTGGCACGACGTCAGCGAAACGCTGGCCGGACGTTACGGAGCGCGGACCACGCAAGAAGAACCGGCCGACCGCTGGAGCAGCGTGATGTATGTCGCCGCACCGGTGCTGCACGATGGGCGCGTCACCGGCGTGTTGACGGTCGGCAAACCGGAACGCTCCTTTCACGGCTTCATCGCCCAGGCACGGGCAAGTGCCTGGCAATCGGCGCTGTGGTTATTCGGGGTGGCTTTATTGCTGGCGCTGGGCTTTTCGTATTGGATGACCCGCGATCTGCGCCGCCTGGTCGGTTACGCCAACGAAGTCGCCGCCGGCCGCCGCGACCGCATTCCGATCGAGGGGCGCAGCGAGCTGCGCCGCCTGGCGGCGGCCTTGGAGCACCTGAGAGCCGAACTGGACGGCAAAGCGCACGTCGAGCGGGTATCGCAACTGTTGGCGCACGAGCTGAAAAGCCCGCTCGCCGCGGTGCGCGGTGCGGTCGAGCTGTTGCCCGATGAAACCGATCCCGTACAGCGCCGGCGGCTGATCGATAACATCACCGCCGAAGCGGCCCGCCTGCACCGCATTATCGAAGGGGTGCTCAACCTGGCGCGGGCCGAGAACCTCGTCCGTCCCACCGACGTCGAGGAATTCGATCTCGCGGTGCTGAGCCGCGCCGTGCTCGGCGCCCGCGCCCATCGTCTCGCCGCGCGTGACGTGACGGTCGACAGCCGGCTGGATGAGGTGAAGGTCCGGGGCAACCGCTTTATGCTCCGCCAGGCGATCGCTAACCTGCTCGACAACGCCATCGACTTCAGTCCAGCGGGAGAGCGGATAACGCTCACCCTCCACCGGCAGCATGACGAAGCCACCCTCGAGATTCGCGACCACGGGCCGGGTATTCCCGATTACGCCCTGCCGCGCGTTTTCGAGCGGTTTTATTCGACGCCGCGCGGGACGAGCGGCGAACGCGGCACCGGTCTCGGCCTCAACTTCGCCCGCGAAGCCGCCCGGCTGCACGGCGGCACGATCCAACTTGGCAACCACGCCACCGGCGGCGCACTGGCCCGCCTGACGCTGCCGGCGGCGTAATCCCCACCGAAAAAACATACAAAGAACATCCCCCCGACATCGTTCGCCCACACCCGGCGGCTAATCTCGTTGCACCCCCGTAACGAGGATACCGCGATGCAACGTTGTTCCATATTCTTCCTGCTCCTGCTGTTCGTCACCGGCGCTGCGGCCGAGGAATGCACGACTTGCGCGTCGAGCCTGGCGCCCCGGCTGTGGATTCCCGGCGGCGACCCGGCGCTCGATCGGCTGCCGTTGAAAGCGAGCCGCGCCGCAATCCGGATCAACGGTCCGATTGCCGAAGTGACCGTGACCCAGCAATACCGCAACACCGGGCAGCGGGCGCTCAACGCCCGCTATGTGTTTCCCGGATCGACGCGGGCCGCAGTGCATGGCCTGACGATGCAGATCGGCGAACGCCGGGTGCACGCCAAAATCAAGGAAAAAGCCGAGGCCACCCGGATATTCGCCAAGGCCCAAAAGGCCGGCAAGCGCGCAGCACTGCTCGAGCAGCAGCGGCCCAACGTTTTTACGATGGCAGTCGCCAACATCATGCCCGGCGACGAAGTCACGCTGACCCTGCGTTACAGCGAACTGCTGATCCCCGAGCAGGGCGTTTACGAACTGGTCTATCCGCAGGTCGTCGGGCCGCGCTATGGCAACGACCCGTTGGCCACCGAAGCGCAGAGCAAATGGCTGGCCAATCCCTATGCCGCCGATGACAACGAAAACGGCAATCCGGCGGCGATCAAAACGGCGATCGAAGTCGAAGTGACCACACCGTTGCCGCTCAAAGAGTTATATTCCGTCCAGCACAAGATCGAAACGCAGTGGCAAAGCTCGAGCGCGGCGGCGATCCACCTGGACGGCGCCGAAGTCAATCCCGGCAACCGCGATTTCATACTGCGCTTTCGGCTGGCGGATGACCGGATCGCCGCCGGCTTGATGACGTTTCGCAAAAACGGCGAAAATTATTTTCTAATGATGGCCGAACCGCCGGCCCGCCCGGCGCCCGAACAGGTGATGGCCCGCGAGTACCTGTTCGTCGTCGATGTCTCCGGCTCGATGCACGGCTTTCCGCTCGATACCGCGCGCCATCTGCTGGGCGAGTTGTTGAGCGGGCTGCACGCCGGGGAATCGTTCAATATTCTGTTCTTCTCCGGCGGCTCGCGGGTGTTGGCGCCGGCGCCGCTGCCGGCGACCGCGGCGAACGTCCAACAGGCGATGGCGATGATGCGCGCCATCCAGGGCGGCGGCGGAACCGAGCTGTTGCCGGCGCTGGAACGCGCTTTCGCCATGCCGCGCACCGCCGATCAGGCGCGCAGCGTGATCGTCATCACCGATGGGTATATCAGTGCCGAGCGCGGCGCCTACGACTTGATTCGGTCGCATCTGAACCGCGACAACCTGTTCGCCTTCGGCATCGGCAGCGCGGTCAACCGCTACTTGATCGAAGCGCTGGCCCACGCCGGCGCCGGCGAACCTTTCATCGTCACCTCGGCTGGCGAAGCGAACGAAGTCGCGGCCCGCTTCCGCCGCTACATCGCCTCGCCGTTGCTCAGCGACGTCGCAGTCGCGGGCTCCGGCGTCGAGCTGTATGACCTGGAGCCGGCGGCGATACCGCTGATGATGGCCGAACGGCCGATCGTCGTGTTCGGTAAATACCGCGGCGGGCGGACGAATGGCGCCATCGAAATCACCGGCCGCTCGGCGGCCGGCGATTACCGCGCCGCGCTGCCGCTGACCAGCGCCGATAACGGCGAGCAATCCGGTTTGCTGCCGGTGCTGTGGGCGCGCCACCGCTTGCGCCGACTATCCGATATGCAAGGCAGCGAAGTCGAGGCGGCGCGCGACGAGATCGTCAAACTCGGTCTCGAGTATTCGTTGTTGAGCCGTTACACGTCTTTTGTCGCGGTTGACGAGATCGTCGTCAATCCGGGCGGCCGGGCGGCGCGTGTCAATCAACCGCTACCGCTGCCGCACGGGGTCTCGGAACTGGCTGTGTCCGCCCGCCCCATGCCGGAACCGGAGTTCTTCTGGCTCGTCTTAGGCTTGCTCCTGATCGCCGGGCGCCAGGTCATGACCCAATCTCAAGGGCTTCGCCGGCAATGAATTGTGCGGCGATGAAAACGGCCAGGGGCACCGCGCCGGTGCCCCGACCCAACGCCGGGTTAGCCCGCTATGACTGGTGGCTCGTGATCGCCCTCGCCCTGGTGTTGAAACAAGCATACAGCCTGGCGGACGCGGCGCACTTGCAATGGATCCTCCAGCCCCTGGCCTGGTTGCTCGAACACACCGCCGGTTTTTCGTGGCAGCGGCTGGAAAGCGGCGAATGGCTCGACGCCGGCCGCCGGATCGTGCTCGTCAAGGGCTGCGCCGGCGGCCATTTCATGATCCTCTCCTGGCTTGCCTGGTTGTGGCGCGCCGGCAGCGGTCCGGGACGCGCAAAACTGCTGCACCCGGCGACTCTCGCCGCGGCCTTCGCCGCGGCGTGGGCCACGGCGCTCGCGGTCAATGCACTGCGCATCGTGATCCTTTTTCACTTTGAAGGCGACCTCGCTCGCCTTACTGCGCTGTCCGCCGCCGACAGCCACCGCCTGCTCGGCATTGCGCTGTACTACCCCGCGCTGTGGGCACAGTTGGCGTTCAAGGCCACGCGGCCCGGCGCGGCGTTCAGGGCCGCGGCGCTTTATCTCGGTTTCGTGCTGCTCTTACCGGCGCTGCACGCCGTACTTCTCGGCCGGCCGCCGCTGCCGGCCGCGTACGTCTGGTGGACCGCCGGTGTGCCGCTCGGCCTGGCCGGGCTGACCTTGCTCCGGCCGACCTTTTGGAAGTTCAGGAACCGTGCAGCAAGGCCGCAAGCCGCGGGTCTGCGGCCGCCTGGTCGACACTGGCGGCTGCCAAGGCGGTGAGGATTTTCCGGGCTTCGGGGGTCGCGATGTCGAGGCCGATCGCGTTCTGCTGGGCTTCATCCGGCTGCCGGTCGATCCTGAAATAGCGCTCGCCCAGACGGTCGATGAGCAGGCCCTCGATGTTCGATTGCTGTGCCGCCATCAAAATCCGCACCAGGCGCTGCCGCATCATCCAGTACAACAGCCCCTGGCGCGAACGCCCGGCGCCGGGCGGTGTCGTGTACGCCCCCGAGACCGTGCCGATGCTGAGCATCGTGGTCTCCTTCTCGGCCGCACCCAGCCGATACACCGCCTCGTGCAGCGCCAAAAGATCCGGTGTCGTCGAAAAGATGCCGCCGTCGATATAGCCTTGTCCTTCGATTTCGACGAGCGGGAAAAAACCGGGGACCGCCGACGCCGCCAGCGCCACGTCGATCACTTTCAAGCCGGCATCGGCGGGGGCGGACGAGCGAAACAACCGCGCCCGGCCGCTGGCCAGCGCGACGGTCGGGATCAGTACCGGACGGCAGAGTTCACCGAGCCGGGCCTCTTCGCCGACCATCGAGGCCAATACCCCGCGCAGTGTCTGGTCATGATATTTCGGTTGGCGTACGGCGCGCAGTACTTCCAACAAGCGGCCGAACCAGGTCCGCGGCGGGTGACGCGGCGAGAAAATCGCCGCCCCGTCGGTTTCGAAGCGCTCCAGGATCGCGGCGGCCGGGATGCCGCGGGCCAGCGCCAAGGCGATGATGCCGCCGATCGAGGTCCCGGCCAGAAGATCGAAACGGCGGGCCAGCGGCTCGCCGGCCATCGCCTCCAGCCGGACCAGCACCGAGATCGTGTAATAGCCGAGAAAGCCGCCGCCGCTCAACGCCAGTATCCGATAGGCCATCGTTCGCCATACTCCGAGAAACGGTGATAACGAAGGAGTTTAACAGGCTGTTGAAAAACAGCCTGTTAAGGCGGAACAGGGATGTTCCGCAC
>DAITQM010000016.1:0-68719 GCA_036832975.1 Pseudomonadota bacterium | reverse complement strand
TTACCTCGCCGTTGCCGCTATCCGATCTCGATGGCACCAACGGCTTTAAGCTCGACGGCGAGGCGGCGTTCGATCGTTCCGGCCGTTCGGTCGCAGCCGCCGGCGATATCAATGGCGACGGCCTCGACGATCTGATCGTCGGCGCTAGGGGCGCCGACCCCAACGGTACCGATTCCGGGCGCAGCTATGTTGTGTTCGGTTCCAGCGTGCTGTTCGCCGACGGCTTCGAGTCGCCGTAGATTGCCGATCGGACGTCTGCTCAACCGCCGGTAAAGCGCATGGCGCTACACGAGAGTTTTTCAACAGCCTGTTAAGTCCCCGGCGCACCCTGGTTATTCGGCATAAGCCCCATGCTGATCAGCCCGTGGAGCGCGACGACCTGCCTGTGCGCTGCACGCAGACAGGCGGCATGGATCAATGTGTCGCGTCGGGTCCGAACCACCGTTCCTCTACCGCACGCGGCGTGAGGATCGGGATGGAAAATTGCGGGGCGAGGGCGAGAAGGTCCTGATCGCCGGTCACCAGCGCGTCGGCGCGGGCGGCGAGGGCCAATTCGAGGAACGGGCGGTCGAAGGGATCGCGGCAGTCGGGGACTTGGGGCGGGTCCGACATCGTGACCGTCTCGCACCAAGGCAGATCGTCGGCGAGCAGCTCCTCGCGCTCGGCATCGGTCAGCCGGAATTTGGGGTAGGCGAGGACGCGGATCAATTCCGCCGTGGTGTCGCGGCTCGCCAGCGGGCGGATGGCCTCCGTCTGCCATGCGATACGCAGCCAGGAGAGCGATCCGACGTGAAAGAGGAGGGCCGACATGAGCACATTGGTGTCGAGGACGAGGCGCGGCAGGCTCATTTAGGCCGGCGCGCCCAGGCGACCGCCTCGGCCACGTCGGCTTGCGAGAGGCCCAGGTCGGCGAGCTTGGCGCGCACGGCGTCGGCGCGGGTGAGGCGCACGGGGGTGAGCACGATGCGGCCCCCTTCCTCCGTCACGTCGAAATACTCTGCCTTAGGCACGGCCGAGACCACCGCCTTCGGGAGGGTGAGCTGGTTCTTGGACGTCAGCTTGGCGAGCATGGCCATATCCTCAGGTAAGGAAGTAAGAATAAAATACATTCTATGTGCGCCAGTTTCAAGGTTCACCTCATCCACGCAGGGCGGTGGAGGCGGCGGAGACGGATTTGTTCTTCCGCGGCCTCGTCACCCTCCCGGCGACGAACTGGAAGAAATTCGAGGCTTGGGCGAACGCGCCGGCCCGCGGCTCAACCGCCCGCGAAACGCACCGGTGAACGCACCGCAGTCCTTGACAAAACCGCCGCAACTACCGATAATTCCGCCCCCACACCACACCCCAAACACGCGCCCGTAGCTCAGCTGGATAGAGTACCTGGCTACGAACCAGGCGGTCGGGAGTTCGAATCTCTCCGGGCGCGCCATACACTTTCGCAGGGACAAAGCGCAACAGCCTCCGCGCTAGCCGGAGTTCCAATTCGAACTCCCGACCAAAAGTGACAGTTCGACAAACGCGGCAGGACTGCCGCGTTGACGCCCGCAGGGCGCCCGTAGGGCGAGGGGCAGGAAGCCCCGAGTCTATCTCTCCGGGCGCGCCATACACTTTCGCAGGGACAAAGCGCAACAGCCTCCGCGCTAGCCGGAGTTCCAATTCGAACTCCCGACCAAAAGTGACAGTTCGACAAACGCGGCAGGACTGCCGCGTTGACGCACCCTAGCAAGCCAGGGATGGCTTGCCCGCCGTGCCGGTGTTGACCGCCGGCACGGCGAAGCCAAGTCCGGACCTGTGCCGGACTTGGCGTGTTCCGAGCCGCCCGGGATGGGCGGATTCGGACCCGACATGCCGCGCCCGCAGGGCGAGAGGCAGGAAGCCTCGAGTCTATCTCTCCGGGCGCGCCATCTCTCTCGAAGTTACAAAGCTAAATAGCCGCTTCCTCAGTTCGACAAACGCGGCAGGACTGGCGCTTTGCGGTACCATAATCGGATGGCCGGTAAGCTGCTGATCAAAACCTACGGCTGCCAGATGAACGAGTACGATTCGGCGAAAATGGCCGATGTGCTCGCCGCTTCGCACGGGCTGGAATTGACCGCCGACGAGGGCGAGGCCGATGTGATCCTGCTCAACACTTGCTCGATCCGCGAGAAGGCGGCCGAGAAGGTGTTTTCGCAGCTCGGGCGCTGGAAGGCGCTGAAGCGGCGCAAGCCGGAGCTGTTGATCGGCGTCGGCGGTTGCGTCGCGAGCCAGGAGGGCGCGGCGCTGCTCGACCGGGCGCCGCTGGTCGATCTCGTTTTCGGGCCGCAGACGTTGCACCGGCTGCCGGAGTTGATCGAGCGGCGGCGGGCGACGGCGCGGCCGGCGGTCGATGTCAGTTTCCCCGAAATCGAAAAATTCGACCGCCTGCCTGCGCCCCGGGCCGAGGGTCCGTGCGCTTTCGTCTCGGTGATGGAAGGGTGCAGCAAGTATTGCAGTTTCTGCGTCGTGCCCTATACCCGTGGTCCGGAGGTCAGCCGGCCGCTCGACGATGTGCTGGCCGAGGCGGCGCTGCTGGCCGAGCAGGGGGTGCGCGAAATCAACCTGCTTGGCCAGAACGTCAATGCGTATCGCGGCGCGCTGGGGGCGAACGGCGAAGTGGCCGATCTGGCACTGTTGATCCGCTATCTGGCGGCGATCGACGGCATCGCCCGGATTCGCTTCACGACCTCGCACCCGGTCGAGTTTTCGCCGAGCCTGATCGCCGCCTATGAAGCGGTGCCGAAGCTGGCTGATTACCTGCACCTGCCGGTGCAGTCGGGTTCGGATCGCATCCTGGCGCTGATGAAGCGCGGCCACACGGTGCTCGAATATAAGCAGAAAATCCGCCGCCTGCGCGCCATCCGGCCGGACCTTGCGCTGTCGTCGGATTTCATCGTCGGCTTTCCCGGTGAAAGCGACGAGGATTTCGCGCAGACTATGAAACTGATCGACGAGCTGCGTTTCGACCAGAGTTTCAGCTTCATTTACAGCCCGCGGCCCGGCACGCCGGCCGCGGCGCTGGCCGATCCGGTGCCGCTGGCGGTCAAAAAAGACCGGCTCGCCGTGTTGCAGCGCCGGATCGATTCTTTCGCCGCCGAATATCTCGAACGGCTGGTCGGGACCACGGTCGAGGTGCTGGTCGAGGGCACGAGCCGGCGCAGCCCGCAAGAATTGACCGGCCGCACTTCGGACAATAAGACGGTCAATTTCACCGGACCGGCCGAATGGATCGGCCGGCTGGTGCCAGTGACCGTGACGCAGGCGCTGGCCCACACGCTGCGCGGCCGGCCGGCGGAGTCCGGGACGGCCGCCACGCCGCAGGCCGCCTGACCGCCGGATGGTCCCGCTGCCTGCCCCAGAGGCGCCGGCCGAACCCGCGGTTGAGGCGGCGGCCGAGGTCATCGATATCGAACCGGCCGACAGTCAGCGGCTGGCCAATCTGTGCGGCCCGCACGACCGCCACCTGCGGCAGATCGAAGAGCGCCTCGGGGTCAAGCTCGCTTATCGCGGCCAGCGGTTCGTGCTGCGCGGCGCGCCCGAGGCCCGGCGCCGGGCGGCCCGCTTTCTGGGCGAACTCTATGCCGCGACCGGCCGCGAGACGCTCGACCCCGAGGTCGTGAATCTGTATCTCGGCGGCTTGGTACCGGCGGCCGTCCCGGACCCGGCGAACCCCGACGAGTTGGAAGAAAGCCCGGTGATCCGAACCCGGCGCGGCCCGATCCGCGGCCGCGGGGCGCATCAGATTGCCTATATCCGCTCGATCCGGAGCAACGATGTCAATTTCGGCGTCGGTCCGGCCGGTACCGGCAAGACCTACCTGGCGGTGGCCTGCGCGGTCGACGCGCTGGACCACGAGCGGGTGGCCCGGATCGTCCTCGTCCGGCCGGCGGTCGAGGCCGGCGAGCGGCTCGGATTTTTGCCCGGTGACATGGCCCAGAAGGTCGATCCTTATCTTCGCCCGCTGTATGACGCGCTCTACGAGATGCTCGGCCACGAGCAGGTCGGCCGGCTGATCGAACGCCACGTGATCGAGATTGCCCCGCTGGCCTTTATGCGCGGCCGGACGCTCAACGATGCGTTCATCATCCTCGACGAGGCGCAGAACACCACGAACGAGCAGATGAAGATGTTTCTGACCCGGATCGGCTTCAGCTCGAAAGCGGTGATCACCGGCGACTTAACGCAGACCGACCTGCCGAGCCACCGGGCCAGCGGCTTGCCGCAGGCGCTGGATCTGTTGGCCGGTGTGCCAGGCATCGGCATCACCCGCTTCGATGCCGGCGACGTCGTCCGCCATCCGCTGGTGCAGCGGATTATCGAGGCTTACCAGCAGTCGAAGCCGCCGCCGTCCGAACCGGCCGCGCCATGAGGCGCGCCGACCCGGGACGGCAAGGCGGCCCGGCGCGGCGCGCCGCCGCCGGCCCCCAGAAGCAACCGCCGCCGCGCCCCCCCGCGACAATTACCGTGCAATACGCCACAGCGCGCGCCGGTACGCCGCATCCGCAGCGCATTCGCGCCTGGGCCGAAACCGTGCTCGCCGCCGAGCGGCGGCCGGGTGGGGTTTGCATCCGCCTGGTCGGCGCAGTCGAAGGCACCCGGCTGAACCGGCGTTATCGCGGGCGGGCCGCGGCGACCAACGTGCTGGCCTTTCCCGGCCCGCCGGCCGCCGCCGGTGGGTGTTGGCTGGGCGATGTCGTGGTCTGTGCGCCCGTCGCCCGCCGCGAAGCCCGGGAACAGGGCAAAGCGCCGGACGACCATTTCGCCCATCTCGTCGTCCACGGCGTCTTGCATTTGCTCGGTTACGACCATATTGATCCGGCGGATGCCGAACGCATGGAACGGCGGGAGCGCAAGCTGCTCGCCGCTTGCGCTATCCCCGATCCGTACCGTGCCGTCCGGCGGGAAGCCCCGCCGGGCGGTGTCCGGTTACAATCAAAATCCGCCTCCGGGACCCGGAGCCGGTAATCCCCGGCTGATGCCGCGACAAGGAGATACAGGTGCGATCGCCCCGATCGCGCGAGACTTGATGAACGAAGACTCAGCGACAAACGGCTCAGGCCGAAGTTGGCTCGAGCGCCTGGGCCAGGCGCTCTCCGGAGAATTCCGGGACCGCGAGGACATCATTACCGAACTCAAGGAGGCGCACGACCGCGGCATTGTCGATGCCGATGCGTTGGCGATGATCGAAGGCGCCTTGCGCATGGGGGATCTCAAAGTGCGCGACGTGATGATCCCGCGCGCTCAGATGACCGTCATCCCGCACGCCGCGGCCATCGGCGACATCCTGCCGCTGGTCGTCGAATCCGGGCATTCGCGTTTTCCGGTGGTCAGCGAAGACCGCGAGGAAGTGCTCGGCATCGTGCTCGCCAAGGATCTGCTGCGCTGCTATTGCCCGGCGGGCGAGCGCCTGGCGCTCAAGGATTTGATCCGCCCGCCGGTGCTGATCCCGGAGAGCAAGCGCCTGAACGTTTTGCTCCGCGAATTCCGCGATTCGCGCAATCACATGGCCATCGTCGTCGACGAGTACGGCGCGGTCGCCGGTCTGGTGACGATCGAGGACGTGCTCGAAGAAATCGTCGGCGACATCGACGACGAATATGACGAAAGCGGCGAAGAAACGGGCATCGTCGAACTCGCCCCCGGGCGCTTTCAGATCGCCGCGCTGACCCCGATCGAGGACGTCAACGAGGCGTTCGGCTGCCACTTCAAGGATGACGAATACGACACCATCGGCGGTCTGGTGCTGGCCGAAATCGGCCGCTTGCCGGAACTCGGCGAAAAAGTCCGGGTCGGCGAGTTGGAACTGACCGTCACCGCCGCCGACAAGCGCCGCATACACCAGCTTCAAACGCAGCGCGGCTGATGCGCCGCCCGGCCGGCGTCCTCTGCCTGTTGGCCGCCGTCTTGACAGCGCCCCGGCTTGACGCCGCGCCGGAGGTTTGGCTGGTCACCTATGGCCCCGGCGATGCCGTCTGGGAGCGATTCGGCCACAACGCGCTGTGGCTGCGCGACCCGGACCAGGGCCTCGATCACCTGTTCAATTTTGGCTACTTCGACTGGTCCGAGCCGGCGTTTCTGTGGCGTTTCATCCAAGGCCACATGACCTATTATTCGGCGGCGATGAACCCGGCCCGGGAATTCGACTGGTACCGGCAGGTCGGGCGCAGCGTTGCGCTGCAACCGCTGGTGCTGCGAGCGGACGAATTTCAGCGTCTGGCGGCAGCGTTGCGGCGCGGCGTGCAGCCGGAGCACCGCCGCTACGTTTACGATTATTTCACCGCCAACTGTTCGACCCGCGTGCGCGATGCCCTGGATCGAGCGCTCGGCGGCGGCCTGGCCGCCGCCCTACCGCCCACGGCGCGCGCCGCGACCTACCGCAGCACGGCGCTGGCCATGGTCGATGACGATGTCTGGCTGGCGCTCGGCATGCACCTGGCGCTTGGCCGGCCGGCGGAAAAACGATTGGACGACTGGCGTCTCGGCTATCTACCGCAGGAACTGGCGCGGGCCGTCGGCGCCACCGAGATCGCCGGCCGGCCGCTGGCCGGCCCAATGCGGCTGCTGAGCGGCGGTCAACCGTGGCCGCCGCCGTGGTCGCCGCACTACGGCCGGTTCGCGGCGCTCGGTGTGGCCGGCGCCGCACTGTTCGCCGCTGTCTGGGTCGGGGCGCGCCGCCGCCGGCCGAACCTGGCCTTGTTGCCGCTGCGTCTGTGGTTTCTGATCGCGGGCCTCGGCGGCCTGCTGCTCGCCTGGTTATGGGGGTGGAGCGCCCATTGGGCGGCGCACGCCAATGAAAACCTATTGCTTTTGACGCCGCTCGCCCTGGTCCCGGCGATCTCCCCGCGCGGCCGCTGGGCGGTGGCGGCGGCCAGGCTGATCGTCGCCGGGGCCGTCGTTGCTGTGGGACTTAAATTCACGCCCGGCAACCAGGTCAATCACGATCTTTTGCTCTGGCTCGTGCCTTGGCAGTTCACCGGCGCCGCGCTGCTCATCGCCGATCGCCGCCAGCAGATACTTGGGAAACCAATTAAGAAAGGTCTGAATCATCCCATTGGCGACTGATCAGACCACGCAAAGTCCGGCACCTGTCCGGACTTTGCTCCGCGAATCAAGCCCTGAAGGGCCAGCTTCGCTGGCCAGCCATCCCTGGCTTGCCTTCCTGGCCCTGCCTGGCCGGCAGGCAGGCGGAAGATCTGACTTCATCAGTTTCCTTAAGTCCTCCTGGCTGAGTAACCTTGATCCGGATCAAGTATCCACTTCCCTCGTTTGATTTCCATCAAACCGCCTCCGGACAGCATCGCCGATCATGGCGGCAAGCCCGCACGACGGGCGATCGACAGCTAAAGAGAGGTATCCGATGGAAGGTTTTTGGAAATACGCCGCGCCGGCGGCAGCGGTTCTGGGCGTGCTTATGGCCTCGCCGGCCGACGCCTTCGAGGCGGGGGATTGGCTGGTCCGCGTGCGGGCCATCGTCATCGATCCCGATTCGTCGAGCAGCGTCATCAACGCCCCGGCATTGGGCGGCGACGTGCCCGGCAGCCGGGTCAAGATCGACAGCTCGGTGACCCCGGAACTCGATTTCACCTATATGGTGACCCGCAATATCGGCTTCGAACTGATCCTGGCCACCGCCGAGCACAAAGCCGTGGCCGCCGGCACCGCCGCCGATCTCGGCCCGGTGCTCGACACCTGGGTATTGCCCCCGACCCTGACGGCGCAATATCACTTTTTCCCCGAATCGCGTCTCCAGCCCTATCTCGGGGCCGGCATCAACTACACGATTTTCTACAGCGAAGATCTGAAACCGGACTTCCGCGCCCCTGGCGACCGGGTCCGGATCGGGGATTCGTTCGGTTTCGCGGCGCAAGCCGGGATCGATTTCACGATCGACGACCATTGGTTCATCAACGCCGACGTCAAGTACATCGATATGTCAGACCAGGCACGGATTACCGGCTCGGCGGTCGGCGACATCACCGTCGCCAAGGTCGAAGTCGATCCGTGGGTCTACGGCGTCGGCATCGGTTACCGGTTCTGATCCGGCTCGCCCCTCCACCCAGGCCGCGGCGCAAGCCGCGGTCGCGGGCCTATTTTTCTCCGAAATCCGGGCCGAACCCAGGCGAACTCGAACTTGACCTCCCGGCCCGGTTCAAAGTAATATTCTCCGGCTCTGGCTGGCCGTTTCTGCGGGGTGTAGCGCAGTCTGGTAGCGCAACTGCTTTGGGAGCAGTAGGTCGGGGGTTCGAATCCCTCCACCCCGACCAGGCGCCGCCTGTCGCGGTTCGGCCGAGCCGAAATCGGCGCGCGCCGGTGTGCAGGTAGAGTCTTGCGCCCGTAGCTCAACCGGACAGAGCATCGGCCTTCTAAGCCGAGGGTTGCAGGTTCGAGTCCTGCCGGGCGCGCCAACTTAGAGCCTGGAAACCAGGGAAACTCTGATGCAGTCAGAGTGTCTGCAAGCCAGGAATGGCTTGACCTCCTGTCAGCGTGCGACGCGCACTGGCAGGCGAATCAAGCACTCAAGTGCTTGCTTCGCGAAGCCTCTAGTGGTGGGCGTAGCTCAGTTGGTAGAGCGCAGGATTGTGATTCCTGTGGTCGTGGGTTCGAGCCCCATCGTCCACCCCAACTAGACTGGAGACTCGATTGGTTGTGTCGCGCGACGCGCGACAGAAACAACGTCTGGTTTCTAGTCTCTACATGGGCCATTAGCTCAATCGGTAGAGCAGTTGACTCTTAATCAATTGGTTCGGGGTTCGAGTCCCTGATGGCCCACCAATGATCGCCGGCGGCCGGTGCCGCCGGCCTCTGGCCGTGGAAAGGCAAAATGCAGGTAACGATCGAAGAAACGACCGCCCTCGAACGGCGAATGACGGTCAGGGTGCCGGCCACCGAGGTCGATGACCGTTTGCAGGAGCGGTTGCGCAAACTCGGCCGCACGGTTCGCCTCAAGGGCTTTCGCCCGGGCAAGGTGCCGCTCAACGTGATTCGCCAGCGCTACGGCAGCAAGGTGCGCGAGGAAGTCGTCGAGGAGGTGATCCAGACGACGCTGCGCCAGGCGCTCACCGAGCGCGAACTGCAAGTCGCCGCTGTCCCCGAACTGAAGACGCTGCCCGCCGCGGATGGCGATCAGGATCTGCACTACACCGCCCGCGTCGAAGTGTTTCCGCGGCTCGACGATATCGAGCTGGCCAAGATCACGATCCGCCACCCGACCGCCGAAGTCGGCGACGGTGACGTCGACCAGATGATCGAGACGCTGCGCGAGCAGCGCCGCCCGTGGGATGCGGCCGGCCGGCCCGCCGCCGCCGGTGACCGGATCATGTTCGACTACCGGGCCGCGCTGTCCAGCGGTGATATGGTGCCGCCGGCTGGCCACCGCCGGGTGACGTTGATTCTGGGGCAGGGGCACGTCTTCGCGGCCCTGGAGGTGGCGTTGACGGGGATGTCCGAAGGCGAGGAGAAGTCGCTGTCTCTCGATTTTCCGGAGGATTTTCGCGATCCGGAACTGGCCGGCCGCACCGCGGACATCACGCTCACCGTCCGCGCCGTGCAGTGCGGCGAGCTGCCGGCGCTGGACGATGCGTTCTGCCGCGCCTTTGGCGTGATTGAGGGCGGGGTCGAGCGCCTGCGCGCCGAGGTTCGGGAAAATCTGGAGCGCGAGCGTAACGCCGCGGTGCGCCGCCTGCGCCGCCGGCGCGTCGTCGAAGCGCTCGTCGCCCGTTACCAGGATCTCGACCTGCCGCCCAGTTTGATCCGCAGCGAAGCGCAGAAATTGCAGGCGGAAATCGAGCGCCAGACACGGGCCATGCAAGGCGATCGGCACACCGTACCGAGCGCCGAGGAATTGGCGCCGCTGGCCCGCCGCCGGGTGCTGGCCAGCTTCCTGCTCGGCGAGTTGGGGCGCCGGCAAGGCATCGAGGCCGATCCGGGGCGCGTTGGCGAGGCGGTCCAGGAAATCGCCTCGACTTATGAAAACCCCGAAGAGGTCGTCAACCTCTATTTCAACGATCTTCGGCTGATGGAAAGCGTCCGTCGCGAAGTCCGTGAGGAGCAGATCATCGACTGGCTCGTCGAGCAGGTGGACAGCAGCAGCGAGCCGCTGACCTTCGCCACCCTGATCGAGGAGTCGCGCCGTGGTTGAGACCGTGCGTCCCACGGCGCTGAACCTAGTGCCCATCGTCGTCGAACACACGGCGCGCGGCGAGCGTTCATACGATATTTATTCCCGCCTCCTCAAGGAACGGGTGATTTTTGTCGTCGGACCGATCGACGATCAGGTGGCCAACTTGATCATCGCCCAGCTCCTGTTCCTTGAATCGGAAAATCCCGACAAGGACATCAACCTGTACATCAACAGTCCGGGCGGTGTGGTCACCGCTGGGCTGGCGGTCTATGACACGATGCAATACATCCGGCCCGAGGTCAGTACGATCTGCGTCGGCCAGGCGGCGAGTATGGGCGCCTTGCTGCTCACCGCCGGCGCCGCCGGCAAGCGCTACTGCCTGCCGCATTCGCGGGTGATGATCCATCAGCCGCTCGGCGGCTTCCAGGGCCAGGCGACCGACATCGACATCCATGCCCGCGAAATTCTGCAGATCAAGGCCCGCCTCAACGAGATCCTCGCCCGCCACAGCGGCCAAGACGTCGAGCGCATCGCCCAGGATACCGAGCGCGATAAATTCCTGACCGCCGACCAGGCCCGCGAATACGGCTTGATCGACGAGGTGCTGGTCAGCCGCCCGGCGGTCGCGCCGCCGGCCTGAACCCGGTCCCGGCCCAGGGCCCGCCGCCCGAGTCCGCGCGCCGCGTGGCGATCGGTTATCATTAAAAGTGATCCCGCCGGCCGGACCGGCATCTGCGGCATGCGCCGAGGTACGCTTGACGATGACCGATAACACCCGCAAATCAGCGCCCGGCAAAATCCTCTACTGCTCATTCTGCGGGAAAAGCCAGCACGAGGTGCGCAAGCTGATCGCCGGTCCCAGCGTCTATATCTGCGACGAATGCGTCGAGCTGTGCAACGACATCATCCGCGAGGAGTTGGAAGACAGCAGCAGCGTCGAGCGCGCCAACCTTCCGGCGCCGAGCGAAATCCACGATTTTCTCGACCAGTACGTGATCGGCCAGGAGCACGCCAAAAAAGTGCTGGCGGTCGCCGTTTACAACCACTACCTGCGTCTGGAGGCCAAACGGCGGGGCAAGGACGACGTCGAGCTGGCCAAAAGCAATATCCTGTTGATCGGCCCGACCGGTTCCGGCAAGACACTGCTCGCCGAAACCCTGGCCCGGCAACTGCAGGTGCCGTTCACGATCGCCGATGCGACGACCCTGACCGAGGCCGGTTACGTGGGCGAGGACGTCGAGAATATCATCCAGAAACTGCTGCAGAAATGCGATTACGACGTCGAAAAAGCGCAGAACGGCATCGTTTATATCGACGAAATCGACAAAATTTCGCGCAAGTCCGAAAATCCCTCGATCACCCGCGACGTCTCCGGCGAGGGCGTGCAGCAGGCGCTGCTCAAGCTGATCGAGGGGACCATCGCCTCGGTCCCGCCGCAGGGTGGGCGCAAACACCCGCAGCAGGAATTCCTGCAAGTCGATACCAGCCACATCCTGTTCATCTGCGGCGGGGCGTTCGCTGGCCTCGAAAAGGTGATCCAGGCGCGCTCGGCGGCCACCGGCATCGGTTTCCGGGCGGCGCTGCGCGGCACCGACAAGGAGGCCCCGATCTCGGCGCTTTTGCGCCAGGTCGAACCGGAGGATCTGATCCGCTTCGGGCTGATCCCGGAGTTCGTCGGTCGTCTGCCGGTGGTCGCGACGCTGGAGGAACTGGACGAGCCGGCCCTGGTCAGCATTCTCACCGAGCCGCGCAATGCGCTGGTCAAGCAATACCGCAAAATCTTCGATCTGGACGGCTGCGAACTCGAAATCCGCGAGGATGCGCTGCACGCCATCGCCCGCAAGGCGATGGAGCGGAAAACCGGAGCCCGCGGCCTGCGGACGATCATCGAGAACGTCCTGCTCGACAGCATGTACCAGATCCCGACGCAGAAAACGATCCGCAAGGTGGTCGTCGACGAGGCGGTGATCCGCGGCGAGCAGCCCCCTTACTATATCCACGAAGAGCGGCGCGAGACCTCGCGCGCCGGCTGAGCCGGATCGCGATCATCCGGTCTGACCCCGGCGTGCCGGTGCCCCGGCCGCTTGATATCGGCGCCCGCGGGGCGCATATTCAGCCTATCCGCCACCCCTTAGGCGGTAGAGGAAAGCGATGATGCCCCAAACGTCCCCGGCCAACCCCACTCCGTCCGCCACGCCGATCCTGTCGCTGCGTGACGTCGTGGTCTATCCCTATATGGTGATTCCGCTGTTTGTTGGCCGGGAATGTTCGATGCGCGCCCTCGAAGCGGCGATGAAGCGCGATAAGCAGATCCTCGTCATCACCCAGCGCAGCCCGGAGACCGACGAGCCCGAGCCGGCCGACCTCTACGACGTCGGCACACTCGCCGTCGTCTTGCAGATGGTGCGCCTGCCCGACGGCACGACCAAGGTGCTCGTCGAGGGCCGCGAGCGCAGCAAAGTGACCGCTTTTCATCAGGTTGAGGGCTATCTCGCAGCCGACTGGCAGGCGCTCGCCGGCGCCGCGGCGGCTGATCCGCGGACCCTCGATGTCACGATGCGCACTCTGCTCACGCTGTTCGAACAGTACATCAAGCTCAACCGCAAAATCCCGCCGGAGCTGTTGACCACGCTGTCCGGCATCGACGACCCCAGCCGCCTGGCCGACAACATCGCGGCGCATCTTGGCGTTCGGCTCCAGGAAAAACAGCAGTTGCTGGAAACCGTCGATGTCCAGCAGCGCATGGAGCGTTTGATGGCTTTGATCGAAGGCGAGATCGATGTACTGCAACTGGAAAAGCGTATCCGCGGCCGCGTCAAGTCGCAGATGGAAAAAAGCCAGCGTGAGTATTACCTCAACGAGCAGATGAAGGCGATCCAGAAGGAACTGGGCGAGATGGACGACGTGCCCAACGATCTGGAGGAACTCGCGCGGCGCATCGAAAAAGCCGGCATGCCAAAAGAGGTCAAGGACAAGGCGGTGGCCGAACTGGCTAAACTCAAGATGATGTCGCCGATGTCCGCCGAGGCGACCGTAGTGCGCAACTATCTTGACTGGCTGCTCGCCGTGCCGTGGAAAAAACGCAGCAAGGTCAGCGACGATCTGCGCGCCGCCGAGACGATTCTCGACGAAGACCATTACGGTTTGGAGAAAGTCAAGGAGCGGATAATCGAATACCTCGCCGTTCAACAGCGCGTGCGCCAGCTCAAGGGACCGATTCTGTGCCTGGTCGGCCCGCCCGGTGTCGGCAAGACTTCGCTCGGCCGCTCCATCGCCCGCGCCACCGGCCGCAAGTTCGCCCGCATGTCGCTTGGCGGCGTGCGCGACGAAGCCGAAATCCGCGGCCACCGGCGGACCTATATCGGTTCGCTGCCCGGCCGCGTCTTGCAGGGAATGGCCAAGGCCGAGACCCGCAACCCGCTGTTCATGCTCGACGAGATCGACAAGATGTCGATGGATTTCCGCGGCGACCCGTCATCGGCGCTGCTCGAAGTACTCGACCCGGAGCAGAATCACGCTTTCAACGATCATTACCTGGAAGTCGATTACGACCTTTCCGAGGTCATGTTCATCGCCACCGCGAATTCGTTGAACATCCCGCCGCCGTTGCTCGATCGGATGGAAACCATCCGCATTCCCGGTTACACCGAGGATGAAAAGCTGCACATCGCCGAACGCCACCTGGCGCCGAAGCAGCGCGAACAACACGGCTTGAAAGCCGACGAGCTGCACCTGACCCGCGGCGCCCTGCGCGACATCATCCGTTATTACACGCGCGAGGCGGGCGTCCGGGCGCTGGAGCGGGAGATCGCCAAGATCAGCCGCAAAGTAGTCAAAGAACTCAGCCTCAACCCCAAGCGGCGAAAAGTCGAAGTCAATCCCCACGCCCTCGAGCGTTACCTCGGCGTGCGCCGCTTCCGTTACGACAATGCCGAGGAGAACAACGAAATCGGCCAGGCAACGGGTCTGGCATGGACCGAAGTCGGTGGCGAACTGCTGCACATCGAGGTTGCGGTGGTGCCCGGCAAGGGCAAGTTCAGCCAAACCGGCCAACTCGGCGATGTGATGCGCGAATCGGTGCAGGCGGCGATCACCGTGGTCCGCAGCCGCGCCGAAATGCTCGGCATCGACCCCGATTTCCACCAGCACCGGGACATTCACCTGCACGTCCCCGAGGGGGCGACGCCCAAGGACGGGCCGAGCGCCGGGATCGCGATGTGTACCGCGGTGGTTTCGGCGCTGACCCGGATTCCGGTGAAGGCCAATGTCGCGATGACCGGCGAGATCACGCTGCGCGGCAAGGTGCTGCCGATCGGCGGTTTGAAAGAAAAGCTGCTCGCGGCCCATCGCGGCGGCATCAAAACCGTGTTGATCCCGGCCGAAAATGAAAAGGATCTCGTTGAAATTCCTAAGAATATTCGCGGCGCCCTCGATATCCGACCGGTTTCGTGGATCGACGAAGTGCTCGCTCTGGCTCTGGCCGAAGCGCCGAAGCCGCGGGTTGCCGACCGCACCGGCACGCCGGTCAAGCTGCCCGCCGCCGCCAAACCGGAAATTCGCGCTCATTGAAACCCGCCCGCCGCCGCTTGCTGCGGCTCGGGCGGTGCGCTAAGATGCGGTTTACGGGGGATTCACCAAGCAACGGTGCGACGCCGCGGTGAAGATCCCGCTGTGCCGGCTCTTATCGACCGGCGTGCTTCGGACAGGAGTCCGGGGCTGCACAGGGCGGTGCTGTCAGAAACTCGGAGGGGTGGAACGACAGGGCGTGTAATGCCGGCATCCTTGGTCCCGTGCCGCGATGGGCGTCGCGCCCAGGAACTTGTGCTTCGCGCTGTATCGCAGGACAGGGCACTTGAGCCCACACACGATACGTCGGACCGGCGGGCACGCGGTCTGACCGCTGTAACGGCCGCCAGGCCGCTGCGGCAGGGGCATTCGCCCCACGCCGGGTATGGGTATTGCGCCTGTGCTCGGCGGTTCACTAATCGATGGATGGAGTATCTTCTATGAACAAAGCAGAAATGATCGATGCGATTGCCGATCGGGCAGGCCTGTCAAAAGCGGATGCGACGCGCGCCGTGGATGCCTTTACCGGCGTGATCACCGGCGCGTTGCGCCGGGGGGACGTCGTCTCACTGGTCGGGTTCGGCACCTTTCAGGTCAAAAAACGCGCCGCCCGTGTCGGCCGCAACCCCAAAACCGGTGCCGAGTTGACGATCAAGGCTTCAAAAGCCCCGACTTTCAAGGCTGGCAAAGGACTCAAGGATGCGGTAAACTGACCGGTCTTTGCCGGGGTGCTTAGCTCAGCCGGTAGAGCATCGCCCTTACAAGGCGAGGGTCGGCGGTTCGATCCCGTCAGCACCCACCAGGATCAGAGGTCGACGCCGGGCACCGGTGTTTGAATCAGGTTTTACTGTCGGAGTGGTAGTTCAGTTGGTTAGAATACCGGCCTGTCACGCCGGGGGTCGCGGGTTCGAGTCCCGTCCACTCCGCCACTGAGCCTGGAACGTCGGCCGAGTTCATGGACTTGGGCCGTGAACTTGGACCATGAACCTGGACCATGAACTTGGGTCATGCGCCCCGGCAATGGACCGGGCGCGAGACATCAGCCGGCCGGGTGGGGTGTTGTGCTTGCCTTGCCATTCCGATGGGCGCCTTTAGCAGGCTGTTGAAAAACAGCCTGCTAATCCGGGCCACTGATGGCCCGGCGAAATCAGGCGCTCCTTAGCGGCTGATTTCGGGAGCGCAGCGAAAGTCGCGCCTTTCGCAAGCGACGTTGAAAAACGCCAGGATGGCGTTTTTCAACAACCTGTTAGTGCGCCCGTCGCCTTTCAGCACCGCCGCCCACCGTGTAACGAAACCCGAAGGTGCCATCATGTTGCAAGCCATCCGTGACCGGATCACGGGGATCATCGCCATCATCATCCTGGGGCTGCTGGCCCTGCCGTTCGCGCTGGTCGGCATCCAGGGCTATTTCACCGGCGGCGGGCAGAACCTGGTGGCCGAGATCGAAATGCCGGGCCTGGGTTTGACCGGCTCGGACGATATCCAGATCACGATCCAGGAATACCAGTCGCAGTTCTCGAATTATCGCCGGCGGTTGCAGCGCCAGCTTGGCGACAATTATGCCCCCGAATTATTCGATACCCCGGTGGCCCGCCGCGAGTTTCTCGAGAATCTGATTGACGAGCGGCTGCTGCGCGCTTACGCCCTCGACGGCGGCATGGACATGGCCCGCACCCAGCTCGCCGAGGCCATCTCGGCCATCCCGGCCTTTCAGGTCGCCGGCCGTTTCGACCCCCAGGTCTATCAGTTGGCGCTGCGCCAGCAGGGCTTGACCCCGAAATTATTCGAAAGCCAGATCCGCGACAGCGGCATCGTGCAAGATCTGGCGGGCGCGCTGACCGGCTCCGGTTTTGCGACCGCCGCTGAAATCGACCGCGCCCTTGAACTCAACGGCGAGACGCTTGACGTGGCGTTTTTCACCATCCCGGCGGCCCGGTACCGCGATCAGGCGACCGTTGACGAAGACAAGATCGCCGCCTATTACGATGAGCACCGCACCGAATTCATGACCGAAGAGCAGGTCTCATTGGCCTATCTCGAGGTCGATGCGGCGAATTTTATCGATGAGATCGAGGTCAGCGACGACGAACTGCGAGCCCGCTATGAGCAGAACCGCGAGCGCTTCGGCGCCGGCGAGCGGCGCCTGGCGTCGCACATCCTGTTGACCCTACCCGAGACCGACGGCGACGAGGCTGAGGCTGCGGCAGAGGAAACGGTGCGCCGGCAAGCCGAGGACATCGCCCAACGGGCGCGTAACGGCGAAGATTTCGCCGAACTGGCCAAAGCATACTCCGCCGATCCCGGTTCGGCGGAAAACGGCGGCGACCTGGGATGGATCGAACCCGGGGTCATGGTCACGCCGTTCGAGGACGCCCTGTTCGCGCTGGCCGCCGGCGACATCTCCGCGCCGGTGAAAACCGGTTTCGGCTACCACGTCATCAAGTTGCGCGAGATCGAGGGCAGCCGGCAAAAACCGTTCGAGGAGGTTAAAGGCGAACTCCGGCAAGAGTTGATCGACGAGCGGACCGAATGGCGCTACCAGGAAGCGGTGGACCGGCTGGCGACCATCACTTACGAAGACAACGGCAGCCTCGACGGCGCCGCCGAGGAACTGGATCTCGAAATCAAGACGACGCCGCCATTCGGCCGCGGCGGTGGGTCCGACATCGCGGCCCATCCGGAGGTGCTGAAAGCGGCGTTTTCCGACGAAGTGCTCAACCAGCGCTTGAACAGCGACCCGCTGGAGCTGGCGACCGGCCGGACCGTTGTCGTCAGGATCAACGAGCACCGCCCGGCCGAACAGCGTTCGCTCGAGATGGTCAGCGACGAGATCAAAGGCATATTGCAGCAGTTGGAACAGCGCCGCCTGGCGCGCCAGGCGGCCGAGACATGGTTGGCCCAGATCGAAGCCGGTGAGTTGACGCTGGATGAAGCTGCGGCGTCCATCGACGCGACGGTGACCGAAAACTCGGCGATCGGCCGCAATGATTTTCAATTGGGCGCCGCGTTCCTCGACGAGTTATTCGCGCTACCGGTCCGCCGGGACGAAAGCGGGCAGGTGGTCACCACCTACCATCTGGCGGCCCGCACGCCGACCGATACCGCGCTCGTCGCACTCAGAGGCCGCCGGCTGGGAGCGGTCGAAGGTGCCGAAGCGGCGCGCCGCGAACAGTTGGAGCGCGAGATCGTCAACCGCCAGGCGCCGGCCGAGTACCAGGCCCTGCTCGCCGCCCTGCGCCGGCACTATAAAGTCACTGTCTACGACGATCGGCTCTGACGGCGGGCGATTCATCCCTAGCAGGTTGTTGAAAAACGCCATCCTGGCGTTTTTCAACGTCGCTAGCGAAAGGCGCGACTTTCGCTGCGCTCCCGAAATCAGCCGCTAAGGAGCGCCTGATTTCGCCGGGCCATCCGTGGCCCGGACTAGCAGGCTGTTTTCAACAGCCTGCTAGTAGGTGGGCCCGGTGCCGCGCCGCCGGGATATCGCGCCGATTGCCGCTGAATCAGCCGAGCGCGGCGCGCCCGGCAGCCACTGGAGACATCGCTCATGATACGCACCATCAAATCTTACGGCCACCGCGCCGAGCCACCGGCCGACTTCGCCGAATGGGTGAAAAAATCCGGCGGGCCGCCGCGCCGGATGGCCTCCGGCCTGCTTATTTTGTTGGCCGCCATCTGGGCCGTGCTCAGTTCTTTTTATACCGTGCAGCCTGAAGAACGCGCAGTGGTGAAACGTTTCGGCGCGGTGCTCGGCATCGAAGATCCCGGTTTGCACTTCAAGATTCCGTTCGGGATCGATCGCGTACAGTTTGTCGCCACCGAACGGGTGCTGAAGCAGGAGTTCGGATTCCGCACGCAGAGCATCGGCGCCGGCGCCCGCACGGTATACAACCCCGGACGTTTCGAAGACGAATCGCTGATGCTGACCGGCGATCTCAACATCATTCATCTCGAATGGGTAGTGCAGTATCGGATCGGCGATCCGATCAAGTTTCTGTACAACATGCGCGAACCGACGCGCACTCTGCGCGATATCTCCGAATCGGTGATGCGCCGGGTCGTCGGTAACCGCCTCGGTTCGGATGTTCTGACCGTGGGGCGCACCGAGATCCAGGCCAAGGGCCGGGAAGAAATCCAGCAGATCATGAATCGATACGATGCCGGCGTCCACGTCATCACGGTCGAGCTGCAAGACGTTGTGCCGCCGCCCGCCGTGCAACCGGCGTTCAACGAAGTCAACGAAGCGCGCCAGGAACGCGAACGGATGATCAACGAGGCGCAAAAACAGGTCAACCAGGCCATTCCACGGGCCGAGGGCGAAGCGCTTCGCATCGTCGCCGAAGCCGAAGGCTACGCGACCGAAAGGGTCAATCGCGCCCTTGGCGAAAGCGCCCGTTTTACCGCCGTGCTCGGCGAATACCGGCAAGTGCCGGAGGTCACCCGTTCGCGGCTGTACCTCGAAACCCTGAGCGAGGTGCTGCCCAATGTCGGCCAGGTGTTGGTCGTGCAAGACGAGCAGGTTGGGCCGCTGCCGCTGCTCGACGTCAATCGTCCGGCGCCGCGCCGCAAGGAGGGTGAACAATGAAACGCACGATGCTGCTGGCCGCCGTCGTCGCGGTGTTGTTCGGCGCCTACACGATGTTCTTCACGGTCGATGAGGCCGAACAGGCGATCATCGTCCAGTTCGGCGAACCCCTCGGTGAAGTGATCGCCACCCCCGGCCTCAAGGTCAAACTTCCCTGGCAGGATGTGCGCTACTTCGACAAGCGCCTGCTGGTCTGGGACGGCGACGTTTCGCAGATCCCGACGCTCGGCCGCGAGTTCATTCTGGTCGATACCACGGCGCGTTGGCGCATCGCCGAGCCGCTGCAATTTTTACGCAGCGTGCGCGACGAGCAGGGGGCGATCAGCCGCCTCGACGATATCATCGATTCGGTCGTCCGCGATATGGTCAGCGCGACGCAACTGGAGGAGATCATTCGCTCCCGCGATTGGAACGTCGATCTCGAAGAAGTCGAAGATCCGGCGTTGACCGGCCGGGAGGATGTCGATCTTAAACAGCGCCCGAAGCTCGGCCGGGAGCGGCTCGAGGAGGAAATTCTGAACCGTGCCCGGCGCTTGATGCCGGAATTGGGCATTGAACTGGCCGATGTCAAAATCAAGCGCGTCAATTACATCGATTCGGTTCGCCGCCAGGTCGAAAGCCGGATGATCGCCGAGCGCCAGTCGATCGCCGAACGTTTCCGGGCCGAAGGCCAGGGGCGCAGCCAGGAAATCCTCGGCGATATGCAGCGCGAATTGCAGCGCATCCACTCCGCGGCGCAACGGACGGCCGAAGAGACGCGCGGCAATGCCGACGCCGAAGCGACGCGGATCTACGGCGAGGCATACGGCGCCGACCCCGAGTTCTATGCTTTTTTCCGGACCTTGGAAAGTTACCGGGCCTTGGGCGCCAACAGCACGATCATGTTACGCGCCGATTCCGATTATTTCCGCTACCTGGAAAAAACCCGACCGCGGTAACCATCCGATGGATTCATCGTTCCGGCATGCCGAGAATGTTGTAGCCGGCGTCGACATAGGTGATCTCGCCGGTGATGCCCGAGGCATAGTCGGAACACAAAAACGCCGCGGCGTTGCCGACTTCCCCGGTGGTGACACTGCGCCTGAGCGGTGCGGTCGCCTCGACGTGATCGAGCATGCCGCGGAAACCGGAAATGCCCGCCGCCGCCAGGGTTTTGATCGGCCCGGCCGAAATGCCGTTGACCCGGATGCCTGCGGGGCCGAGGCTTTGCGCCAGATAGCGCACGCAGGCTTCCAGTGCCGCCTTGGCGACCCCCATCACGTTGTAGCTGGGCATGGCGCGGACCGCGCCGAGATAGCTCAAAGTCAGGACCGCCGCCGGCCGGCCGCGCATCAGCGGTACCGCCGCCTTGGTCAGGGCGGCGAGGCTGTAGGCGCTGATGTCGAGGGCGATGCGGAAGCCCTCGCGGTCGACCGCCGTCGCGAAATCGCCCTCCAACTGCTCGCGCGGCGCATAACCGACCGAATGGACCAGGATATCGAGGCCGCCGAAATGTGTCCCGAGACGGGTGAAAACGTCATCGATCTGCCCGTCGTCGGCCACGTCGCACTCGAAAATCGGGCCGTCGCCGAACGCGGCGGAGGCCGCCTCGACCCGGCTTTTGAGTTTGTCGTTCTGGTAGGTGAAGGCGAGTTCGGCGCCTTCGCGGTGCATCGCCTCGGCGATGCCCCAGGCGATCGACCGCTGAGAAGCGATGCCGACGATCAAGGCTTTTTTTCCGGCGAGAAGGCTCATCTATCGGGTATCCTTGGGGGAATGGGATCGTGGCCGCCGCGGGCCAGCGGTTGGCAGCGTAGAATGCGCCACAGTGCCAGCCCCAGGCCGCGCCACGTGCCGTGCTCGGCGATCGCCCCGGCGGCATAATGCGAGCAGGTGGGCGTGAATCGGCACTGCCCGCCGAGCCACGGGCTGAGCAGATACTGGTAGGCCCGGATCAGGGCGAGGAAGGTGTCGCGCACCCGCCGCGAGGCGGCGGCCAGAACCTCGGTCATCGGCAGCTCTTGCTCGGAACAAACATTTAAGATATAACATCGCCCGCCCGGAGACAAGGATCCATGACCCTAAGGGGTGAACCGGGATGCCAACGAGACGAAAACGAGGTCACTGATGCCCGAAACCACCACCGCCGATCTGGAACTGCCGAAAGGCTACGTGCCGTCGCCCAAGGAGGCGTACATGTGCCCGCGGCACCTGGCCTATTTCAAGCGCAAGCTGCAAAACTGGCGCCAGGAGCTGATCGAGGAGTCGCAGGCGACGATCGACAATCTGCGCGACGAGGTGCGCGACGTCGGCGACGACGCCGAGCGGGCGACCCGGGAAACCGAAAACAGCCTGGAGCTGAGAACCCGCGACCGCTACCGCAAGTTGCTCGGCAAAATCGACCAGGCGCTGGCCCGGATCGAGGAAGGCAGCTACGGTTACTGCGAGGAGACCGGCGAGGAAATCGGCCTGGCCCGGCTCGAGGCGCGACCCATCGCCACGTTATGCCTCGATGCCCAGGAGCGCTGGGAAGTCAGACAGAAGCAGATGCGCGATTCGCGCTGATCCGGCTCGTCGTCGAGGGCCGGGAATCCGGCATCGGTCAAACGGTCATATTCCCGTGATAAGATGCGTTCCCAATCGCGGGCTCGTACCGCCGAGGTTGGGCCAGCGTCCGGAAGGCGTTTTCCGCAGGCGCGGCGACACCAACACCAACATCCTGCTATCGATTCGGAGCCGGTATCCATGCAACAGATTCGTTACCTTGCGGCATTGTGCGGCCTTCTGGCCTTTCTGCCACAGGCGCTTTTGGCCCAGGACGATTACGACCGCCGCTGGCAGGTCACCGTGTTCGGCGGCATCGCGTCGCTCGACAACGACCGCTCGGGGATCGACGACACCGCGGTTTACGGGATCGGAGTCGGCCGTTTTCTGACAACCAATTTCAGCATCGATCTGGAATACGATCGGATCGACACCGACACCGGTAACCTCGGTCTCGGCGGTCCGGCGCGGGCCGATTTCGAGATGGATTCGCTCGGCTTTGTCGGCCGCTACCATCTCTCGAACCCCAACAACAAAGTCCGCCCCTACTTTATGGCCGGCCTCGGTGGCACCGATCATTCCGGCCTGCTCAGTTCGGACACTTCCATTTACATCACTTCCGGCCTCGGCTTACGGCTCGAGTTGTCCGATCACTTTTTCGGCCGGGTGCAAATCGCGTATCGCCGCGATTTCGACGATGTCCCGCAACCGGTGCGCAATAAAGGGTTCGACGATATTCTGGCCACCGCCGGCCTCACTTATGCGTTCGGCAAGCGCCACCGCGCGCCGCCGCGGCCCGCCCCGGTGGCGGCATCGGCGCCGGTGGCCGCGCCGGTATCCGCGCCGCCGGTCGATGGCGACGACGACGGCGACGGCGTCAGAAACAGCAAAGATCGCTGTCCCGATTCGCGCCCCGGCGCGGTCGTCGGCCTCGACGGTTGCGAAGTGACCGAGCGCATCGACTTGCCCGGCGTCCACTTTGCCTTCGACTCGTCGCGCCTGACGCCCGAGTCGCATTCCATCCTCGACGAGGCCGCCGAAATCCTGAAAAAGCACAACGCACTGATCGTTATCGTCGCCGGCCACACCGACCATACCGGCACCGATGCTTACAACCAGGGGCTCTCCGAACGCCGCGCCAACGCCGTGCGCGAGTACCTGATCGGCCGCGGTATCCCCGGCGAGCGGATGACCGCCCGCGGTTACGGCGAAAGCCGGCCGATCGCCAGCAACGACACCCGCGAAGGACGGGCCCAAAACCGCCGCGTCGAACTGGTCATCAACGGCCGGGATTGAGGCCCGGGATCACTTCTGAGCGTTTAGCAGGCTTGGGTATAGTCGGCCGCTTCCCAGTTCGATCCTTTGTTCTCAACCGCCTAGCAGGCTGTTGAAAAACAGCCTGCTAATCCGGGCCACGGATGGCCCGGCGAAATCAGGCGCTGCTCAGTGGCTGATTTCGGGAGCGCAGCGAAAGTCGCGCCTTTCGCAAGCGACGTTGAAAAACGCCAGGATGGCGTTTTTCAACAACCTGCTAGGGGCGGTTGCGTCTGGTGTGCCAGTTCCTGGATGCGGGCCAGCATTGCCGCCAGGCCGTTGCTGCGGGTCGGGGACAGTTGCGCCCCGAGGCCGAGGGCTGCGACGAACCACGGTCGGGTGGCGGTGATCTCAGCTGCCGGGCGGTCGTTGTAAACGCGCAGTAAAAGAGCGATCAGGCCGGAGACGATCAATGCGTCGCTGGTGGCGTGGATGTGCAGCACACCGTCCACCGGCTCGACGGCCATCCAGACCTGTGACTGGCAACCTTTGACCTTGTGCGCCTCGTCGCGCCAGCGCTCGGGAAACGGCGGCAGGCGACGGCCGAGGTCGATCAGGTATTGATAGCGCTCGTTCCAGTCGCCGAGCAGCGAGAATTCATCGACGATGGCCTGCTGCGCCTCGTCGGCGGTCATGCGATTCAAGGTTTCAGCGTTCATCGCGCCCACCGCCAGCGCGTCCCGCCAGCCTGGTCTTCGAGACAGACACCGAGCGCCGTCAACTCGTCACGCAGCCGGTCGGCCTCGGCGAAGGCCCGCGCCGCCCGCGCCCGGTTGCGGGCGTCGATCAGGCTTTCGATCCGAGCCACATCGCTCGTGGCGCCGCCCGCCGCCTGTTGCAGCCAGGCTTCCGGCTCCTGTTGCAGCAGGCCGAGAAAATCGGCGTTGCTGCGCAAGACGCGGGCCAGGGTCGCGCGGCAGCGATCGTTAGCCGCATTGGCCAACTCGCGGCCCAAGCGGTTGATCTCGGCCAGCGCCTGCGGCGTATTCAGATCGTCGGCGAGTAATTCGACAAATGCCGGTTCGGGCGCGCCGGGCGTCTCGCCGCTGGCTCCGCCGTGATCACGGAGCACGGTATAGAGCCGGTCGAGCGTGCGCTGCGCCTGGTGTACTGCATCCGCCGTCCAGTCGAGCGGCTGGCGGTAATGGGCGGTCAGCAGCAGGTAGCGCAGTGTCTCGCCCGGATGGGCGGCCAACAGATCGCGGACGAGCAACACGTTGCCGACCGATTTAGCCATCTTACGGCTATCCACCTGGACAAAGCCGTTGTGCACCCAATAGCGCGCAAAATGCGGGTGACCGTAAGCGCAACGGCTTTGCGCGATTTCGTTTTCGTGGTGCGGAAAGATCAGATCCTGGCCGCCGCAGTGCAGGTCGATCGACTCGCCGAGCAGAGCGCCGGCCATCGCCGAGCACTCAACGTGCCAACCCGGCCGGCCGCGGCCCCACGGACTGTCCCAGCCGGGCAGGTCGGGCGTCGAGGGTTTCCACAGCACGAAATCCTCGGGATTGCGTTTGTACGGCGCAACCTCGACCCGCGCCCCGGCGATCATCTCCCGCCGGTCGCGTCGCGACAGCGCGCCGTACTCGGCGAAATGCTGCACGTCGAACAGCACGTGCTCCGCGGCCCGGTAGGCACAACCGCGCTCCAGCAGGCGGGCGATCAGAGCGACGATTTCGGGGATGTACTCCGTTGCCGCCGGTTCGTGGTCGGGCGGCGCGACGCCGAGCGCCGCCATGTCATCGCGGTAGGCCGCGGTGTATTGCGCGCTGATCGCGCCGATCGGCACGCCGAGTTCCTGGGCCCGGGCGTTGATCTTGTCATCGACGTCGGTGATGTTGCGGACGTAAACCACATGCGGGAAGTGTGCCGCCAGCACCCGGCGCAGCAGATCGAAAATCACCGCCGGCCGGGCGTTGCCGATATGCGCGTAGTTGTAGACCGTCGGCCCGCAGGCGTACATCGTCACCCGTTCGGGGTCGGCTGGAACGATGACTTCCCGCTGGCGGGTCAGGGTGTTGTAGACTGCGATATTCACAAGGCTTAGACAGGTCTGGCGGGGCGCGATGCGGCCGGATGCGAACCGTTATTGTACCTGTTCGAGTCCATCCCCCGGCCGGCGGCCGATCGGAGAGATCCGCGCGATGTCCTATGATTCCGTTTTCGCCCATTATCGGGCCCATCTCGAACGTGTGACGGCCGCCGCCGCGCAGGCGCTGGCGGCCGGTGGCCACGAGGCGCTCGTGATCCATTCCGGCACGCCGCACCGCCGTTTTCGCGACGATTACGAACTGCCGTTCAAGGTCAACCCGCTCATCGCCTGGTGGGCGCCGGTCGCGACGCCGCATTGCGCCCTGTATTTCGCCCCCGGTGCCCGTCCCGCTCTGTGGTACTGGCAGCCCGAGGATTACTGGTACCTGCCGCCGGCGGCGCCCGATGAACGCTGGGCCGGTGAATTCGAGCTGGTGATCGTGCGGAATGAGGACGATTGGCGGCGGGTGACGAAAAACCGGCCGGGCCTGGCGGTGATCGCCGAACAGGAGGCCACGGCGGCGGCACATTTCCCGGCCGCTGAGATCAATCCGGTGCGGTTGATCGGCCGCCTGGAAGAAGCGCGGACCGTCAAAAGCGACTACGAGATCGCCTGCCTCGCCGCGGCCACGGCGCGCGCCGAGCGCGGCCATCGCGCCGCCGCCGCGGCCTTCGCTCGCGGTGCCGCCGAACTCGAGATACACCTCGCCTACCTCGCCGCGGCGCGTGCGGCTGAAGAAAACCTGCCGTACCACAACATCGTCGCACTGAACGAGCACGCCGCGGTGCTGCACTACCAGGGGCTCGACCCGGCGCCGCCGGCCGCGCGCCATTCCTTCCTACTTGACGCCGGGGCCGAATTCGCCGGCTTTGCCGCCGATATCACCCGCACCTACGCCGCCGGCAACGGTCTGTTCGCCGATCTTGTCACCGCCCTCGACGACGCGCAACAACGGCTGGTGACCTACTGCGATGCCGGCAGCGATTACCGCGAGCTGCATTTGACGGCGCACAGCGCCATTGCCGGCATTCTGCACGATGCCGGCATCGTCCGGCTGGCGCCGCAGGCTCAGGTCGAGCAGGGCATCAGCAGGGCGTTCTTTCCGCACGGTCTAGGGCATTTCCTCGGCCTCCAGGTCCACGACGCCGCCGGGCTCCTCGCCCCCGATGGCACGCCGCGACCGCGGCCCGAAGGACATCCGTACCTGCGCCTGACGCGCGACCTCGAAGCCGGCAATGTGCTGACCGTCGAACCGGGGCTGTATTTCATCCCGCAGTTGCTGGCCGGCCTGCGGGCCGACCCCGACAAAGCGCGTCATGTCGATTGGGATCTCGTCGAGCGCCTGATCCCGTGCGGCGGCATCCGGATCGAGGACAATGTCGTCATCCAGCCTGCCGGCCCGCCGCGCAATCTGACTCGCGAAGCCTTCGCCGCCGCCAAGTGAACCACCGTGCCCCGGCCGCGGCCGACGGCCCACGGCATTGCCCCGCCGCCGGTGGCTGAAGTACAATAGCGCGCCGCGCGGCCGCCCCGCCGCGCCGGTTCCGGTCCGGGGTGTAGCTCAGCCTGGTAGAGCACTGTCTTCGGGAGGCAGGAGTCGCTGGTTCGAATCCAGTCACCCCGACCATTCGTCAATCCCCCATCAAACCCACCGCCCGCCTGCGGCACCCTCACCGATATCGGCCGCGATGAGCGGCCAATCGAGAACCCCAATCGCGGACAGTCAAGGTCCGCCCAAACACCAACCCCGTTGGATGAACCGGAAAAGCACCTTGTTTGCCGCCGCTGAATCAGCGGAGCAATTCATCCGGAAACAGTGCGAGATCGGGGAGCAGGGCGGGGTGTATGGGCTGGCCGGGGGCGGGTATTTCTACCTGGGCATAGCCCTTGCCGGCCGGTTCGCGGTGGACACTCAAGCGGCGGCCGTCGAGGTCGACGAGCCACAGCTCTGGGATACCCGCGGCGGCGTACAGCGGCAACTTTACGCCGCGGTCGTAGCTCAGACTCGAGGCGGCGACCTCGACGACGAGCAGCACGTCGCCCGGCCCGGGGTGCCGGCCGGCATAGAAATCGTCGCGCGGTTTGAGGAGTGCCAGATCGGGTTGCAACTCGGTGAACTCGTTCAAGCGGAGCGGGTTCTGTACTCTGAGAATAGCCGCTTTACCGAGCCGGCCGGAAAAAAAGTGAACAAAACGATCTACACACGCGGCATGGACACTGCTGATCGGCACCATATCGATCATCTCACCATCGACGAGTTCAACCCGTGCCTCCGGCGTGAGGATGCCGGTCTCGGCCATGCGATAGTACTCGCCGGCCGTCAAACGGTGTTTTTGTGGAGCTTGAAGCGTGTTGGGCATAGGGTCGCTTGCACGTCTGATGCCCGGCCGGGTAAGCGGGCGGAACCCAAGCATAGCAGAACCGCCGGCAAAGGGATATCGCCTCCGGCCGGTGGAGGAGGCGCGGCAAATGTGACGGTAACCGAAAAAGCACCGCGACACTCGTCGTCTAACAGGGCGGGGCATCGGGGATGGTGGGTTCAATGTCGATGCCCGGCGATGTGCCGCAGCCGCTCCAGCGCCGCTGCCGGGCGGGCGGCACTGAGCAGCACACGGCGGCCGTCGCGGAGCGGCAGCGACAGCACGCGCGGTGCGGTGACCAGGCAGAACAGCTTGTTTTTTAGGCGATCTCGGAAGTGCCCGGCGGCGAACCCGGGCAGCGCGATGCCGTTGGTTCTGATCCAGGGCCGGGCAGCGCGGTGTTCTCTGAGATCGATGGCGCGAGCCGCCGCGAATTCGATCTCCGCCAGGGCGATCCTGCGGGTATAGAAGAAGACACGCACGACCAATTCGGCACCTTCGATCGTGATCGAGCGGCGGGCGAGAAGCGCGATCAGGATGAACGCAATCAGCGGACCGACGACCGCCAGCCCGAACAAAGTATCGGATGAGCCGAAGGCGGCCGGGTCGCTCCACCAGGAAATCAGGACTAAGAACGGCACCAGTAACAGAATCAAAAGCACACTGACGACCGCGGCCTTACCGAGCGGTGCCAACGCGATCGATTCCACGCTCGTCTGATCAATTTTCATTCTTTTGCTCCTCGTCGCCGGCCGACGGCGCCGGTTGCGGCTTGAGCCGGCCGGATTTTTTCAACGCCTCGCGCAGCACCCACTCGATCTGGGCGTTGAGCGATCGCAGGTCGTCGTCGGCCCAGCGCTGCATGGCCTGCATGAGCGGTGCGCTCAAACGTAGCGCGAAGGGCCTTTTCGTATCGCGCATGGGTTAACCCAATTGTTGCATAGATTCCCGGAATTCTCGGTCAAGGTGGCGAGTGCAGCTTGTCCGATTCTCCGAAGAACCGTAGTAATTCTACGGTTCGAGGGGAAGCGGACAAGATGTGCCGCCAGCTTGGGCGAGAAACCGGGCGCGTCACGATATATGAATTCGATTTTCATGCTAATAGCAACATAATTATGATTTCATGGTGAATTTGATCAAATCGAGCAAAATTTATGCAACTATTGGGTTTATTGGTAGATGCTGCCCGCATTGATCACCGGCGCCGGGGCGCGGTCCGAGCACAGTACGACGAGCAGGTTCGAGACCATCTGCGCTTGGCGCTCGGCGTCCAGTTCGACGATACCCTGTGACTTGAGTTCTTTCAGTGCCATTTCGACCATGCCGACGGCGCCGTCGACGATCCGCCGCCGGGCGGCGACCACGGCGTTGGCCTGCTGGCGCTGCAACATCGCCTGGGCGATTTCGGCGGCGTAGGCCAGGTGCGAGATGCGCGCTTCGATCACGTCCACCCCGGCGGGGGTCAGGCGTTCATCGAGCTGTTGTTTCAGATGCCGGCTGATCTCGTTGGCGTGGCTGCGCAGCGAGATCTGGCCCTCTTCGTGCTGGTCATACGGGTATTGCGTGGCCAGCGAGCGCAATGCGGCCTCGGACTGGATCTGGACGAAACTTTCGTAATCGTCGACATTGAACGTCGCCTCGGCCGAATCCACCACCTTCCAGACGATCACCGCGGCGATTTCGATCGGGCTGCCGTCGAGTTCATTGACTTTCAGCCGGCCCGATTCGAAGTTGCGTACCCGGAGGCTGACCTTGCGATGGGCATAGAACGGATTGTTGAAGCGCAGACCCTGAGCGCGCACCGTGCCCACGTACTTGCCGAACAAGGTCTGCACCGCCGCCTGGTTCGGTTCGACCATGTAATAGCCGATGAACATCAGGATCGCGAGCACGAACAGGACACTCGCGCCGCCGATGCCGACGAGGTCCACAGCGATCACGGCAGCGACGAACCACCACATCGAGCCGAGCAGCGCGGCGATGTTCAATACCAGAAGCGGGATGCCCGGCCAGGAACGGATTTCGACTTCATTCATGATGGCGACTCCTCGGTTGTATTCAATCATTATGATATCATAATGATATTATAGTGTCAAGCCGGGTTTCGCCGGGTTTTGCCGGCCGGAGGTGGGGGTTAGTCGCCTTGGGCAAGCCTTGTTGCCATGTCCCGCAGGCCGCAGGCTTCAATACCGTCTGTGACGGGATAACGGCTTTCGCCGGAATAAACCACAAAGGAGCGGTTGGGTTTCAGATCCTCGCGTGCATTGTGGAATCCCCGCCGCGGCTTTGCCGACGACCCATATTTGATCTCGATGGCCCATAGACCGCGGTCGTCGGGTAGTTCGAGCAGGAGATCGACCTCGGCGCCAGCGGCGGTGCGATAGAAACTCGCCAGCGTTCGTTCCGGCGCGGCGGCGATGAGGTTTTCGATGACAAAACCTTCCCAGCTTGGACCGACCACCGGGTGGCCAGCGAGTCGGTCGTAGTTCTCGATGCTGAGCAGAGCATGGACGAGGCCGCTGTCGCGGACATAGATTTTCGGCGATTTGACCAGTCGCTTGCCGATATTGGCGCGGAAAGGCGGCAGGCGGCGCAACAACAGCAGGTCGGCCAGAAGATCGATATAACGGCTCACCGTCTGGGTAGCGATGCCGAGCCCGCTCGCCAGCCGCGAGGCGTTCAACAGACCGCCTTGGCTGTGGGCCAGCATCGTCCACAGCCGCTCCAGGGTTTCCGCCGGCAGGCGCGGGCCGAACAAAGCCACATCCCGCTGTAGGTAGGTGCGGATGAAGTCCTTGCGGAGTGCGCGGCTTTGTTCGTCGCTCGCGGCCAGAAAACTGTCCGGATAGCCGCCGCGCAGCCAAAGTTTGATGAGCGCATCCATGCTGTCGTGCACTTCGAGGACGTCGAGCGGCCCGATATCGATATAAGCGACACGACCGGCCAGACTTTCTCCTGACTGGCGCAGCAGATCGATCGAGGCCGAGCCGAGGATGAGAAAACGCCCGGTCCGCTTTCCTCTTCGCCGACCGCTGTCGATGATGCCGCGCAGATCCTGAAAGAGTTCAGGCATGCGGTGTATCTCGTCGAGAATGACGAGTTGGTCTTCGTAGCGCTCCAGGAACAGCCGGGGATGGCTCAGCTTTTCGCGGTCGGTGCGGTCTTCGAGGTCGAGATAAAGGGCGCCCGCCGCGTCGCCGATTTCGAGAGCCAGCGTGGTCTTGCCCACCTGCCGTGGGCCAATGATGGCCACGGCCGCCTGGCTACGGAGCGCTTGTTCGACTCTGGATTTGATCCGGCGTGGTATCACCATAGTATTTTGTCCACAAACTGGATGAAATACAAGGTTATTGTCCCTTTAACAGGCTGTTGAAAAACAGCCTGTTAATCCGGGCCACGGATGGCCCGGCGAAATCAGGCGCTCCTTAGCGGCTGATTTCGGGAGCGCAGCGAAAGTCGCGCCTTTCGCAAGCGACGTTGAAAAACGCCAGGATGGCGTTTTTCAACAACCTGTTAAACGGAACAGGACCAACCGAGAAACAGGACCGAGAAACAGGACAACAACCCGGGTACGCCGCCCAGCTCCTGGAGGGGGTCACAACATCGGCAAATCCAGGCCGCGGGCTTGGGCAATGGCGATCGCTTCGGGGTAGCCGGCGTCGGCGTGGCGCATGACGCCGCTACCCGGATCGGCGGTCAGAACCCGTTCGAGGGCGCGGGCCGCGCGCTCGGTGCCGTCGGCGACGACGACCATGCCGGCGTGCTGCGAATAGCCGATGCCGACGCCGCCGCCGTGGTGGATCGAGACCCAGGTGGCGCCGCAGGCCGTGTTGAGCAGGGCGTTGAGCAGCGGCCAGTCGGCGATCGCATCGGAGCCGTCGCGCATGGCCTCGGTTTCGCGGTTCGGCGAAGCGACCGAGCCGGCGTCGAGGTGGTCGCGGCCGATCACGATCGGCGCTTGGAGCCGGCCGTCGCGGACCAGTTCGTTGAAGCGCAGCCCGGCGCGGGCGCGCTCGCCGTATTCGAGCCAGCAGATGCGGGCCGGCAGACCCTGGAAGTGGATTTTGTCGCGTGCCTTGCCGAGCCAGCGGTGCAGGGCGGTTTTTTCCGGGAACAATTCAAGCAGCGCTTCGTCGGTGACCGCGATGTCGTCCGGCTCGCCCGACAGGGCCGCCCAGCGGAACGGCCCGGCGCCGCGGCAGAACAGCGGCCGGATGTATTCGGGGACGAAACCGGGAATGTCGAATGCCTGCTTGAGGCCGCGATGGTCGGCGACCTGGCCGCGCAGGTTGTTGCCGTAATCGAAGCAGATGCTGCCTGACCGCTTAAGGGCCAGCATGGTTTCGACGTGGACGACCATTGCGTCGAGCACGCGCTTTTCGTAGTCGCCCGGATCGCGTTCGCGCAGTTCAGCCGCGGCCGCCAGATCGAGTCCCGGCGGAATGTAGCCGCAGCGCAGGTCGTGCGCCGAGGTTTGGTCGGTGATGACGTCCGGCCGGATGCCGCGGCGGACGAGTTCGGGCATGACCTCGGCGATATTGCCGAGCAGGCCGATCGACAGCGGCGCGTTGGCGGTCTCGATCCGATGCAACGCGGTATCGAGGTCATCGGCCATTTCATCGCAATAGCCGGTTTCGACGCGCCGGCGGATGCGGCTCTCGTCGACCTCGACGGCCAGGCAATGCCCGTCGTTCATCGTCACCGCCAGCGGCTGCGCGCCGCCCATGCCGCCGAGGCCGGCGGTGACCACCAGCCGACCACGGAGCGTGCCGCCGAACTGTCGCGCGGCAAGCGCCGCGAAGGTTTCGTAAGTACCCTGGACGATGCCTTGCGAGCCGATATAGATCCACGAACCGGCGGTCATCTGGCCGAACATCGTCAATCCCTTGCGCTCCAATTCGCGGAAATGGTCCCAGGTGCCCCAGCGCGGCACCAGGTTGGCGTTGGCGATCAACACTCTAGGCGCCGCCTCGTGCGTCCGGAACACGCCGACCGGTTTGCCGCTTTGAATCAGCAGGGTTTCATCGTCGGCCAGGCGTTTCAAGGTGGCGACGATGGCATCGAAACAGGCCCAGTTGCGCGCCGCCTTGCCGGTGCCGCCGTAAACGATCAATTGATCCGGGTGCTCGGCGACCTCCGGGTCGAGGTTGTTCATCAGCATGCGCAGCGCCGCTTCCTGCGGCCAGCCACGGCAAGTGAGCCGGGTGCCGCGCGGTGCGCGTACGGTGCGCGGTGCCGCGCCAGCGGGCTCGGGATTGACGGATGTTGGGTTGATTCGCGGCGCGGCTTGGTTCATGTTAGTACACTAGCGTTCCTCGAAGCGGAAAGTGCAGTATAAAATGAGTGGACTCGATCACGCGGCGGGTGTTTTACGGCTGTCGAACCGGGCCGTCAACGGCTTGATCGCGCTGGCCGTTGCCGGCCTCATCGGTTTCGCGCTGTGGCAACAGCACGTGATCGGCATCGACCCGTGTCCGCTCTGTGTTTTTCAACGCCTGGCGTTTGTCGCCGCCGGTCTGATCGCGCTCGCTGCCGCGGTGCACGGCCCGCGCCGCACCGGGCGTTATGTTTATGCCGCCGGGGTCTTGCTGGCGACGCTCGCCGGAGCCGTGGTGGCGGTTCGCCATCTGTGGCTGCAAAGCCTGCCCGCCGATCAGGTACCGGCCTGCGGCCCGGGCATCGAATACCTGCTCGACCAATTTCCTTTGGCCGAGGCGCTTAAAATCGTCTTTGCCGGCTCGGGCGAATGCGCCACCGTGGATTGGCAATTCCTCGGCCTCAGCATGCCCGGTTGGACCTTGATCTGGTATGTGCTGCTCGGTGCTGCGGCGATCTTCGCGACCCGCCGTCCTGCCGTCTGAACTCTGCAAACGTGTGAAGTGAAATGTTAGATCCCGTTCCGACACCGCATGATTGGACCCCCGCCAGTTGGCGGCGGAAACCTGCCGCCCAGCAGGCGACCTATCCCGATCCGGCTGCTCTCGAAGCGGTGCTCGGCCAGCTCGCCTGCCTGCCGCCGCTCGTCACTTCGTGGGAGATCAACGCGCTGCGCGGCGAGTTGGCGGCCGCGGGCCGCGGCGAGCGGTTTGTGCTGCAAGGCGGCGACTGCGCCGAGAGCTTTGCCGAATGCGAGGCGACGGTCATCACCAATCGCCTCAAGGTGCTGTTGCAGATGAGCCTGATCCTGGTCCACGGCCTGGGAATGCCGGTGGTCCGGATCGGCCGTTTCGCCGGCCAGTACGCCAAACCGCGTTCGTCCGACAGCGAAACGCGCGGCGACGTGACGCTGCCGAGCTACCGCGGCGATCTGGTCAACGGCGCCGAATTCAGCGCCGCAGCCCGTGTCCCCGAACCGCGCCGTCTGCTGCGCGCCCACGCGCGGTCGGCGATGACGATGAATTTTGTCCGCTCGCTGGGCGACAGCGGGTTTGCCGATTTGCACCACCCCGAGTATTGGGATCTCGGCTGGGTCGAACATTCACCGCTGGCCGCCGCCTATCAGCGCATCGCGCACGACATCGGCCGCTCGCTGCGTTTTTTGGAGACCTTGAGCGGCCAGCAGGCCGGCAATCTGAAAAGGGTGGACTTTTACACCTCGCACGAAGCGTTGCACCTGCACTACGAGCAGGCCCTGACGCGCAGCGTGCCGCGGCAGTGGGGCCATTACAACCTGGCGACGCATTTTCCGTGGATCGGCATGCGGACTGCCGATCCGGACGGCGCCCATGTCGAATATCTGCGCGGCGTACGCAATCCGATCGGCATCAAAGTCGGCCCGGGAATGACGCCGGAGCACCTCAAGTCGCTGCTCGAGATCCTAAACCCGACGCGCGATCCCGGGCGCCTGACGCTGATCCATCGCCTCGGCGCCGGGCGCATCGCCGAGGCTCTGCCGCCGCTGATCCGCGCCGTGCGCGAGGCGAAAACGCCGGTGCTCTGGCTCAGCGATCCGATGCACGGCAACACCGAAACGACGGCCAACGGCATCAAGACCCGGCGCTTCGACAACATTCTCGACGAACTGCGCCAGGCGTTCGACCTGCACCTGGCGCACGGCAGCCGGCTCGGCGGCGTGCACCTGGAACTGACTGGCGAGAACGTCACCGAGTGCACCGGCGGGGCGCGCGCCTTGGGCGACGAAGATTTGAACCGCTCATACAAGTCCACTGTGGATCCCCGATTAAACTACGAGCAGGCGCTCGAATTGGCGATGCTGATCGTCCGCCACCACCGGCACGAGACGTGAGGAACCCGCAACGGGCCGCGCCTCCTGTCGTTCCGGATGCGCCCGCGTGAGCGGGTGGGAGCCCGGATTCCCGCGTCCGCCTGTCCGCCGGGCCGGCACAGGCAGGCGGGAATGCTGAAAAGGGAACGGGCACGAAGGACGAAGGACTAAGAACGAAGGACGAGGAGCGACTTTCAGGTATTGATCCGACAGGAGGCATCATGTTTGAGCGAACAGGTTCGATTGCGGCGGCGCTGGTGCTGGCCGCTTCCGCTGCCCACGGCGGCGAGTTGTATCCGCGGGCCGAGGACGTCCGGCCGTTGTTGCCGGGGATGAAGGCGCCGTCCTTTACCGTGCGCGACGTCAAGGGCGAAGTGGTGACGATCGACCCGGCCCAATTCGAAAAGCCGGTGGTGTTGACGTTCTATCGCGGCGGCTGGTGCCCGTATTGCAACCTGCAGCTCGCCGAACTGCGCAATGCCGAAGATCAATTGCAGGAAATGGGCTTCGCTGTCTGGTTCATCAGCGCCGACCGCCCGGAAATCCTCTACGACAGTCTGAAACAGCCAGTCGATTACCAGCTTTATTCCGATGCGCCGCTCGCCGCCGCCCAAGCCTTTGGCATCGCGTTCCGGGTCGATGACGAGACATTCGATCGTTACCAAGCCTACGGCCTCGATCTGGCCGCCGCCTCCGGTGAAACGCACCACGGCCTGCCCGCGCCGTCGACCTTTCTGATCGGCACCGACGGGGTGATCCAGTTTCAATACACCAACCCGGACTACACTGTGCGCTTGCCGCCCGAGGTGTTGCTCGCCGCGGCCCAGGCGTACCAGAAAGGCGTCCATCTCAGGATGAAAAAAAGATCCTGACCGCCGCGCCGCTCCGCGCTGTCATTCCGGCCGCCCGGCACTGCCGGGCGGTATAATGACGGGCATCATGAATTTTTCTTTTACCCCCGAACAAGAAATGATCCAGGCCGCGGCGCGCGATTTCGCCCGCGACAAGATCCTGCCGGCCGCCGCCGAGTTCGACGCCAAAGGGGCGTTCCCGCTCGACAATATCCGGCAGATGGGCGAACTCGGCCTGATGGGCATCGAAGTGCCGGCTGAATACGGCGGCTCCGGCCTCGATCCTTTGGCCTACGTTTTGGCGATGATCGAGATCTCGGCGGCCGACGCCGCGCACGGCACGATCATGTCGGTCAACAACTCGCTGTTCTGCAACGGCATCCTGCTCTACGGCACCGAGGAACAGAAGCGGAAATACGTCCGCGCCGTGGCCAGCGGTGAGGCGATCGGGGCCTACGCCCTGACCGAACCGCAATCCGGTTCGGACGCCGCCAACATGCGCACCCGCGCCGAACGTAGCGCCGATGGCAGCCATTATCGGATCAACGGCCGCAAGTCGTGGATCACGTCGGGGCCGCACGCCCGCTATCTCGTACTCTTCGCCGCCACCGACCCGGGCGCCGGGGCGCGTGGTATCAGCGCTTTTTTGATTGACTGCGAGCGCCCCGGCTTCAAGCGCGGCAAGACCGAGCCCAAGCTCGGCATCCGCGCCTCGGCGACCTGCGAAGTGGAGTTCGACGATTACCAGTGCCCGGCGGCCGATCTTCTGGGCAAGGAAGGCGAGGGCTTCAAAATCGCGATGAGCGTGCTCGATGCCGGGCGCATCGGCATCGCCTCGCAGGCGGTCGGGATCGCCCGCGCCGCCTACGAAGCGAGCGTCGCCTATGTCCGCGAGCGCCGGGCCTTCGGCCAGCCGATCGGCGCCTTCCAGATGACCCAGGCCAAGATCGCCGATATGAAAATCCGGCTCGACGCCGCGACGCTGCTCGTCTATCGCGCGGCGTGGGCCAAGCAGCAAGCGGTGGCCCACGGCCGGCGCTACACCGTCGAGGCGAGCACCGCCAAGCTGTATGCCTCGGAGGCGGCGATGGCGATCGCCCACCAGGCGGTACAGATCCACGGCGGCATGGGTTACAGTCGCGAACTGCCGGTCGAACGCTATTTCCGCGATGCTAAAATCACCGAAATCTACGAGGGCACCAGCGAAATCCAACGCCTGGTCATCGGCCGCGCCGAAACCGGAATCCGGTGACGCCCCGTCATTTTTTCACTTGCCGATAAACCTGCCATGCCCGCTGATCAGCCCGATCGCCGCGCTCTGATACAAACGATCGAAACCGCTGTTGCCGCCTTGCCCGATGCCGGGGCGGTGCCCCCGGGCTTCACTGCCGCGTTCCTCAAGCGCGTGCCGAGCGCCGAGTTGGCGTCGCGCCCGGCGCCGGAAATGGCCCAACTCGTCCACTCGATGGCCCGTCTTGCGGCCCGCCGGCGGGCCGGCGAGGTGGTGCTCCGCGTCTTCAATCCCGAAGCCCAGCGCGACGGCTGGGAATCGCCGCACACCATTATCCAGATCGTCAACGACGATATGCCGTTTCTGGTCGATTCGGCGACCATGGTGCTGGCCGAGGCGGGGGTTGCGGTGCACCTGATCATCCACCCGGTGATCAACGCCCAGCGCGACGCGGCGGGCGTGCTGCATAGCCTGGTGCCGGCCGATGACGTCACCGGGCAGAGCGAATCGTTGATTTATTTCGAGATCGACCGCCAAGTCGGCGGCGCTGGTTTCGCCCACCTCGAACAGCGCCTGCGTAAATCCTTCTCCGATGTCGCGCTCGCCGTCGAGGATTGGGCGGCGATGCGCGATCAAGCCGCGGCGATCGCCGCCCGCCTGCCGGCGATCGCCTCGTGCATCGGCGCCGAAATCTGCGCCGAAGCCGCGGCCTTCATCGACTGGCTGGCCGGCGATCATTTCACCTTTCTCGGTTTTCGCGAATATGTCGTCGAGGAAGTGGGCGGCGAGCGCGAGATGCGGATTGTCGAGGGCTCGGGCCTCGGCATCCTGCGCCGCATCAGCCCCGACCATCGGCCGCGCAAACTGGCCAGCCTGTCGTCCGCGGCGCGCGACGTCGAACACCGCCATCACCCAATCATCATCACCAAGACCAACGCCCGTTCGACGGTGCACCGCACCGGTTATATGGATTACATCGGTGTGCTGCGTTATGACCAATCGGGCAAGGTCATCGGCGAATACCGTATTTTAGGCCTCTTTACCTCCGGCGCTTACCACCGTCGCGTCCGCGAAACGCCGCTGATCCGGCAGAAAGCGGTCGAAGTTCTGGAACGTTCCGGTCTTCGGCCGCGCAGCCACGAAAGCAAGGCGTTGCAACACATCCTCGAAACTCTGCCGCGCGACGAATTATTCCAAAGCACCTCCGATGAGCTTTTCGAACTGGCGATGGGTGTCCTCGATTTGCAGGAACGGCCGCAAACCCGGCTGTTCGTCCGCCGTGAGCGCTACGGCCGTTTTTATTCCTGCATGGTGTACATCCCGCGCGACCGTTTCAACACCGAGACCCGCGAGCGCATCCAGGCGATTTTGAAACGCGCCTTGCGCGGCGAGCAGATCGATTTCACGGTCCAGGTCTCGGAATCGAACCTGGCGCGCCTGCACGTGATCATCCGCAGCCGCGAGCGCGGTGCATTTTCGTTCGATCGCGACGAAATCGAAAAACGCATCGTGCTGGCGGTTCGCTCGTGGCTCGACGAGCTGCGTGCCCTGCTGGTCAAGGCGCACGGCGAATTGGAGGGGCTTAGGCTGACCGAACAAATCGGCAAAGCGCTGCCGGTCGCCTACAGCGGGGAAGTGACCCCGTCGGTCGCCGTCGGCGACGTGATGAAAATCGCCGAGCTTTTGACGCACCGCGGCCTGGCGATCAGCCTCTACCGGCCGCGGATCCGCACCGGCGCCCAGCGCCGGATGTTGCGCTGCAAGCTCTTTTTGCATAACCAGGCTCAGCCGCTGTCCCGTATCTTTCCGATTTTCGAGAGCATGGGCCTCAAGATGATCAGCGAGCGGCCCTACGAAGTCGATCTCGGCCCAAATACCACCGTCTGGATTCAGGATTTCGATATGGAACCGGCGGTCGAGCAACGGCTCGAACTGGAAACCGTCGAGGCGTCGTTCACTCGCGCGTTGCAGCACCTGGTCGACGGCACGATGGAAAGCGACGGCTTCAACCGGCAGATCGTCCAGGCCCAGATGGTGCCGCGCCAGGTGACGCTGCTGCGCGCCTTGAGCCGTTATCTGCTGCAAACGGGCATGCCGTTTTCGCAGACTTACATGGAAGAGGTCATCAGCCGCTATCCGCTGCTCGCCCGCCTGCTGGTCGCCTTGTTCGAAAACCATTTTGCGCCGTCAGGGTCGGGCGGAAAGGCCCGCCGCGAGTTGAAACATGCGCTCCGCTGGTTGTTGAGCGGCGAAGGTGAATCGCCGTTTACCGATAGCGTCCGCCGGGTCATCGCTGAGCGCGGCGCCGAGCGGGCGGTTAGGATCGACGCGCTCCGCCGGGCGATCGAATCCGGCCTGGAGGCGATTTCGAGTCAGGACGATGACCGCATCCTGCGCGGCTTTTACGAACTGATCGAAGCGGCGCTCAGAACCAATTATTTTCAGCCGCCGGACCCCGAATTCGGCGAGTATCTGTGTTTCAAGTTCGATTCGTCCAAAGTGCCGGAACTGCCGAAGCCGCGTCCGTATCGCGAAACCTGGGTTTATTCGCCGCGCGTCGAAGGCGTGCACTTGCGCGCCGGGCCAGTGGCCCGCGGCGGTCTGCGCTGGTCCGACCGCCGCGAGGACTTCCGCACCGAAGTGCTCGGCTTGATGAAAGCCCAGAACGTCAAAAATACGCTGATCGTCCCGGTTGGCGCGAAAGGCGGTTTTGTCGTCAAGCGGCCGCCGGCCGGCGATCGCCAGGCGTTGTACGACGAAGTGGTGTATTGCTACCGCACTTTCATCACCGCTCTTTTGGCTTTGGCTGACAATCGGGTCGGCAAGCGCATCCAGCCGCCGCCGGGCCTCGTGCGCCGCGACGGCGACGACCCCTATCTGGTCGTTGCCGCCGACAAAGGCACGGCGACGTTTTCCGATATCGCCAATCGGATCGCACTGGATAAAGGCTTCTGGCTCGGCGACGCGTTCGCCTCGGGCGGTTCGAACGGCTACGACCACAAAGCGATGGCGATCACCGCCAAAGGCGCCTGGGAATGCGTCAAGCGCCACTTCCGCGAACTCGGCCGCGATATCCAGAAAGAGCCGTTCACGGTGGTCGGCATCGGTGACATGTCCGGCGACGTGTTCGGCAACGGCATGCTGCTCTCGCCCCACATCCGCCTTATGGGCGCGTTCAACCACCAGCACATCTTCATCGACCCCGACCCCGATTGCGCCCGCAGCCTGGAGGAACGCGAGCGGCTGTTCAAACTGCCGCGTTCGAGTTGGGACGATTACGATCGCGCGCGGCTCTCGCCGGGCGGCGGCATCTGGCGGCGTGACGCCAAGTCCATTGAACTGACCCCCGAAGTGCGCGCCTGGCTCAGCCTTCAGGCGCAGCGCGTCACGCCGCAGGAACTGATCCGCGCCCTGCTGCGCGCTCCGGTCGATCTGTTGTGGAACGGTGGGATCGGCACTTACGTCAAGGCCGGCAGCGAGAGTCACGCCGATGTCGGGGACCGGACGAACAACGCGGTGCGCATCAACGCCTCCGAATTGCGCTGCAAGGTGATCGGCGAAGGCGGCAATCTCGGCCTGACGCAACTGGCGCGCATCGAATTCGCGGCGCGCGGCGGGCGGCTCAACACCGACTTTATCGACAATTCGGCCGGTGTCGATTGCTCCGACCACGAAGTCAACATCAAGATCCTGTTCCGCGAAGCGGGCGACAAAATCGGCGCCGATGAACGTAACCGGATGTTGCGCGACATGCAGGACGAAGTCGAACGCCTGGTGCTGCGCGGCAATTATTTGCAAAGCCAATCGATCAGCCACATGGAGACGCTGGCCAACGCCCGGCTCGGCGCCCAGATGCACCTGATCGCGACACTCGAACGCCTCGGCCTGCTCGACCGCGAACTCGAATTCCTGCCCAGCGACGAGCAATTGCGCGAGCGCATGAACCGCGGCGCGGCGCTCTCCAGACCGGAACTGGCGGTCCTTCTGTCGTACAGCAAAATTCACGTCTATCGCGAGCTGTTGGCCGGCGACGGTCCGGACGACCCCTACATGGTGCGCGAACTCGTGAACTACTTTCCCTCGGCGCTGCGCCACGGGGAATGGCGTGAAATCATGCTGCGCCATCCGTTGCAACGCGAGATCATCGCCACCCGCCTGACCAATAATATCGTCAACCGGATGGGCGCCTCGTTCGTCCTCCGGGTGCAGGAAGACACCGGCGCCGACATTGCGTCTGTCATCAAAGCCTACGCCGTGGCGCGCGAGGTTTTCGCCGTGCGCAAATTGTGGAAACGGATCGAGGCGCTCGACAACACGGTGCCGGCCCGGGTGCAGAGCGAAGCCATGCTGCGCTTGTGGAACGTCCTGCGCCAGGCGGTGCGCTGGTTCCTCAACCGACCGGGCAGCGAACCGCTGGCGATACAACCGCTGATCGACCGCTATGCCCCCGGCATCGCCGCCGCGCGGCGCTTGCTGCGCGAGCACCTGCCGCCGGCGCACAGCGCCGTCTTCGAACGTGACCTGGCGCATTTCACGAGTGCCGGTTTCGATTCCGAACTGGCCGCCGAACTGGCGCTCTGCCCATGGTTTATCGACCTGCTCGATATCGTCGATCAGTCGCTGCTCGCCGGCAAGCCGCTGCCGCAGGTGGTGACCGTCTATTACGAACTCGACCGCCTGCTGGGACTCGACTGGTTGCACCGCGAGATCGAGGAACTGCCGGCGCATGGCGATTGGGACGCGCATGCCCGCGGCCATTTGCGCAACGACATGCAGCTCCAGCACCGTCTGTTGACCGGGCAAGTGCTGAATCTGGATAGCGGCGAGGACGGCCGGCGGCAAGTGGCGCTGTGGGCCGAAAAACACAGCGGCCGGCTGGCGCGTTTGTCTGTGATCCTCGATGAAATGCGAAGCCGGCCGGGCGCCGATTTCGCGACCGTCACGGTCGCCACCCGTTCGCTGGCGCAAATGGTCACCGCCGGGGAATGAACCGCGACCCGCCCCGCCTGGCGTTTGTCGCCGCCAACAGCGACGCGGCGCACGCCGCGTACCACCGGTTGAGTGAACGGTACGGTGACCACGCGCCGGCCGAGGCCGATGTGCTCGTCGCCCTCGGCGGCGACGGTTTCATGCTGCGCACGCTGCACCGGATGGGCGGCGACGGCCTGCCGGTCTACGGTATGAAACTCGGCAGCATCGGTTTTTTGATGAACCGCTTCGACGAAGCCGATCTGCCCCGGCGCATCGCCGCCGCCAAAGCGGTCAAGCTCAACCCGCTCCGCATGCAGGTGGCGACCGAAAGCGGCCAGAGCGTCACCGCACTGGCGATCAACGAAGTATCGCTGCTCCGCCAGACCAACCAGGCGGCGCACTTGAAAGTCACCGTCAATGACATTGTCCGGGTGGAACAACTGATCACCGACGGCATTTTGTTATCGACCGCCGCCGGCAGCACGGCGTACAACCTCTCGGCCCACGGGCCGATCCTGCCGCTCGGTACCGAAGCCCTGGCCCTGACTCCGATCAGCCCTTACCGGCCGCGGCGCTGGCGCGGCGCGCTCCTGCCGAGTTCGGCCGTCGTCCGGATCGATATTCTCGATCCCTACAAACGCCCGGTCAGCGCCACCGCCGACGCGCACGAGGTGCGCAACGCCATCCAGGTGACGATCGCCCTCGACCGCAGCGTCACCCATACCTTGCTATTCGACCCCGACCACAGTCTCGAAGAACGGATCATCGCCGAACAGTTTGTCTGAGCCGGCGGCGAGTGCGAACCCGAAACCCCAGTCGGCCTTGATCAGGAGCGGCTGAACGGGTAAAGGCAGCGAAGCGAGCCGTGCGTCTCACAGCGTATGGCGTTTGGCCAGTGACCGCGACGACGGTCAACGTGGTGAGCAGGATTTTGACAAGGTAGGCGACCCTCGGCGCGCTTCAGGCCAGGAGGTAACGCCAGGCGAAAATCCCGATCATCACGAAGGCGATCGCGATCTTTACGGCACTGCCGAACGCCAGGCCGAGCCAGGCGCCAAGGCCGGCGCGTCCGGCGTCGCCAAGGGTCCGGCCGGCGCCGATTTCAGCGGCAAGCGCCCCGAGAAACGGCCCGAGCAGAATTCCCGGCAGGCCGAAGAAAAGACCGACCAGCGCGCCGATCGTCGCGCCCCAGAAGGCGCGCGGACTGGCGCCCGCCCGCCGCGCCCCGAGACCCGAGGAAATCCAGTCCACCGCCAGCGACAGCCCGGTGAGCACCGCCAACACCGCCAGCGTCCATCCGCCGACCGGCGAAAATCCGTCATAGGCGGCGATCGCGAGCATGCCGGCCAAAATCAGCGGCGTACCCGGTAAGGCCGGCAACACCGTGCCGGCTAAGCCGCCGACAATCAATGCACCGCCGATGATCCAGACCACGATATCCCAGAACATGATTCCGCTCTACCCAATAGTTACATAGACCCAATTGTTGCATAAGTTCCCGTACGGGCAGCGATCAACCTCTCGTTCCTTCCCCCCGCTTGCGGGGGAAGGTTAGGAAGGGGGCAAACACACGCTCCTCCTACTTCGTATACGGCAAAAATCACACTCACATGATCCCCCGCTTGCGGACAGCGATCAGCGTCTGCTCGCTCCGGCTGAGCCGTCCGGCAACCGCCAGCCATCCCCCGCTGGTGGAGTGAGCCAATTTTCCCTTCCACCACTTGCGGCAATCTACCTCTCGTTCCTTCCCCGCTTGCGGCAATCTACCTCTCGTTCCTTCCCCCGCTTGCGGGGGAAGGCCAGGAAGGGGGCAAACACACGCGCCACCCGCCCCTGGGCAATATCACTCGAAAGAGCGACTACAGCAACAACTACATCTACGGCGCCGGCAGTGCTGGGCCCAACGCCGTGACCTCGGTCAACCTGATCAACAACGGTGGCGTCGTGAACTTCGGGTATGATGCCAACGGCAATATGATCTCCGGCATCAATAACACCGGCAACCCCATCACAGGCAACTTCCAAGCCCACTACGACGCCCAGAACCAGCCGTTCCGGCTGGCCCGTGGCGTCCAGAAGAGCGAATTCTGGTACGGTAGCGACAATCAGCGTTATTATCAGCTCGACGAACTGGGCCAGTGGACGTTCTACGTGGACAAGCTGTACGAACAAAAAGGCAGCACCCTGCATAAGCTGTACCTAGGCAACTACGGGGTCTTCACCGTGGACGTGACCAGCGCCCAGAACACCGGGATCACCTACCTACACAAAGACCGCCTCGGCAGCATCGTCGCCATGACCGACAAAAACGGTGCAGAAGTGCTTGGCGCCGGAAGAGGCTTCGACCCCTTCGGCAAGCCGCGAGAGGAAAACTGGGCCGACAGCGACGGTCTGGATGAAGTGCCGTTCCCGAACCAGGAATCCGGCGATCTCAATCGCCCCGACCAGACCACAAGGGGTTTCACTGGCCACGAGCACCTGAACAATGTGGCCATCACTCATATGAACGGGAGGGCGTATGACTACAACCTGGGACGATTCCTGTCGGTTGACCCGATTATTCAGTTCCCGGCCAATAGCCAAAGCCTGAACCCGTACAGCTATATCATGAATAACCCGCTGTCGGGCACTGATCCGACAGGGTATTCCACATGCGCTGAACCAACTAACCCCGACTGTAATTCGCCAGAAGAAGAAATCAAACCCCGCGATCCGACAGGCTCTACCACGGATAAATGCAACCGCGGATCGGCCTGCACGGTAATACGATTTAACGGCGGCGACAGCCGGATGAGCGAAGGAGACGATAAAAATGCGAAAGAAACTCCTGATAATATAGGCGCGAATAGTAATCGCGAGAATATGGAGCAAGATCGCGGCCTCTCAAAAGATAAAAATATGAGTGAAGAAAATATATCAGTAGATAGTTTTGAGCCGAGAACAGATAAAGAAGAGTTGCAAGCATTTCTGGCAAAGAACAATCTTACTGAAAATGATATTTATACAAACAAAGATGATTTTTACGAAAATATACTAAAAAATCCTAAACCGTTAGTTTTGCAAGAAGGAAATAAATTTCATGTAATAATAATTGTGACTGGAACTCCCCCGCTGGTTGGCCCAGTGAAATTGCTTAAGTTTCTTATTGGAAAATCATTTCCAACAAAATTAAATCGAGGAGGTGTTCAACAACCATTTAACCCTGCCAACGGTAGATTTCTTAGCTCAAATGCAAATCCCGGGTTATTGTTGTCACCACTCAGTCGCTTTACAGCTGGTTTCTCACATGGTTTTGCAGAAGCCTTCTCTGGTGTGCAAGGTGGCACGGTAGTTGGTTCCGCTGGAAACATTGGAAATACACTGGGGAAAATTGCTGGGACAATTGCATCAATATTTGGCGGTTGAGCATTTATGAAAATTATAATAATCATATCAGTAATATTGTTCGCAATTATTTTCCTCCTTTGGTATATTGGGAAGAGAGGGCAGGCGTATAAGGTCAAGGATGTTATCATTCCAATTGACTCTTTACTAAAAAGAGGTTTAAATAAAGGATTTTTAATTTTGCAGACAGCTTCGCTTTGTAGATTTATCCAGTTTCAGAAATATATTAATACCAACTCTGAGTATGGTGTAATATTAATGTTTCCGCGCGCTAAATGGTCAGTTGATTACTTTAATAAATTAGAAAATTACTTAAATTCAGAAGGTTTCGATTATAGCCGAAAAGTATTATTTCACAACAAAGAAGATTTGTTGTATATATCTGTGGATTTCGGCAAGAACACCAAAAACGCAGCGGGGGTGGCACAATATATTTTATTTAGCTTATTTGGAATAAAACAAAAAGGTAAATGTTATGCACTGCTTTGCGGAGCAACACCATGGAATGAGCTTATCAACGAAAAAGATATAAATATAAGTGAGCCTCTCTCAGTAAGCCTTAAAAAAGCTGGAAAAGTCATGAAAGACGCAATTACGAAGAAAAACGGTTCATAACCTTTGTTGTTGTACTGCTCGCGTGTTCGGAAACCCCTTTTCTACTTCGCCGGGAGCCAATTTTCATCGAATTTCATCTGGTCACCGACGCCAATGACCTGATCATGAAGATGGCCTACGACCCGTTCGGTCGCGAGATCGAGACCTGGCACCCCGAGACGGCGGGTGTGGCGATGAGCGATACCGCCAACCACTATGCGCCGCGCTCCAGGATGATCTATAGCAAAGACGCCACCACCGAGCGCTGCGGCGTCATGCCCCTGAACGCCGCCTACTGCCTGATCGCCGCGACCGACGGCGCCCCGCTGGTGCGGCAGTACTTCGATAGCGTAAACCGCGTGATCGAGATCCGCACCGACGGTTTCAACGGCACGGTGTACGCCGCCACCGGCTACAACGGCCGCGGCCAGACGGTGACCCAGACGGTGCCGGCTTATGGTGCGGTATCGAACGTCCAGAGCGAATTTCGCTTTGACGCCCTGGGCCGCCAGGTCTTCAAATCCGAACCGTCGAGCCTCGGCAATGAACTGCGCTACACCCACTATCAACCCAAAGGTCTGACGACCCAAGTATGGGTCACCAATGCCAGTATGCCGCCGCTGGCGACCAGCACCTGCGCCGCCGGTCCGCTCGATGCGCTCGATAATGACCTGTGCGTCACCCGCACCTATGCCACCAACGGCTGGCTGCTCAAGACCACCGATGCCCACGGCTCACAAACCCGCTTCTGGTACGACGGCCAGGGCAACGCCAAGCTGATCCAGGATCCTCAGAGCAACCTGACCGGCGCCAACTACAATGCCCTCGGCCAGAGAACCGACCTTTTCGACCCCAACCAGGGCCACTGGTCCTTTGTCTATAACGGCCTCGGCGAAGTCCTCGCCCAGACCGACGCCCAACCGCAGACCACGGTGTTTGAATACGACGCCCTCGGCCGGCTGATCCGGCGCGTGGCCGACCCCGCCGATCCCGAGCTGGGCGGGGTGGAGGATACCTGGGTCTACGACAGCCCGGGTCCCGACGGCGAGCGGCGCGAGGGCCTGTTGGCCGAAGAACAGCGCGCCCAGGCGTTCACCAATGGCGTCGTCCAGGTCACCATGCACAAAACCTACGCCTACGACGCCTTCAATCGCCCGGCGGGCTTTACCGTAACCAATGATCCGCACTATTACCCGCAGACCGGAGTGCCCGACACCCCGATCTTCGCGGTCGGGCCGCAATACACCGTCGGTATCGACTACGACGGCTACTTCGCCCGTCCCAAGGCAGTGACCTACCCGCAAGAGCGGCTCAGAACCTACACCCGCTACGACATCGACGGCCAGGTCAAAGAAGAAGGCAACTCGCTCGATTACGCCAATGCGACGAAGTTCTACCGGCGCGTAACAGCGATGAGCCCCACCGGCCAGGTGACCCAGGAGACCTTCGGCAACGGCAAGACCCAGAACTACACCTACCACCCCGGCACCTTCCAGATGACCGGGACCGAAGTCTCCGGCCTGATCGATCTGGACTACCAGCACGATTTTTTCGGGAACCTGATCCGCCAGGACGATACCCAACCGCCGCTCACCGATCCGGCGGATGGTAGTACCTGGTGAGCAACCCGTCCCAAGCGGTAAACGGAATCACCCGTCCGCCCGGCTGCCGGTTGGCCCAGGCTTCGGCCGGGAACAGGCGTTAAAAATGGTGTAATATGAATAACATGGCTACGGTATTCAAAGAGCAAGCGCACAAGCTGATCGACAGCCTGCCGGAGACGGCGGGCTGGGAGGACTTGGCCGAAAAGATCGAGACGATCTTGGATATTGAGTCCGGGCTTGCCGAAAGCGCTGCGGATCGTGTGACGGATACTATCGCAGTACGCCGCGAATTTGGATTGAAATGAGAGTCTTCTGGACGCCTCGGGCCAAAGCCCGGCTGCGCCAGATCCACGACTACATTGCTCAAGACCAGCCTATAAATGCCACACGTGTGGTGGACCGAATTACGCGTCGCGTTGAGCAATTGACGGAACACCCGCGCTCGGGTCGCGTCGTGGAGTACTATCAGCGCGATGATTTGCGCGAACTGATCGAATCGCCTTACCGGATCATCTATCTGGTTCTTTCTGCCCGTATTGATATTTTGACTGTGAGAGATACCCGACGTGTCTTGCCTAGACGCCTGGACGAATTGTAATGGCACGACCACCGCCTTCAGCACGGACGGCTACTTCCCGGCCACCGTCACCAATCCGCTGTTGCAGACCATCATCACCGAAATCGACCCGCGCGAGGGCAATCCCACCCAGGTTACCGACGCCATTACGATGCCCAGAACCAGCCGTTCCGGCTGGCCCGTGGCGCCCAGATGAGCGAATTCTGGTACGGTAGCCCCAAAAGCCGACTTGAAAAGGAGCCCGAAACCAAGAAATAATCACCCACGTCTGAAGCGTGAAAATCGCCGGTTCTGGTGGCGCCATTAAAGCGAAAACGGGTGGCGCCTTTAGGGTGATTAGTGACACTCGGCAATAATATTGACTTTTTACCCATGAGTAGTGCAGACACGAGGATTACTCGACTCACACCATACGACGAGTCGTATGGTTCTTGCGAAAGAACGTATGCGGAACTTCGGATTTATTCTGGTGCGATGGATCCGGAGATGGTGACGAAGCTTCTGCGGATTTCCCCCACATCAATCCAGAAGAAAGGGGAGAGGAAGGTGAACAGCCTGGGTCGTGTTCGGGAGGTACCACGTAAAGGCTGGTTTTTGACGTCGGAAGGCAAGGTGTCGTCGTTAGATTTACGCCATCATTTGGACTGGCTACTCGATAAGATCGAGCCGGCTAATGCAGAACTGAATAAATTACAGTTAACGGCCGGACTGATAATGCACATAAACTGTGTTTGGTGGTCCGCGTCAGGCCACGGAGGGCCGACGCTATGGCCGGCACAAATGCGGAGAATCGCTGAACTAGATCTCGAGTGTTCCTTCGACATTGCATTTTTTGGTAATGATTAAAGACGCTTGCCAATAATTCACTTGTTTAGCGTCGAGGAGTGGGTAAGCGCGGTGTCACGATGACAGATTCTATTCATCTTCCCCCAGAATGCTATTCAGCAAGCCGGCCAGCCGCTTCTGATCGGCGGCGGACAGTTGCCCCAGCTTCTTGATGATCTGGTCTTTCTCCAGCGTAGCGATCAGCGGCTTGAGCACGGAGGGCTTGGCCAGTCCGGCGGCCTGCCAGTCTTGCAGCAGGGCTTCGCCGGTTGAGAGCGGTTCACGGACCTGGCTCGTGATGGCCATCAGGATCACGTCGGGCCGGTCGTGGTAGGCGGGGCTGTGAATGATGACCGCGGGGCGCCGCTTGGTTGCTTGCAGGTTGGTGAACGGAGAACCGACCAGCACTGTCGCCAAAGTTATAGCCGGTCATAGACGGCGTCTTCGTCGTTGTCCCAGACTTTGGCGAACGCCGGCTCGGAGGCTTGTGCGTAGTCCCGCCGCAGGCGTCGGTCCTGATCGCGTTCGCGCAGAAAGTCGATAAAGTCCTCGACCTCGGCCAGCCGCTCGGGCGCGAGGTGTTCGAGTTTTTCCCGGACTTGTTCGAGTTGCGGGGTCATGTCGTCATCTCCTTCAGGCGCTTATGCGGTAGGGCTGGCGCGCCTTGGCATCGCGCAACAGGCTGTCGACCACCGGCAGAATGCGTTCCTGCTCGCCGGGCACCTTGCCCACGTCGCGGGCGATCTCCAGGGTCTCCTGGATCGTGCGTCCCTGGGCGATGACTCCGGGAATATCCTCCGACGTAGCCAAGTAGACGCCTTCGGGCAGCTTCTCGATGTGCAGTTTGGCGATCTGTTCCATAAACAGCTCATTTAGCCGGTGACCCGTAACGGGCCGCCGACCAATTCTATCAGTTCGTTAAATAGATTCCCGGAATTCTCGTTTCACCACTCGTCGCTCGACCAGTTGGAGATTTTAGGTTTACTCAGCAATTCGGCCAGGGCTCGGGCGCGGTGGCTTTGGCGGTTTTTTTCGTTGCGGTCGAGTTCGGCGGCGGTCCGGGTTTCACCGGCAGGAAGGAAAACGGGGTCGTAACCGAAGCCGCCGGCGCCTGATGGCGCGGTGGCGATGGCACCATCCCAGCGGCCTTCGGCGATCAGCGGCGCGGGGTCATCGGCGGCACGCAGCACCACGAGCACACAATAAAAATAGGCGCGCCGGCGCCCTGGGGCAAGACCGTCGAGCAGGGCCAGCAGCCGGCGGATATTGGCCGGGTGATCGCCGGCGCCGCCGGCGAAACGCGCCGAGCGGATCCCCGGAGCGCCGCCGAGCGCCGGCACCACCAGCCCGGAATCGTCGGCCAGCGCGGCAAGTCCGGTGACGCGGCACGCGGCGCGGGCTTTGAGCAAGGCGTTTTCGACGAAGGTTGCGGCGGTTTCGGGCGGCGGGTGGTATTGGCCCGCCGCGGGTTCGGTGACCGGGATGCCGTGCGCCGCAAGCAGGGCGGCCAACTCGGCCCGTTTGCCGGGGTTGCCGCTGGCGATCAACAGCGCCGGGCCGCGCTTCATCCGCTGCCGGCCAGCGCCGTTTCCTGGGCGGCGAGCAATTGCCGGATGCCGGCGGCGGCGGTGTCGACCATTTTGTCGAGTTCGTCGCGGCGGAAGGCATGACCTTCGGCGGTGCCCTGGATTTCGACGATGCCGCCGCCGTCGTTCATCACCAAGTTGAGGTCGGTCTCGGCGCGGCTGTCTTCTTCGTAATCGAGGTCGAGCAGGATATGGCCGCCGACGATACCGACCGAGACCGCCGCGACCTGGCCGTGCAGCGGATTGACAGCCAAACGCCCGTTGGCGACGAGCTGGGTGGCGGCGTCGGCCAGCGCCACGTAGGCGCCGGTGATGCTCGCCGTCCGCGTCCCGCCGTCGGCTTGCAAGACGTCGCAGTCGAGCGTGATCGTCCGTTCGCCGAGGGCCGTGAGATCCACAACGGCGCGCAGGGCGCGGCCGATCAGGCGCTGAATTTCGAGGGTCCGGCCGCCTTGCCGGCCGCGCGCCGCTTCGCGCGGCGTGCGGCTGTGGGTGGCGCGCGGCAGCATGCCGTATTCGGCGGTGACCCACCCTTTGCCGCTGCCGCGCAGAAACGGCGCGGTTTTATCATCGACGGTGGCGGTGCACAGGACGCGGGTATCGCCGCAGGCGATCAGCACCGAACCTTCGGCATGCCGGGTGTAGTGACGGGTCAGCGTCAGCGGTCGCAGTTCATCGGCGGCGCGCCGGCCGCGGCGTTCAATGGTCATCTCAGGTTCAGCGCTCGGTGCAAGGCGGGGTGGGCAAAGGTAACATAACCGCTCTTCTACCGCCTCCAGGTCCATCATGATACAGAGCATGACCGCTTTTGCCGCCGTCGAAAGCAACCTGCCGTTCGGCCGTCTGGCCTGGGAAATCCGCAGTGTCAACCATCGTTTCCTCGATTTGACGTTACGGCTGCCGGAGGATTTTCGCGTTCTGGAAAGCGATTTCAGGTCGGCATTCGCCGCGCGCCTGAGCCGCGGCAAGGTCGATGCCCAGCTCCGCCTGGTGCCGGCGGCGCAGGCCGCGGTCCAGGTATTGGAAGTGAACGAGCCTCTGGCCCGCCAGTGGCTAGCCATTCATGCCCGGCTGGCGGCGATGAGCAGTGCGGCGGCGCCGGTCGATCTGGCGGCGCTGATGGCCTGGCCGGGGGTGGTCGTGCAACCGCAGGTCGATCTTGAGCCGATGCGGCAGGCCGCCGGGACGCTGCTCGCCGAGGCCCTCGAAACGCTGCTCGACCATCGCCGGCGCGAGGGTGCGGCACTGGCCGCGGCGCTCGCTGAGCGCCTCGCAGCGATCGGCGAGTGGATCGAGAGGATTCGCATCTGGATGCCGGAGATCCGTGAGGCATTGCGCGGCCGGCAACGCGCGCGCTTGGCCGAGTTGGCGGTGCCGGCGGGCGATGAACAACGGCTGGAGACCGAACTGGCGCTGGCCGTGCAGAAGATCGATATCGCCGAAGAACTGGATCGCCTGGCGGCACATGTCGCCGAGGGGCGGCGGTTGCTCGAGGCATCCGAGCCGGTCGGCCGCCGTTTCGAGTTCCTGTTGCAGGAATTTCACCGCGAGGCCAACACCTTAAGTTCGAAATCGGCCGATCTGCGCACCACGCAGGCGAGCGTCGATCTCAGGGTGCTGATCGAGCAGATGCGCGAACAGGTGCAGAATGTCGAATAGTCCGGCGCGGTCGCCGGAACCTCGGCTGGCCGGCTTGTTCGTGATCGCCGCGCCGTCCGGTGCCGGCAAGACCAGTCTGGTCAACGCGCTACTCGCCGCGGATCCGACCCTCGGTTTGTCGGTTTCGGCCACCACCCGGCCGCCGCGCGACGGCGAACGCGACGGCGCCGATTACCACTTCATTTCGGCCGCCGCATTCGCCGCGGCGGTCGGGCGCGGCGAATTTCTCGAGCACGCCGAGGTCTTCGGGCACCGCTACGGCACCCGGAAGGCCGATCTTGAGTCCCTGGCCGCCGCCGGCCGCGACGCTCTCCTCGAAATCGATTGGCAGGGGGCGAGGCAGGTCAGAGCGGCGTGCCCGGACTGTGTTACCGTTTTCATCGTCCCGCCGTCGCTCGATGCCTTGCGCCAGCGGCTCGTCCGGCGCGGCCTGGACGATCCGGCGGTGATCGAACAGCGGATGCGCGCCGCCCGGGCTGAGCTGTCTCACTGGCCGGAATTCGACTATCTGGTGGTCAACGAGGATTTCGCTACGGCGCTGGCCGATCTGACCGCCGTCGTTCGCGCCTGGCGCCTGCGGCGCGCCGTGCAGCAGGCCCGGCTGGGCGGCCCGGTCGGGGAACTGCTGGCCAAGAGCGCCGGTAAAAGGTAAAATGATCTACTTCGCAACGAGACCCGTGAACGCCGATGGCCCGCATCACGATCGAGGACTGCCTGGACCGGATCGACAACCGTTTCGATCTGGTCGTCCATGCCACCCGCCGCGCCCGGCAGCTCGAGGCCGGGGCGACCGCGCTGGTGCCCGAGGAGCACGATAAGCCCACGGTGCTGGCGTTGCGCGAAATCGCCGCCGGTGAAGTGGATTATGAGTTGATTCGGAAGGTTCAGACCGAACTCGATACCGCGGCCGCGGCGGCCGAACTGGCCCGCCATCAGCAAGAGCTGTTGGATGAGGTTGGCGACGAGTGAGCGCGCCCGGCGCGCCAAAGACCCGCTCAAGCCGCTGCGCCATGTCGTCGGCGGCTACCTGAAAGACGCGGAAGTCGCCTTCGTCGAACGCGCTTACGCGACCGCCGCCGAAGCCCACCGCGGCCAACACCGCAAAACCGGCGAACCCTACATCACCCATCCCGTCGCCGTCGCGACGATCCTCGCCAAAATGCGCCTCGATCGCGAGTGTCTCGCGGCGGCGCTGCTGCACGACGCCATCGAAGACACGTCGTTGACTCGCCAGGAATTGCTGCACCGCTTCGGCCCGGTGGTCGCGGCGCTGGTCGACGGCGTCACCAAGCTCGACAAAATGAAGTTTCGCACCCGCCAGGAAGCGACCGCCGAGAGTTTCCGCAAGATGCTGCTGGCGATGGCCGAGGATTTGCGGGTGCTGTTGATCAAGCTCGCCGATCGCCTGCACAACATGCGCACCTTGCAGGCGATGGAGAACGACGCGCGGCAGCGCGTGGCGCGCGAGACGCTCGACATCTACGCGCCGCTCGCCGGCCGGCTCGGTCTGCACGAGATGCGCGAGGAATTGGAAAACCTCGGCTTCGCCAACCTGTATCCCCACCGCCATCGGGTCATGACGGCCCGCGTCCGGGCGCTGGCCGGCAACCGCCGCGGCGTGTTGCGCAAAATGCAGCGTGCTTTGCACGATCGGCTGAAGCGCGAAGGAATCGGATGCCGCGTCCTCGGCCGCCAGAAATCGCCGTACAGCACGTACAAAAAAATGTGCGACAAGGATTTGTCGTTCAAGGACGTAACCGACGTTTATGCCTTTCGCATCATCGTTAAAAACCGCGCCGACTGCTATCGCGCGCTGGGCGTGGTCCACGAACTGTATCAGCCGCAACCCGGCCGCTTCAAAGATTACATTGCATTGCCTAAATCAAACGGGTACCAGTCGTTGCACACGGTGCTGAAAAGCCCTTTCGATATACCGATCGAGATCCAGATTCGCACCGAGGACATGGATATCGCCGCCGAAAAAGGCCAGGCGGCGCATTGGCAGTACAAATACGCCGGCGACAAGGAAGGGGCCCGCAGCCGTGTGCGCGGCTGGCTCGACAGTCTGGTGGCGACGCAGCGCCACACCGGGACCGCCGACGAGTTCATGGAGAGCATCAAGGGCGATCTGTATCCGGGCGAAATTTTCGTTTTTACCCCCAAGGGCCGGATCATCGACCTCAAACGCGGCGCCAGCGCCCTCGACTTCGCTTACGCCATCCATACCGATGTCGGCAACCGCGCCACCGGTGCACTCATCAACCGCAACCGCGCGCCGCTGTCGCACCGCCTGCGCACCGGCGATACCGTCGAGATCCAGACCACCGCCGGCTCCCGGCCGCGCCCGGAATGGCTGTCCTTCGTGACCACGACCAAAGCGCGCGCCGCGATCCGCCACCACCTCAAAAGCATGGAACAGCGCGACAGTATCGCGCTCGGCCATCGTCTGCTCGACCAGGCGCTGACCGCCCACGGCGCCGCGCTGGAGGACGTTTCAGAACGGCGGCTCGTCAGTTATCTCAAGCGCCGCAAGCTGGATCGGCTCGAGGATTTGTTCCTCAAACTGGCGCACGGCGAGATGCTCGCCGAGATCGCGGCGCAGAAGCTGCTCAGCCGCATGCAGCGCCGCGAGAGCCGCCGCCCGGAAGTGCCGCCCGAAGCGCTCGCCGTCGGCGGCGGCGAGGATGGCGCGGTGAGCTACGCGCAGTGTTGTTATCCGCTCCCCGGCGACCGTATCATGGGTTACTTATCGCTCGGCAAAGGCATCGTTGTGCACCGCGACAACTGCCCGAACGTGCCGGAGCTGCGCAAGCACCCGGAGCGCTGTCTCGACGTTGTCTGGGAGCGGGTCACCGGCCGCCGTTTGTTCAGAGTCTTCGTCAGGGTCGAGGTCGTCAATCGCCCCGGAGTGCTGGCCAACATTTCTTCGGCGATCGGCAAAACCGCGACCAATATCGAACAGGTGGAACAGCGCGATACATCGGACGACAGCGCCACGCTGCTGTTTGTCCTCAATGTCACGGACCGGGATCAACTGGCGCGCGTGCTGCGTCGCCTGCGCAACAACCGTGATGTCTACAAAGTGAGCCGCGACTATGCCTGACCAGACACCCGTGCAAAAAAACCGGACCGGAGATTCCAAGGCGATCGCCACGGCCGCTGCGCCGGCGGCGATCGGCACTTACAGCCAGGCAGTGGCGGCCGGTGGTTTCGTTTTTCTCTCGGGGCAGATCGGTCTCGATCCACAGACCATGCAGCCGGTCCCAGGCGGCATCGAGGCGGAACTCCACCAGGTGTTCCGCAACCTCGCCGCCGTCGCCGCCGCGGCCGGCGGGGGGCTTGACGATATCGTCAAACTGACCGTTTATCTCACCGACCTGGGCTGCTTTCAGCAAGTCAACGAGATCATGGCCGGCTATTTCACCCAGCCCTACCCGGCGCGTGCCGCGCTCGAAGTCAAGGCCCTGCCGCGCGGCGTCGCGGTGGAAGTGGACGCGATCATGCGGTGCTGAACGAACCGCAAAAGCGGCTGGCCGCAACGGCGCCGCTGGCGGCGCTCCCCGGGATCGGCGTGCAGCGCGCCGCGGCCTACGAAGCGGCGGGCTTCAACCGTCTTGAAGATCTGCTTTTTCATCTGCCGCGGCGCTATCAGGATCGCACCCGGCTGACCCCGCTTGCCGCCCTCGTTGCCGGCCAGGTCGTGCAGACCGAAGGGGTGATCGAGCACTGTGCAATCGCCCAGCGGCGAAGACCGGTGCTTGAAGTGCTGCTGGCCGCCGATCGAGCGCGGCTGCTGTTGCGGTTTTTTCATTTCTTTCCGGGACAGGCCAGGGCGTTGGCGCCTGGTGTGCGGCTGCGCGTTTACGGCGAGGTGCGTGACGGTTTCCATGGCCTGGAAATGGTCCATCCGAGCTACCAGCGGCTGGCGGCACAGGCGGCGGCGCCGCTGCCGGGCTATCTGACCGCGGTGTATCCGACGATCGGCGGCGTGCGGCCGGCGGATCTGGCGCGTACGATGCAGACATTGATCGACCGCCTCGCCGCCGGCGGAATCGAACTCGCCGACCCCTATGCCGCGGTCTTGGACGAGCCGGATGCGCCGCCACTGAGTGCGGCGCTGTTGCGCATACACCGGCCGCCCGACGCCGCCGCGGCGCAGGCGATCTTGACCGCCGCCGACCCCGCGATGCGGCGCTTGCTCGGCGAGGAACTCAGCGCCCAACTTTTAGCTCTGCGCCGCTGGAACCGCCGCCGGGCGCTGCACCACGCGCCGCCCTTGGCCGCAACGACATTGGCCGAACGCTTGCGCCGCACCCTGCCGTTCGATCTGACGGCGGCGCAGCAGCGGGTGTGGCGCGAAGTCGGACGCGATCTGACCGGCGATCGCCCGGCGATGCGTCTCGTCCAGGGTGACGTCGGTTCCGGCAAGACCGTGATTGCCGCGCTGGCCGCGGCGCAGGCCGCCGCTTCGGGTTATCAGACGGCATTGATCGCGCCGACCGAATTACTCGCCGAACAGCACGCCGCGACGCTCGGCCAACTGTTCGCGCCGCTCGCCATCGAGACTCTGTTGCTGACCAGTGCGGTCAAAGGCCAACAACGGCGGCGCGTCCTCGCCGCGCTCGCCGCCGGCGCGCCGCTCGCCATCGGGACCCACGCGCTGTTGCAAGAAACGGTGCAGTTTCCGCGCCTGGGCTTGATCGTCGTCGACGAACAGCAGCGCTTCGGTGTCGGCCAGCGCCTGGCGCTCAGCGAAAAAGGCGGCCGCGGGAGCGACGGCGAAACGACAAAACCGCATCAACTGCTCCTCACCGCGACGCCGATCCCGCGGACGCTGGCGATGACCGCCTACGCCGGCATCCAGGTCTCGAGCATCGATCAGCGGCCGCCGGGCCGCACCCCGGTGCGCACCGTGACCATCGACGCCGCCCGCCGCAACGAAGTCATCGCCCGGCTCGCCGCGGCGTGCCGCGCCGGGCGGCAGGCCTATTGGGTCTGCACGCTGGTCGAGGACAACGAAGAGATCCCCGCCGAAGCGGCCGAGAAAACCCATGACGATCTCAAACGCGAACTACCCGGCCTGCGTATCGGTCTGATCCACGGCCGGCTCAAGCCGCAGGAAAAAGAAGCGCGCATGACGGCCTTCCGCGATCACCGGCTCGACGTCTTGGTGGCGACGACGGTGATCGAAGTCGGGGTCGATGTCCCGAACGCCAGCCTGATGATCATCGACAACGCCGAACGACTCGGTTTAGCCCAACTGCACCAGTTGCGCGGACGGGTCGGCCGCGGCGCAGCCGAATCGAGTTGCGTGCTGCTCTACCGCCGGCCGTTGGGGGAAGTGGCTAAAGCGCGGCTTGCGGCGCTCCGCCGGAGCGACGACGGCTTCAAGATCGCCGAACTCGACCTCGAACTGCGCGGCCCCGGCGAAATGCTGGGCACCCGCCAGACCGGCGTCATCCCGTTGAAACTGGCTGATTTCGCCCGCGACCGGGCGCTGCTCCCCGCCGCCGAACGCCGTGCCGCCCGCCTCGAGCAAAACGAAGCCGCCGCCGAATGGCTGCTGCGCCGCTGGATCGGCCGCCGCCTCGATTATGCCGGCGCTTGATGGCCGGGAGCAGGCAATTTGCCTACCCCGGGCGGTTCACCAGCCGCACTGGCGGCCGGTGTTTTGCTGATCGAGCCAGGTTTTGAGCGGCGCGAAATAATCGAGGAGGGCGGTAGCGTCCATTTCACGGCTGCCGGTCAGTGCGGCAAGCGCTTCAGGCCACGGTTGGGAGGCGCCGAGGGCGAGCATGGCATCGAGGCGCCGGCCGGCCTCCTGGTTGCCGTAGATCGAGCAGCGGTTGAGCGGGCCGGGGTCGCCGGCGATATCGCACAGCGCGCGGTGGAACTGGAACTGCAAGAGCGCGGCGAGAAAATATCTCGCATACGGCGTATTGCCCGGCACGTGGTACTTGGCGCCCGGATCGAAGGCGTCGGCCGGGCGCGGCGCCGGCGGCGCGATGCCCTGGTAGTGCTGGCGCAGATCCCACCACAGATCGTTGTATTGTTCCGGCCCGGCTTCACCGGCGAACACTTTCCAGCGCCACTGATCGACCAATAGCCCGAACGGCAAAAATGCGACCTTGTCGAGCGCCAGGCGCAGCAGCAGGCCGAGGTCGGCGCTGGCCGGCGGTAAATCATCGATCAGGCCAAGTTGCTGGAGATAGGGTGGCGTGATCGACAAGGCCACCGTATCGCCGACCGCCTCGTGGAAGCCATCGTTGGCGCTCGCCCGGAACAGCGGATCGAGGCCGCTGTAGGCGCGCTGGTAGTAGTTATGGCCGAGTTCGTGGTGGATCGTCTGGAAGTGCTCTTCGGTCGGCTCGATGCACATTTTGATGCGCAGGTCGTTTTGGCCGTCGATATCCCAGGCCGAAGCGTGACACACGACATCGCGGTCGCGCGGCCGGGTGAACAACGAGCGTTGCCAGAACGTCTCGGGCAGCGGCGCAAAGCCCAATGAGTTGAAAAAGGCCTCGCCGGTTTTGACCATCCTTGGCGGGTCGTAGCCGGCTTCGCTCAGTCGCTGGGTCAGGTCGTAACCGGGATCGGCGGCCGGCGGCGCGACCAGATCGTAGATATTGCCCCAACTTTGGGCCCACATATTGCCGAGCAGGTGAGCCGGGATCGGTCCCCCCGGCGGTACGATTTCGTCACCGTAATGGGCCCTCAGCCGGGCGCGGACGTGGCAGTGCAGGGCGTCGTAAAGCGGCTTCACCTGACCCCACAGGCGGTCGAGTTCGGCGGCGAAGGCGGCGGGCGGCATGTCGTAACCGGAACGCCACAGTTCGCCGGTATCGGCATAACCGAGATCGCGCGCTCCGCGGTTCGCCAGTTCGACAAGGCGGGCATAAAGCGGCTGCATCGGCGGCGCGACGGTCCGCCAGCCGGTCCAGATTTCGGCGAGCACGGCTGGATCGCGCGCCGTGGCGAGTTGGCGTTCCATCTCGTCGAGCGTCCAGCAGGTGCCATCATCGCGGCAATAGCGGCCTTTGCCGTACAGGCCGTCGAGCCTGGCGGCCAGCGACGCCAGTTCGGCACCGGCAGCGGGATCGGATGGGGCCGGCAGCACGATGGCACGGCTGAGCAGGTCGAGTTTGCGGCGCGTGGTAGCGTCGAGGTCCAACTCGTGATAACGCCGCGCCTCGATCGCGAACTCGACACCGAGCCGGGTCAGCTCTTCGCTGGCCTCGGCGGCGATTTTTTCGGTGTCATCGGTGAGATAGGTTTGATAGACCCAAAGACGCCGCTCGCGCCGCTCCTCGGCCGCGGCCAGCGCCTGCTCGGCATGGGCGAGAAAAGCGGCCGCCGCGGCCGGTGAGGGCAGCGTGGCGGATTCGTCGGCGGCCGGTCGGCAGGCGGCGAGCAGCAGGGCGGCGCTGGCAAGTAAAAACAGGCTTCGATTCATGGCTGTTTCCCGGTTGTTTCATCGTCGCTCGCCGGCCGGTATCGGGGGTGGTGCCGGGCGGCCAGGCGGCGTATGATGCGACGATGCGCCACGATACCAGAAAGGCCGGTTTTCGGCTGCCGATGCTGAGCGCTGCGCTGGGCACGGTCGCCGTGCTGGCCGGTGCCGCGACGCCGGAGGCCGCCCGCTCCCCCGCCGAACCTGCCCTCGAACCCGCGATCGATACCCCCGCCGCCGCGCGGCCGACGCTCGCCGAACTGGCCGCCGGCGCCGATCTCGTCGCCCTGGCCCAGGTGTATTACACCGATTACGACTACAAGCGCGGCTTTCCGGTGCGCGGCAGCGCCTACCTGAGAATACTGATCGGCTACAAAGTGCCGAAAGACATCGATTCGCTCGTCGTTTACGAACAGGGGCTGCGCCGCGACGAGTGTTATTTCCCGCTGACCCGTTACGGCGAAGACGGCTCGCGCTTTCTGGTTTTCCTCGCCCGCCATCCCGACGGCGCCTGGCGCGGCCATCCGGGCACTTGCAAGGTACCGGTCGCCGTGACCCGAGACAATAAATACGCCATCCCATGGCCGCGCCCGGAAATCGCCTTGCCACCCGAAAGTGAGGCGCTGGTTCGTGAAATGGAGTTCTCCGACCGCCTGGCGATCATCGACAGCAGCGAAATGACCCGCAGCCTGGCCGAGCGCCGGGCCCGCGAAATCGACGGCGAAGTGCGCGACTACGGCATCGTCTATCGCCACGGCCTGCCGCTCATCGGCATCCGCGACTTCCTCGGCCGCGACAACCTCAAGCCGCTTTAGCAGACTGTTGAAAAACGCCAGGATGGCGTTTTTCAACAACCTGTTAGGAAAAGTCCGACAGGCTGCTAGTTTGATGGGCTCGTTCTGGCCGGCGTTTCGGTAATGCCGAGGACGCTGAGGCCGGCGATCAGCAGGCTGGTGCCGCCGATGGCGAGGGCGGCGATGGGGGCGCCGGCGAAGAAGGTTTTGATCATCCAGCCGAGCAGGCTGGCGGCGGCGAGTTGGGGGATGACGATGAAGAAATTGAAGATGCCCATGTACGTGCCCATCTTGGCCGCCGGCAGGTGGTCGGCGAGCAGGGCGTAGGGTAGCGACAGGATCGAAGCCCAGGCGAAGCCGATGCCGAGCATCGCGAGCAGCAGCCAGTTCGGGTCGGAAATCACCAGGAACGACAGCATTCCGGCGGCGCCGAGCCAGAGGTTGACGAGGTGGCTGAGGCGCAGTCCCAGACGGCGGGCAAGCGGCGGGATGGCGAGCGCGGCAAGCGCCGCGAAGCCGTTGTAGGCGGCGAACAGCACACCGACCCAGTCGGCGCCCCGGTTGTAGGCCGCGGACGCCGGGTCGCTGCTGCCGAAATGCACCGCGGCGACCGCCGCGGTCGTGTAGATCCACATCGCGAACAGCGCGAACCATGAAAAAAACTGAACCACCGCCAGCCGGCGCATCGCCCCGGGCATGCCGTCGAGATCGGCCATGATCGAGGTGAACAGGTTGTGCGCTTCGTGGTGGGCGAGATAGAGCAACGCCGCGCCGTAAAGCACAAGCCCGGCGGCCAGCAGATAAAGCTGGGGATCCCAGCCGCGCCAGGCGATCAGGCCGAATCCGGCCAGACCCGCCGCCAGCCAGAGAGTGCCGCGGCGCTGAGTGGCGGCGCGGTCGGGCGCTGCCGATTCCGCGGCCCGGGCATCGCTGAAGGCGAGCAGTTGTTCCGGTGGGTATTCTTTGCTGCGCAGAACGGTCCACCCGACCGCCGCGAAAAGCACGACGCCGCCCAGATAAAAGGCGTAACGGACATTGTCCGGAACCCCGCCGGCGGCGGTGTTGGCTACACCGAAGCGGGCCAAAAGCCAGGGCAGCGCGCTGGCGATCACGGCACCTGTGCCGATGAAAAAACTCTGCATCGCGTAACCCGCCGGCCGCTGGCGGGGCGGCATCTGGTCGGCGACAAACGCGCGGAACGGCTCCATCGCGACATTGATCGAGGCGTCCATCACCCACAACGTACCGGCCGCGATCCACAGGTAGGGGGCATTCGGCATGACCAACAGCGCCAGCGTGGTGAGCAAGGCGCCGAACAAAAAATACGGCCGGCGGCGGCCGAGACGATTCCATGTGCGGTCTGAGTAATAGCCGACGATCGGTTGAACGAGCAACCCGGTCAGCGGTGCGGCTATCCACAGCAAAGGCAGCAGTTCCATCTCGGCGCCGAGGGTTTGGAAGATGCGGCTGACGTTGGCGTTTTGCAGCGCAAAGCCGAACTGGATGCCGAGAAAACCGAAGCACAGGTTCCAAATCTGCCAGAACGTGAGCGCGGGTTTGTCGCGCCCGCCGAAGACCGGCGTATTTGTGGCAGCGATCACTTAGCCGCGCACCGCAAAGAGCACACCGTGCGCCGGCAGTGTAACGGCGGTCCCGCTGAGCGACCCGTTCGGCAGGCCGGCGAGCGGCAGCGCCTGCCAACCAGCGGGCAGGTTCGCGAACCGGACCTCTTGCGCTGTGGCACCGAAGTTGAACGCGATCAACAACGTTTGTTCCGGGTGCCGGCGGAAAAACGCCAGCACCGGTTCTGGAGCATCGACAAAGTCGATCGTCCCGGTACACAGCGCCGGCTGCCGCCGGCGCCAGGCGAGGAAGGCGCGGCAGGTGTTCAGCGTCGAGACCGGATCGGCCGACTGGCAGGCGACCGCCAGGGACCGGTGTTCGGCCGGTATCGGCAGCCACGGAGTGTGGTCACTGAAACCGGCGTTCGGGCTGTCGTTCCACGGCAGCGGTGTGCGGCAGCCGTCGCGGCCTTTGTAATTCGGCCAGAAAGCGATGCCGTAGGGGTCGCGCAGAGCTTCATACGGCAGTTCGGCTTCCGGCAGGCCGAGTTCTTCGCCCTGGTAGATGCAGATCGAACCGCGCAACGAGCCGAGCAACACGGTGAGCAGCCCGGCGAGATGGCGCGGCCGCCCGTCGCGCCCCCAACGGCTGACCACCCGTTCGACGTCGTGGTTGGAGATCGCCAGGCACGGCCAGCCATCGGCCATCATCCCTTCCAGCCGCTCGATCGTGGCACGGATATGGGCCGCCGAAAACTCTTCGGTCAAAAGTTCGAAGCTGTAGGCCATGTGCAAGCGGCCGGGCGATGTGTATTCGGCCATCGTCAGCAACGAATCCTCGGAGGCGATCTCGCCGATCGATGTGACGCCCGGATAGCGGTCGAGCAGGGCGCGTAGTTCTTCGAGGAACGCCAGGTTCTCGGGCTGAGTGTTGTTGTAGTCGTGAAACTGATAGGCATAGGGGTTGTCGGGGCTGAAACCGCGCCCGCTGCGCTCAGCGGGCGGTTTCGGCGGATTATCGCGCAACAACGCGTCGTGGTAACAGAAATTGACGGCGTCGAGACGGAAGCCGTCGACGCCGCGTGCCAGCCAGAAACGCAGGTCGTCGAGCACCGCGGCGCGCACCGCCGGCTGGTGGAAGTTGAGATCCGGCTGGGTGGTCAGAAAATTGTGCAGATAATACTGCCGGCGGCGCGGCTCCCATTGCCAGGCGGCGCCGCCGAAGATCGACAGCCAGTTGTTGGGCGGTGAGCCGTCGGGGCGCGGCTCGGCCCAGACGTACCAGTCGGCTTTTGGGTTGTCGCGGCTTAGCCGGCTCTCCTGGAACCAGGCATGTTCGATCGAGGTATGGCTGATCACCTGATCGATGATGACTTTCAGACCGCGCTCGTGCGCCTTGGCGAGCAGCTCGTCGAAGTCGGCCATCGTGCCGAACAGCGGATCGACCGAACGCGGATCGGCGACGTCGTAGCCGAAATCGTGCATCGGCGATTTGTAGAACGGCGAGACCCATAGCGCATCGACGCTCAGCCCGGCCAGGTAATCGAGGCGCGCGATGATGCCCTTGAGATCCCCGATGCCGTCGCCGTTGCTGTCCAGAAAGCTGCGCGGGTAGATCTGATAGATCACCGCGCCGCGCCACCAATCGGTGGACGCAAGACGTCGTGGCCGGGCGACGGCCGGGCCGGCGGCGGTGGCTTCAGTCGATAATGGTTTGGGCGCGCTTTTCATTGTGGCGCCAAGCTTAACGGCAGGCTGCGGCTCGTTCACCTGCCTGCAAACGTATTCAGCGCCGGTGGCCGGCGGTACAGGCCCTATCGCGGATCGAAGTTCGGAGAATTAACCATTACCGAGCGATGCAAACGTATGCAACGCCTGCATACGATTGCAAAGCATTGCCGACAGGTGGGCTTTGTCTCTACGATCGCCGCCATTATTCCAACCACGACCAGTCGGGGGTCGATACAATCATGAGCAAAAAGTCACACACAAAACGCCTTGTCCGCCGCCAACGCCAGCTGGCGGCGGCCCGGGCCGCTGTTGCCAAAGGTGAGGTGCGGCGCAGCGCGCTGTATCTGGCCCTCGCCGCCGGATTGGGGATGAGCCCTTACGCCCTGGCGCAGGATGTGCCGGCCGATGCGGATCAGATTGCCGCGGCGGCGGACGGGAACGAGGCTGAGGAGGCCGTTGCCGGTGAGCAGACGGCAGAGGAAAAGAAAAAAGCCGAAGCCGAAGCCAAACGCCGGGCGCTGGAGGAGGAAGAAGCTGCACTCGATCGCCTCGAAGTCCGCGGCTTTCGGCAAAGTATCGCGTCATCGGTGGCGACCAAGCGCAACCACACGTCGATCGTCGAATCGGTGTCGGCCGAAGACATCGGCAAGCTGCCCGACGTCAGCATCGCCGAGGCGATCGCCCGCCTGCCCGGCGTCTCGGCGCAGCGCGTCGACGGCCGGGCCCAGGTGGTCAGCGTTCGCGGTTTCGGGCCCGATTTCAGCACGGCGTTGCTCAATGGCCGCGAGCAGGTGACGACCGGCGACAACCGTGGCGTCGAATTCGACCAGTACCCGGCCGAATTGATGGGTGAGGTCGTCGTTTATAAAACGCCCGATTCGACCCTGATCGGCCAAGGTCTGGCCGGCACCGTCGATCTGCGCACGATCCGCCCCCTGGATCTCAACGAACGGCGGCTCAACGTCAACGCCCGGTACGAATTCAACGAAGACGATGCCGTCAACCCCGACGGGCCGCGCGACGGCTACCGGGCGAGCGCCGTGTACATCGACCAGTTCATGGACCATACGTTCGGCGTGACGCTCGGTATCGCGGCGCAATCGACGCCGACCCAGACCGAGCGTTTCAACTCCTGGGGCTTCCCGACAACCGAAGACGGTGGACCGTTTGTGATCGGCGGTGCCAAACCGTTCAGCACCACCAACGATCTCGACCGGGTCGGCATTATCGGCACCGTCGAATACGCGCCGAACGATCGCTTGCACACCTCGCTAGATCTTTCCTACTCCGATTTCAACGAGGTGCAGAATTTACGCGGTATCGAGTTTCCGCTGTTCTGGTCGGCGGCGCAGTTGCGCCCCGGATTTACCGCTAATGACGGCATCGTTACCGAGGGCGTGTTCGACGACGTCAAGGGCGTGATGCGCAACGACCGCAACAAACGCTCAGCGCAGTTGTACAACGCCGGTTGGAACCTGCGATACCAATTCGCCGAAAACTGGGGTTTCGAGACCGACGTCAGCTATTCGCGTTCCGAGCGCACCGACTTTCTGCTCGAAACCTACACCGGTACCGGAGCAGGCGTCGGCAACGGCGCGGCCGACGCCCTCGGCTTTCGCCGAGAAGATAACGGCAACTTCGTCTTTAGCCCGTCGCTCGATTACGGCGATCCGAGCCAGTTTTTCCTGACCGACCCGCAGGGCTGGGGCGCCGGCGCTGGCCTCATCCAGGCCGGCTTCATCAATGCTCCGGAAACCGACGACGAACTGACCCATATCAAGTTCGCGATCGACCGCGTGTTCAGCCGTGGCTTTATCAGCCGGGTGACGGTCGGCGGCGATCTCAGCCGGCGCGACAAAAAACGTAAGATCGCCCAGAACTTTCTCGTACCGGCCGGCGGGGTCGATGCGCTGCCGATTCCCGAGGAAGCACTGCTCGACAATCAGATCGGCCACGATTTCATCGGCATTCCACAGCAGGTGACGCTCGATCCGCTGTTTCTGATCGAAAACGGCTTTTTGGATTTCGTCCCGATCGAGCTGTCGTCGTTCAACGTACCGCAGGACTGGATGGTGCGTGAAGAAGTGGCGCTCGGCTTTGTCAAATTCGATCTCGACGGCATGGTCCGTTCGGTGCCGGTGACCGGCAACTTCGGCCTGCAGGTGGTTTATACCGATCAGACTTCACGCGGTTTCCGAGTTGCGGGTGAACAGGAAGCGGGCACCGGCGGCGGTACGGTTGGCGTTGCGCCGGGCACGTTCATCCCGGTCCGGGACGGCGACGAGTTCACCCGCCTGCTACCCAGCGCCAACGTGATTTTCGACCTGCCGCACGAAGTCAAGGTGCGTTTCGGCGCGGCGCGGACGCTGGCTCGGGCGCGTATGGACCAGCTCAACGCCGGCCTGACGTTGAATGCTAACTTCCCGCAGCTTGAATCGACCGATCCGAATCGCTCTTTTTTCAGTGCTTCGGGCGGCAACGCGCAATTGAAACCGACGATCTCGAACAACGTCGATCTGTCGTTCGAGAAATACTTCGGCGACGGCGTCGGCTACCTGGCACTGGCCGGGTTCTACAAGGACTTGCAGGATTTCATCAATCCGACAGACGCCCGGCTCGTCGATTTCAGCGCTTTTATCGACGATTTCCTGACGCCCGAGGATCAAGCCAGACTCGGCACGCCGTTGGGCCTTTCATCCGGCCCGACCAACCGCGGCAAGGGCAATATCAAAGGCTTCGAGTTCACCGTCTCGGCGCCGTTTTCGTTGTTCTCCGAGGTGCTCGACGGGTTCGGCGTGATATCGAGTGTCGCCTACACCGACAGCAAGGTCCTGCTCGGCGACGATCCCAACCCGATCTCGGTGCCGGGTCTTTCGGATTGGGTCGTCAATACGACGTTCTATTTCGAAAAGAGCGGCTTCCAGGCCCGGCTCGGCCACCGCTACCGCGATTCGTTCCTGTCCGAGATTTTCGGGCTGAGCGCGACGCGCATCACGCGCGAGGCGGCCGGCGAGAGCGTGTTCGACGCTCAGGTCAGCTACGAGTTCAAGCACGGCTCACTCGAGGGCCTGACCATTTTGCTGCAAGCGAACAACCTGACCGACGAGCCGTTCGTCACGTTCGAACAAGGCAATCGGGGCCTGGTGATCGACCGGCAGAAATTCGGCCGGACGTATCTGCTCGGCGCCTCGTACCGGATTTTCTGAGTCTCGTCGTTTCTCCTGACCGGCGCCGTCCAGGGATGGCAGGCGCCGGATTATTTTTCGCTGCGCTACACTTCACCGGTGAATAACGCGATCTGCAAAGTCGTTATCGTTGGCGGCGGCACCGCCGGGTGGATGAGCGCCGCGGTGCTGAGCAAGGCTTTCGGCCGGCGCTTGGACATTCACTTGGTGGAGTCGGAGGCGATCGGCATCGTCGGGGTCGGCGAGGCGACGATTCCGCAGATCCGGTTGATCAACCAGTATCTGGGCCTTGACGAGGACGATTTTCTGCGCGCTGCGCAGGGCACGTTCAAACTCGGCATCCAGTTCAACGGTTGGACCGCGCCGGATCATTCGTATCTGCACGCCTTCGGCGAGATCGGTCGGCCGCTCGGCCTGCTCGGCTTTCACCATTACTGGCTGCGCGCCCGCCACGAGGGCGAGCCGACGGCGCTGTGGGATTATTCGTTGAATACCGGCGCGGCGCTGGCCGGGCGCTGTGCCCGGCTCGAGCAGATACCCGATACGCCGTTTCCCGGTATCCGCCACGCTTTTCATTTCGACGCTGCGCTCTATGCCCGTTATCTGCGCCGGCATGCCGAGAGATGGGGTGTGATCCGCCACGAAGGCCGGATCGTCAACGTTGAACGCGATGGCGAAAGCGGCGATATCGCCCGCCTCAAACTGGCCAGCGGCAAGGAGATCGTTGGCGATTTCTTTATCGATTGCTCGGGTTTCAGCGCCCTGTTGCTCGGCCAAGCGTTGAACATCGGCTACGAGGACTGGCAAATGTGGCTACCCTGCGACCGCGCTGCGGCGTTGCCCTCGGCCCGCACCGCGCCGCTTCGGCCGTACACCCAGGCCAATGCCCGGCCGGCCGGCTGGCAGTGGCGCATCCCGCTGCAGCACCGCACCGGCAACGGCCACGTTTATTGCAGCCGTTTTATCAGCGACGACGAAGCGGTCGCGACCTTGATGGCTCATCTCGAAGGCGAGGCGCTCGGCGAGCCGCGCCTGTTGCGATTTACGGCCGGCATCCGGGAGCAGTTCTGGAATCGCAATTGTGTGGCGATCGGTCTGTCGTCCGGCTTTCTGGAGCCCCTGGAATCGACCAGCATCCACCTGATCCAGTCGGCGATCGGCCGGCTTGTGCAATTGTTCCCAGCGGCGCATTGCGAACCGGCGTTGCGGGACGAGTACAACGCCCAGACCCGCTTCGAATTCGAGCGCATTCGCGATTTTCTGATCTTCCACTACTGGGCCAACGGCCGCAGCGGCGAGCCGTTCTGGGACGAACGGCGGAACACGCCGCCACCGCCGTCGCTCGTCCACAAAGTCGAGCTGTTTCGCACCGGTGGGCGCTTTTTCCGCGACGGCGAGGAGCTGTTCACCGAGGGCAGTTGGGTGCAGGTGCTGCTTGGTCAGGGTATCGTGCCGCGCCGCCACCACCCGCTCGCCGCCGCCGTGGAACGACAGAAACTGAACGAAATGATGTCCGGCATCCGCACCCTGATCGCCCACACCGTCGATCGGATGCCATCGCACGCCGACTATATCGAGCGCCATTGCCAAGCCGCCGGTGTAACTTAACCCAATTGTTGCATAGATTCCCGGAATTCTCGGTCAAGCTGGCGAGTGCAGCTTGTCCGATTCCCCGACAAACCGTAGTAATTCTACGGTTCGAGGGGAAGCGGACAAGATGTGCCGCCAGCTTGGGCGAGAAACCGGGCGCGTCACTTTAGGTGAATTCGATTTTCCTGCTAATAGCGACATAAATATATGATTTCACAGTGCATTTGATAAAATCGAGCAAAATTTATGCAACTATTGGGTTAACCCGATCCCTCCGGCTTTGCCGGAGCATGGCGACTCTGTGCCGCGCCGATCCGTTAACAGGTCGTTGAAAAAGGGCTCTCCTGCCCTTTTTCAAGTCGCGAGTCCGGTACATGCCCGG